>DATHSI010000189.1:0-5380 GCA_035464315.1 Candidatus Sulfomarinibacteraceae bacterium
GTTTAGTAA
This sequence comes from Candidatus Sulfomarinibacteraceae bacterium, assembly GCA_035464315.1. Lineage (GTDB taxonomy): Bacteria > Chloroflexota > Anaerolineae > Promineifilales > Promineifilaceae > JAAYYY01. Next base: position 10 of record DATHSI010000189.1, read on the forward strand.
AGTCGTCTTCGGCGCAGGTCTCGCCACGCTGGCGGCCTATGCGCTACGCAAGAAGGTTATTGCACGCTGGTTTGATTTGCCTCCGGCGCAGTATCGTGTCTCCGTACGTCACAATCTTCGCGTGCCGATGCCTGAAGGGGTTACGCTGGCAGCCGATCACTACGCGCCTGCAGTTGCCGCGCAAGGAACGGGCTTATTCCCTACTGTCCTCATCCGCACCCCGTATGGCAAAGCGTTGGCGCCACGTTTTCATCCGTGCGTATGGCGGAGCGTGGTTATCATGTAATCGTGCAAGACGTGCGCGGCCGATTTTCTTCGGAAGGCGACTTTGAACCATTCATCAACGAGAAAGCGGATGGCGCCGCGACCGTTGCGTGGCTGGAGAAGCAGCCATGGTTCAATGGACTGCTGGGCGCCTGGGGACAAAGCTACCTCGCCTATACACAATGGGCGCTTGCCGCGGCCGGCGAAGAGGCGTTGACCGCCCTGTTTCCGAGCCTCCCCTCGTCGCGCGGCCCCTTCAGTGGTCAGGTAGATGAGGCGCAGCTACTCGAACTTCCCTTGCGCTGGATGGTCATCCTTGACGCGTTGCGCAATCTGCCGGGAGGACGTGGGCAACTCGCGCCCTGGCGCGCGCTCTGGCGATTATTGCCACAGGGTCAGGATCAGACGTTGGCAGATGTCTTTGGCCATGTACCCCTTGAAGAGTGCGATGTGCAGGCCATCGGGAAACAGATACCGTACTTTCGGCACGTCGTATCCGACACAACGCCGCCGCATTGGTCAGAAGCCGACTTCGGCCAATATCTGGCGCGCATTCGCGCCCCCGTACACCTTCTGGGCGGGTGGTACGACTTCATGCTCGGCGACATGTTGCGTGACTATGCCGCCTTACGCGCCGCCGGCAACGAGCCGTTTCTGACGATTGGACCATGGTATCACGTCCATCCTGAAATCAGCCGTGTGACGCTCCGCGAAGGGCTGGCCTGGTTCGATGCACATCTAAAGGGTCAGCGTTACCGCCTGCGTTCCAAAAGTGTCAGTGTCTATGGTTCTTCGTCCTAAATAGTGCAGGGCGGACTGTAGCGCCTCGCCGCCTACAATGGGAACATGTCGATTTCAAACTGTATACCCCTCTTGTTCCCTGGCCTAGCGATCGTTGAAACAGCAGTAATTGAGACGCGATTGTGCATCTCCGTGCAATCCACCGATCCATCAGCAGCCTGTACGAAATGTGGAGCCGTCTCGAAGCGTGTTCACAGCAGTTACCTGCGGCACGTACAGGATACACCAATCGGTCTGTTCCTTGTTTGGCTGAAAATCAAAGTGCGGCGTTTCCGTTGTGACAATCCCGAATGTAAGTCGAAGACTTTCGCCGAACAGTTTCCAGATCTTGTTGGCCGTCGTCGACGACGAACCACTCGATTACTCGCCCAGTTAAGCCACATTTGCCTGGCTCTCGGCGGTGCCGCTGGAGCGAGATTGGCTGGCAAGCTCGCAATGACGGCCAGCGGCTCCACGCTCTTACGCTTACTGCATAAATTGGAGGCTCCGCTGCCGGAGGAGCCACGCATCATCGGCCTTGATGAATGGGCATTTCGCAAAGGACGCAACTACGGCACCATTATCGTCGACCACGAGAGCGGTAAGCCCATCGACCTACTCCCAGACCGGGATAGCGAAACGGTTCAGGAATGGCTGGAAAAGCATCCAACAATCGAGGTGGTGACCCGCGACCGCTCCGGCGAATATCGGAACGCCATCAATGAGGCCCTGCCAGAGGCCGTTCAAGTCGCCGATCGCTGGCACCTCCTCAAGAACATGGTAAAGGCCATTCAACGCTATTTCTCCCGGCACCGCAAAGCTGTACGCAAACTCGTCGTCGGGGCGGTTGAAGCAGGAGAGTTTAACCCGACTGACCTGAAGGTCACTGAAAAATACCGTCGCTATTATCAAGGCCCCGGCCGGGACTCCTTACACGAGGCCCGGCAGGAAGAGCGGGAAGCCTTGTTCGCTGCTGTCAAAGCGCGCCGTGCGGAAGGCGTCTACACTACAGATATTGCCGACGAATTTGACCTCTCACGCCAGACAGTCAGCAAGTGGGTTAACAGCGAGTCCCTACCTCCAGATGGAAGAGGTCGCTTCAAGCGGAAATGCCTGATTGACGATTACGTTCCCTATCTGCGCCAGCGAATTGCAAATGGCTGCACCAACAAATCCCAGCTCTGGCGGGAAATCAAGGAGCAGGGCTTTACAGGATCGCGCACGATAGTCGGGAAGTGGGTACGACAGAATTACAGCACCAATGGGGAAACAACGGCGGATCTATCTGCTAAAAAGGTCAAGGTAACGCTTCCCAGCTCTCGAGAACTAGCCTGGTTGATTGTCCGCCACGGAGACGAGTTGGAAGAAGAGGAAAAACAACTCCTCGACGTCCTGATGCGAGATGGCGAGTTGGCTGAACTCCGGCAGGCCGCCCACGAGTTTATGCATATCGTGCGCAACGCGTTAGATGAAGAGTGGGCATCGTGGTTGAAAAGTAGTTGTTCATCGGCCGTCAAAGAGCTGAAGAATTTTGCCGAAGGGCTGAAGAAAGACGGGGCTGCGGTCTACGAAGCAATTCGCCAAGCCTGGAGCAACGGCCCCACCGAAGGCCATGTGAATAGGCTTAAATTTTTGAAACGGCAAATGTACGGCCGGGCCAGTTTCGAGTTGCTGCGATTGCGTGTCCTGCTTGCGGATTGAGGGTTCCTGCACTATTGGTGACGAAGAGCCGTGTCTATCTGGTAGGAGCAGATTCCTGGCGCTTCTATGATCGCTGGCCCCCTTCCGCGGAAATGACGAAGTTCTTCCTTCAGCCAGACAACGTCCTTTCCACCTCTCCGGCGTCGTACGGCGTGCCCCCAGACCATTACGATTACGATCCTAAGGATCCCACCCCCGCTGTCGGCGGCGCCCTGTTCTTCAGCGGCGCCGGACCACGAGACAACCGCGCTCTAGAGAGCCGGAAGGACGTGTTGACCTACACATCATCTCCACTGGCGCATAATCTGGACGTCATTGGGCACGTTAGCTGCACTCTACATGTGTCGTCCAGCCGCGAGCATACCGATTTCTTCGCGCGACTGTGTGACGTGCATCCCGATGGACGATCTATGAACGTCTGCGACGGTATCATTCGCCTTTATCCAGGCAAAGTCGAACCCGATAGTTCTGGATCACTCTGTATTGAAGTTGATATGTGGGCCACAGCCTACCGCTTTCGGCGCGGACACGCCATTCGCCTTCAAGTCTCCAGCGGCGCCCATCCGCGATTTGCCCCTAATTCAGGCACGGGTGAAGTCCCGCGGTCACCTGAAAACATGTGCGTGGCCCATCAGACAGTCTTCCACGACGCCTCCCGTCCTTCTGCCATAATCCTGCCACTGGTCTGAGTCATTGCGTTATCTATCTCGTCGCGCGTGCACCATGCCGCAAGCGTTGCTTGCCACCGTTTCGAAAGGTGCTACAATCTGCGGCTTACCTTAGTTTTCGCCGTGGGTCTGGGTTCCTTTCCATCTGCGCGAGCCTCGAACAGGAGATAGTTCAAATTGGCAAAAAGAATATATGTAGGCAACCTACCCTATGAAGCAACAGAAGAAATGGTGCGAGATTTGTTTGCCGAATATGGGTCGATAGAAACCGTAACCATGATCAATGACCGCGAAACTGGCCGGTTTCGTGGTTTCTGTTTTGTGGAGATGGAAGATGCCGCTGCAGCGCGGGCCATTGAAGCCCTGGATGGCGAAGAAGTCGATGGACGGCCCTTGAAGGTCAACGAAGCCAGGCCCCGTGAAGAGCGTGGTGACCGCCGTAGTGGCGGTGGAGGTCGAGGCTCCCGTGGCGGGCGTGAACGTCGTGGTCCGCGTGGATCCCGTGACCGCAACGGCGACACTACCTATGGTGGTGGTCGAAATCGCCGCTAGAACGCTCGTGCCTGCATCCCGTTCAAGTTGAATAGCGCCTGTCGTAGCCGGTTTCTATTTGAGCTTTCCTCTACGATGGGCGCTTTTTGCTTCCTTCCCCGGGCGCAATGACGCGCATAGGCCATAGCCCTGCTCGCTCTCGGTGATAAGCTGCTCGATGAGCGGCGAACTGCTCGTCAATTGACGACAGAGGCGCTACCTGGCCGTTCTCGGCAACAATGTCAGGATCGATGCTGCGCAGCTTTGTACTGACGGCGAACGTCGGGCGCTCTTCATCCCATACAAACGATGTCTCTGGATGAACCAGTCTCAGCGTCTCCCGTACCGTGTTATCCTGCGCAACATGTAATCGACGCCATAACGCCTCGTCGGTTCCCCAGAAATCCATCTCTCGCACGTGGCCCACTTCCAGCGCGCGGCGAATCGCTCGCGCCGTAAGCTCGTAAAGTCCAACTTCGCGGAAATTTGCCCAACTGGCTTTGTCGGCGGCGATGTACGTGTGCGCTAACCAGCGCGCTGTGGAAATGTCATCGGTGACAATTCGACCCTCGCGAACCACAAGGTGTTCCAGACAGTTCTGAATCTCTGCGCCCGTCGCCAGGTCCAGTTCCACACTGTCTCGCAGAAAGTAGTCCAGACGATCTGCGCACAAACGAGGAGCCGGCTGTTCCAACAAAGGATATGGCGCCTCTTCAATGAACGCCCGCCAATCATACCCGTGACGCGCCAGCCGTTCTGGTAAGTCCGTCTGGCTCATGTAGCGTTCCTTGATCTCTTCGTGATAACTCTGGTCATCATGATTATTATAGACGTAGTCTATCACGTGACTGAACGCCGTGTGGCTCACGTCATGCAACAGAGCCGCGATTTGCTCCTGAAGATCGCCCCCCATGCGCCGCACGAGCAGCATTGTGCCGGCCGAGTGTTCGAAGCGCGTAATCGGCGAAGTGACGCCGATCAGACCACTGATGCCATGCTGCAACACGCCTTTCAGCCGCTGCATGGCGCTCGACGCCATCAAAGATCTCAGCACCGGTTCGTCAATCTGGACTTCTCCGTATATGACGTCAACATAGTTCATGATCAATAAGTTCATTCCTTGGCTGCTGCCTTGTCCATAACGCCGGCAATGCCGTCGCGATCGCGCCAGATTCTCTGCAGTTATTTTCCTAAATCTGCTAGAATTGGCGAAACAAGCATAAGGGCCGTAATAGATGACCCGGCGTATTTTACTGGCGCTTGCACTCCTGGCGTTCATGGGGTGCAGCCAACAGACGACAACCAATCGCATTCAGAGCAGCCGACCGACGGCGACTGCCCTTAGCCCAGGCGGGCGACCGCTGGCTGTCGAGATTAGCCAGCTTCGGCAAGCACCCGAAGCCTACAGGGGCGTCCTCGTGCGCGTG
>DATHSI010000190.1:0-6314 GCA_035464315.1 Candidatus Sulfomarinibacteraceae bacterium
GTTGAGAACTGCATCCCACATTTCCTCATAGGCAATGCCCTGGAACTCAGTGTTCTCTGGTTCGGAAAAACCGTACCCAAGGCTAACACCGCCGGCTAGAGGATTTGCAATACCGGGCGCTCCACTTCCGCCAGAGCGGACCAGTGACGGACCACCGTAACTCGCACCACTGTGTGCGCTTACGCAGATGCCAGCCCCAGAGCGCCCCACGTTGCCGGTCATCCAGCCTACGGTGAGGAACGCCTGGCAGTACTGTTGACCGCGATTCGCCCGTGCCGGAGCCCAGGAAGAACTCCAAATCATTGGCTTGACCGAAGCAATTTCCTGCGCAAAGTGCCGGATCGTTTGCGGCGGAGTTCCGCAAATTTCGGCTGCCCATTCAGGTGTCTTCGGTGTACCATCATAGGTGCCCAGCACATAGTCCTTGAAGTTATCTTTGGGATCGGCTCCATCTGGCATGTGCTCAGCATCAAAGCCTACCGTGTAATTGTCCAGAAAGACCTGATCATGAAGATCGTTGGTGATCATGTGATAGGCCATCCCTAACAGAAGAGCCGTGTCTGTTCCTGGGCGAACCGGAATCCACTCGTCGGCAAGAGACTGAGCCGACTGGTTCAGGTAGGGGTCGACGAAGATGAACTTGGCGCCAGACTCTTTGGACTGGCGATAGTTGTAGCAAGGATTTCCTGCACTGCTGACCGATGGGTTGGAACCAAAGAAGACGATGAGGCGCGCATTTCGGTAATCGAGACGGTCGTTTGTTGCTACGCCGCCTGGGCCGGCCATCATTGATTGAACGAGGGGCCAGGCGCCTTCTGAGGTGACGCCCCATGAACTCATGGAGCCTCCCCAGGCATTGAGGAGACGGCTCTCAAAGCGCGGCGTAAAGATTGACGCATTACCGTGCTTTTCCTTGATGCGGATTAATTCGCTTGCGACGATATCCAGGGCTTCATCCCAGGAAATGCGGACCCACTCGTCGCGGCCGCGCAACTCCTTGTTACCGCCGCCTGGTTCCCAGTTCTTGCGCTTCATGGGGTACTTGAGGCGGTCGGCGCCGAAGACTTGCTGTCGTTGAGAACGGCCACGCGCGCAGCCGCGCTGTTGTGGGTAGTCAGGGCTGTCGGGATGGGTATCATCGGTCTTCTGACGCACCACGATTCCATCTACGACATAAGCCTTGTTTACACAGCGACCACCACAATTGTGCCAGCACGCCGCGGTGAGCCACTCCCCGTCCCCATTCGACGCCTGCGCCTTCGCCTCAGCCGCCGGCGCGCTCGTCTTCAGCCCATAATTGAGCCCGCCCGCCAGCGCCGCCGTGCCGCCCAACGCCCCGCTCCACTTCAGGAACGTGCGCCGCGAGAGCACGGTATCGTTGAGGGCTTTGGTGATGAAATTCTCTTCACTCATGTCATAGTCCTCCGTTGCGGAAGTAATCTGACTATCAAACTGCCTCCACTGTTTTCGAATTGAAGATGCATAGGAACTTCCCTGTTTCTAACTGTCTGTAGCCACGACTCACGTCTCACTCGACGCAAAGCCTTTGACTGTAGCTTAGAGGATCGCAGACGCCCCCGCCTCATCCGGCGGATTTAAACAGGGTCACCCGATCGGGTGATATTGAGGGATTGGTTGATTGGGGTTTAGTTGACTGGGGATTGGTTGATTGGAGATTGAAGTTCCACGCGTCGTTCTTCAACCCGCGCCCGAGAACAACGCCACCCCCGCCCCAGAGTGGCTGCCGTCCCTCGCCCAGTTTTACTGGGCCGCCCAGCATCGGTGGGCCGCCCAGCTCTGCTGGGCCCGTCACTCATCAAACGGCGAAATAAGCCCCTTCTGCACCGCATACGTCGCCGCCTGCGTCCGGTTCTCCAGCTGCAACTTGTCCAGAATGTTGCGCAGGTGCGTCTTCACCGTATTCACCGTAATAAACAGCCGCTCCGCAATATCAGGATTGCTCACGCCCTGCGCCACCAGGCGCAACACCTCGATCTCCCGCTCCGTGAGCAAATCATCCACGCACGTCTCCACGTCGCAGTCGTCTGCCAGCCCCTTCAGCAACCGCGCCGCCATCGTCCGCGTGATCGCCGCCTCCCCCGAGGCCACCCCGCCGATCAGCTCAAACAGCTCCTCCGCGTCCAGGCTCTTCAGAAGATACCCCGCCGCCCCCAGGCGCACCGCCCTATGCAAATTCTTGTCCTCCTCAGAAGCCGTGAGGATCACCACAGCCGTATTCGCCAGCTGCTTGTGGATCTGCTCCGTCGCCTGCAACCCATTGCCGTCCGGCATAGCAATATCCATCAGCACCAGGTCCGGCTCCAGCTCCGCCGCCAGGGACACCGCCTCCCGTCCCGTCGCCGCCTCGCCCACCACCCGCACCAAATCCGGGCGCGTGTTCATCAGGCCGATCAATCCCTGCCGGAACAGGTGGTGGTCATCGGCAACAACCACGGATAAAGGAAGGGTCATCTTTGTCGTCGTTTCCATTCCATTACTCCCGAAGTAAGGGCAGCCACAAGGAAACCTCCGTGCCCCCTTGCGGCTCACTTTGCACCGCCAGCCTGCCGCCAACGCTGCCGGCGCGCTCTTCCATCGTCTGCAGCCCGAAACGACCATTCGCCTCGCCGGGCTCGAACCCCACCCCGTCGTCCCTAACCAGAATACTCAACCCGCCATCCTGTGGGCTCAGTTGAACCTCCACGTGCGCCGCGCGAGCGTGCTTGCGCACATTCGTCAGCGCCTCCTGCACAATACGCACCAGCTGCACCTCCGCCAGCGGCGACAGGCGCGGCGGGCTGTTGAAATAGTTTACGAGACTGGTGTCAGCGCCCGACTGCACCCCGAACTCCGCAACGTACTCCTGCAGCGCCGGAATCAGACCCGCGTCGCCCGAAAGCGTCGTGCGCAGGCTCAAAATATTGTCGCGCACGTCATCCTGGGCCAGCCTGACATTCTCCCGCGTCTTCCGGATCTCATCCAGCACCTGCTGCTCCTGCCCCCGCTTCATATACGCCTCAATCGTCTGCATCTGGATCCCCAGGTAGCCCAGAATCTGCGCCAGCCCATCGTGCATCTCCCGCGCAATGCGCGAGCGCTCCTCCAGCGTCGCCACCGACTGCAGCTGCGCCGCCATCGAGGCGTGCTGCAGCGCAATGACCGCCTGATCCGCCAGATTCTGCAGGCCGAACAACTGCGTCGACGTGAAAGACCGTGGCTGGAACCGCGCCGCCCAGATGCCGCCCACCACCTGGCCGTCGAACTGCAGCGGCGCCACCGCCGCCGTCTTTATCTCCCGCGCCACCGTCGGGCAATGCCAGGAAATCTGGTCCATCTCCAGGTCATCCGGAAAACGGTAAGAGCGCCCCGTGCGCAGCATCCTCACCAGCGCCGGATTGTCCAGCACGTGATGCCCCTCCACCGCCCGCGCGCTGCCCCCCGCCGCCTGATATCTGATCTCCAGCCGCTCGCCGGATTCATCCAGCAGGCCCAGCGCCGCCGTGTCCGTATCCAGCAACTGCTGCGCCCGTTCCATGATGTGCAACAGCACCACGTCCGCGTTCTCCATATGCGCGATAAGCTGTCCGATCTCCACCAGCGTATTCACCCAGCGCTCCGCCACGCGCCGCGCCTCCGTCTCAACCTCCAGCTGCGCCTCCCGCGCCCGTTCCCGTTCCCGGCGCAGCGCCGACTCCGCCTGCTCCTGCCGCCGCGTCGCCGCCTCCAGATACCGCTTGCGCTCAAAATCAAACACGTCCAGCGCGCGCACCACAAACACCGTCACCCCCAGCGCCGACAGCATGCGCCACACCTGCACAGGCGCGCCCGTCGCCTGCTGCACAGCCTCATAATTCAACCAGGGAGCCAGCCCGTACGAAGCCTCAGGCACAATCAGGCCCGCAAAGAACGCGTAGAGGAAAAAAGCAATGCCCGCCCCCGTCATCATGCTGCGCACGCGCGGCGAGTAAGAACTGTCCAATTCGCGCGCCTGCCGCAAAAAGCCGGCGGTAGCCAGCAGCGCGCCCGGGAAGAAGAGCAGATAGCGGGACCAGATATCACCCGCGATCTCCAGCCCCGGCTCCGTAATCGTCACCACCAGCGCGTACGCGCCGATGAGCATCATCGGCACCAGAAGCACCGACGGCGAAAGGAGCAACCAGCCCGGCAGCGGCCCCGCCTCGCTGATCAGCCCCACCCCGAAACGTATCAACAGCATCGCCGAGAGCGGCAGCAGAACAAAGTGCCCCGCGCTCAGCACCGTGCGCAGCGGCTCCTGAGTCGTCGTCAGCAGCAACAGCTCCGACCACTCCACAATGCTGTGCACAAAACCAAACGCAGCCAGCCACGGCAACTGGCGGCCCAACAACAGGCCGCTGCTGCGGCGACTTTCCAGAAGAGCTGCCAGGCCCAGAGTAAAGAAGGCCAGGCCATAAAACAAATAAGTTGCAGTCAAGATAGCGTCTCGTGGAGCTGCACGCGTGCCACGCGCAGCGCGGGTTCGATTCGTGTCGAGTTCTATTGTGCCCCCCGCATCCCCCCGGCAGTAGTGACAAAGATCATATCTGGGGCGTGAGGATAGAATAGGAGGATAAAGCCAGAGGAAAGCTAAGGACGCCTGCTATACCCCTTATTCAGCGCCAGCTCGTTCAGCCGCGCCTCGTCATACTGCGCCGCCAGCGCCTCGGCCAGCGCCGCCGCGATCTGCGACAGCTCCTCCTCCGGCCCCTGGTACGTCTGCCACGGCCCGGGACGCCACCCCTTCTCAAACGGCTCCCCCGTAATCGCCTTCGCCCGAAAAGCCGCGCGGTACACCGTCTGCTGAAAGCGAGCCGGCAGCCGCGCCGACGCCCGCTCCCGCCCCCGCCTCACCCGCACCTGCGCCGGCACGTCCCGCCAGTAAATCACCTGGTGCTGCACGCTCATCACTCACCCGACAACTGTTGGTCCAAAAACGCCACAATCGCCGGATAAGCCACCCGCTTGTTCCGCAACTTCACAATGCCGTGCCCTTCGTCGTCAAACACCAGAAACTCCACCGGCACCTCCCGTTCGCGCAAAGCGTCCACCAGTTGCTGCGCCTCGCTCAGCGGCACCCGCGGGTCGTTCGCCCCGTGAATCACCATCAGCGGCGCCTGAATGCGGTCCACGTGGCGCATCGGCGCAATGCGCTCCAGAAACTCGCGGTGCTCCGCCAGGCTCCCATACTCCGCCTCCCGGTGCGCGCGGCGGTAATCGCTCGTATTCTCCAGAAACGTCACAAAATCGCTGATGCCCACAATGTCCACCCCCGCCGCCCACAGCTCCGGATACGTCGTCAGCGCCGACAGCACCATAAAGCCGCCATAGCTGCCCCCATAAACCGCGATGCGCTCCCCATCCACCTCCGCGCGCCCCTTCAACCAGCGCGCCGCGTGCGCCAGGTCCGCCACCGCGTCCATGCGCTTCTCCGCGTTATCAAGGTGGCTGTAGCTGTTGCCATACCCCGTCGACCCCCGCACATTCGGCGCCAGCACCCCATAGCCGTGGTGCGCCAGATACTGCGCCAGGAAATTAAACGCCGGCCGGTACTGGCTCTCCGGCCCGCCATGCACAATCACCACCACCGGAAAACCCGCGCCATCCTCGCCGCCCGCGTACGCCGGCCGGTAATACCACGCCGGAATCTCCCGCTCGTCGAACGTCGCATAGCGCACCAGCTCCGGCGCCACAAAGCTATTCACAGGTAACCCGCCGTGCGCCGACATCGTCGCCGCGTACGCCTCGTCATCCGTCACATCCCACACGTACACATCGCTCGTGCGCGTCGCGCTGCTGAAAGAAAACGCCAGCCGCTCGTCATCCGGCGAAAACGCCAGCCGCTGGTCAAAATAGCCCACCACACCCGGCGTCGCGCCCAGCCCCGGCCCCGGCCACCCCGCCCCGCGCGCCATGTCGATCACCTCCAACCGGCTGCCGCCCTCCACATTCACCGCATACGCCAGATAGCGGCCCGACGGCGACAGCGCCATCAGCTCCACATCCCAGTTCGGCGACACCAGCGTCTCCCACGTGCCCGACGCCGGCTCCAGGCGGCGAATATGCAAGAAGTCCGACGCCAGATCCGTCACCACATACAGCGTCAGCCCACCCGGACTGTACGCCACCTGCTCATACGTCGCCTGCTCGCCCGCCGGCGACAGCCGCCGCGCCTCGCCCCGCCGCAGGTTAAACTCAAATAAATCATGCTTAAACGAACTCTGCACCCGGCTGAAAGCCAGCCGCCCGCCGTCCCGCGTCGCGCTGAAATTGGCCAGGTAGCCCGGCTCCTCATGCTC
>DATHSI010000191.1:0-5587 GCA_035464315.1 Candidatus Sulfomarinibacteraceae bacterium
ATTTCGGGTTTCACACCCTCTCGGCCGGGCTGCTTCTGCTTGGCGCTGCGGCGCTGCCCACTTTGCTGCTGGTGTTGGGGCAGTTGCTGAATGCTCTGGCTGCCCTGACGGTGTATGCCGGGGCCTGGCTGGTCACCCGTCGCCACACGGCTGCGTTGCTGGCTGCTTTTCTTGTCGCCGTCCCCTTCTACTTTCCCGCCTACTACGCCAGCTGGGGACGCTTCACGCAGCTGACCGGCGTGCTCCTCTTGCCCATTTTGCTGGCGTTGACGTGGCAGGCGATGCGAGCGGACGAAGCACCGCAGCGGTTGTGGTGGCTGGTCGCCGTCCTGGCGGCGGGTCTGGCCCTGATCCACTTTCGCGTCTTCCTCATCTACCTGCCTTTTGTGCCCATGGCCTGGCTGGTCGCCGGGCGCGGGCGCCGCTGGCGCGCGCTGCTGGCGGCAACCGGGCTGGCGCTGCTTCTGGCCGGCCCCCGGCTGTGGGAGCTGTTCCAGATGACGCAGGGGACAAGAACGGGCATGTTGACCGGCGGTCTGGGTTCTTACAATGAGTTTCCCTGGGCCTACGTGACGGTGGGTTGGGAGCGCGCATTTCTGGCGGCGGTCGGCGTGGCCCTGCTGCTGGCCGTCATACCGGCCGTGCGCGGGCAATGGTGGGCGCTTTTTGCTCTGGCGCTGGCAGCCTGGAGTGGCCTCGTGTTACTCTTGATCTACTACGCTCCTCCGTCGTGGCTCATCAATCTGAACAGCGCTTACATCGTCTTCTTTGTCCCCCTTGCGCTTATTCTGAGCGTCACGGCCGGCGCGGTTGAGGCGTGGTGGCGGCAGCGCGGCGCGTGGGCGTTGCCCCTGTACGCGCTATCCGGCGCTGTGCTCGCCGCGCTTCTGCTCTTTGGTCTGCGGCAGCAGATCGATATACTAAACCCGGTCACGCGCCTGGCGCGACCGGCCGATGTCGCCGGCATTGCCTGGATGGACGAAAATGTTTCGCCGGCGGCCACGATAGCCATTAACAGCTGGCGCTGGCTGGGCGGCACGTGGGCCGGCAGCGACGGCGGCGCCTGGTTGGCGCCTCTAACCGGGCGCGCCACGACGACGCCGCCGGCCGACTACATTTACAACCGGGAGATGGTGCAGCAGGTGACAGCCTTTAACCAGGCTGCGGAAGCAGTCGAGGATTGGTCAGACCCCGCCGCGGCTGAATGGTTGAGGGAAGAAGGCGTCACGCATATTTTTGTGGGCCGGCGCGGCGGGTTTTTTGATCCGGCTGAATTATTGCGCAATCCGGCGCTGGCGTTGTTATATGATTATGATGGCGTCTTCATCTTTGCTGTTGAGGAAAATGTGAGGACGACCGGGCCTGGGAACGAGTGACGCACACTGAGTGCGTGTGGCATGGCTGTATAGCCCTGTAAGAAGGAACCCTTCTGCAACGGAAGCGCCGTGCAGAAGGATTTCCACGTATTGCCTTGGAGACGAACGGGGGGGATGGTCCGCAAGCGAAGGGAAGCGGGTTAGTTACGGTTGAACGATAGCCGTGTCGTAGAAGATGCCGATGTTAGGTACGTTACTGTATCCTTCACCACGATATGGATAATATTCCTCTACGAGCTCTTCCATCGTTTGCCCACCTTCCAGGCTGGAAATGGTGACGCCAACTCGATGACCTTCCGGTAGTGGCGAGACTGAGATAGAAAATGCGCCGTCGGCGTTGCTACGGCCGGTTCCGAGGATTACTCCGGCAAAGGTCACGTCTACAATGGCCAGATTTAGATCTTCCGGCGCCTGTCCGGTGACAGTCGTGGCGCCGGCTTTCAGGGGACGATCAAGGGTAAAGTTGGGGCCTCTCGGACCGCCTACTGCTTCTTCTTCCGCCGGTGGGGGGTAAGCACTTTGTGCTTCAGATTCGCCGCCGGTTAACGGATAAGCTGCTTCAGCTTCGCCGGCCGGGTAGCCGCTATTATCGACGGGGGTGGCAGGCGGCTCGGTTGGTGCAAGTGATTCGTCTTCTACCGCGGCTTCCTCGTCCGAGATTGTTGCAGAGGGGGTAGATGGGATGGGCGTTGGCTGTGGTTGGGAGCAGGCTGCTAGAAGTGAAAACGTGACAGAGAGAATCGCAGCTAACAGAAATAAACTCGTACGATTACGATTCATATATTTTTGAATACTCTCTATAGGTGCAAACGTAAAGAGAAGTCACCGAACATGGTGACTTCTCTCTACGTTAACCTGTCAGTACGGTTGGATTACTGGTTGAAACCTTCGTAGTTCTTGTTGTCTTGACCGCTGGCCGTCGTGCCAAAGCCGCCGAAGCTGCCTTCGTTAGCCATGGCGACAACGGGGCCATTGGCAGTGATGACAATACCGCCGTAGGTGTTCACCAGAGCGGGGTTAGTTCCTGTAATGTCCGCAGGGGATGTACCCTGGGAGACACCGAAGAACGTCTTGCTGGCGCCCGGAGCAATCGGCTGGCTATGGGAGATGGTTACTGGGCTGCCGCCGACGGGCGTGTACGTCAGTTCAACTGTCACATCACTAGCGCCCACGTTCTGGACCTGGATGCCGGTCGTGTTGCCGAAGAAGTACTCCTTGTAGAGGGGCACCACAACCTCATCGCTGGTACCGGAGTCGGGGAAGCAAGCGTAGGTTGTCACAGGAGAGGGATCAAGGGCAAAGCCACGATCATTGACAACAACGGCGATGTTGCCGCCCTCGTCGCCGGTCACTGTTGCCGAACCCAGTGCGCCTTCGGGCAGAGTTGCGTTCGGACCCTGATAGAAGAAGGTGTGGGATTCGCCGTCAGCCAGCTGCGGGCTGGTGGCTGTGCTTGTCTGAACCGGACCACCGCCGACACTGTATGAGTACGCAACCGTAATAGTTTGCGGGGAGCCGCTCACATTCTGCGCCTGGATACCGGTCGTTAGATTACGCGCGGTGTGGTTATTACGAATCAGCGGGCAATAGGCTGTCGAATCATATTCGCTAGGCGTGAATGCTTTCGAGGCCTGCAGGTTTGCCGCGACAGCAGCGCTGGCCTCGTGCTCAAGGGACGTACCGGCGACCGGTTGCGTGCCCTCTACGACGAGACTGCCCACGTCCCCTGCCGGTACGCCGGCGTCCGAAGGCATAAAGATGACCATCGCATTGGCAGGTACATTGGTGAAATCATGGGTGTTCGTACCGGACGTCGTATTGAATGTGGCCGAAATGTCATTCGGCTGGCTGCTGGCGTTCTGGACGTAGAACGTCGTTGTACGGCCGAAATAATCATTCTTGACCAACGGGAAGGCGATCGTCGTCGAGACGTCGCTGCCATCTGTGCCACGATACTGGCCCGCCGCCGCGCCTACTGTACGGTTGTTCACATTGACAATCGCCGCGATCGGGGAATCGGCGCTAACTACGGCCGAACCCTGGAAGCCTTCGGCTACCGGGCACTCTTCGGTCAGATAGTTGACAGAGGCGCCAGGTTGAACAGGGTTCTTGGAATTGTCGGTACAATCTGTCGCGTTGCCATCCTGATCATAGAGCACAAAGGTGATATTTGCCTGATCCGTATCGCTGGTGTTCTGAATCTGCTGACCAGATTCCCAACCCGACCCGGGTAGATCGCCGCCCTGCGCCGACACAAGCGCAGTACCTATGGCGAGAGCGAGAATCAGCACAAGAATGGAACCTTTTTTCATATTAGAACTCCTTCTCCTGACACTAAACGTTTTCATTGATGTTAACAGTATGGGAACAAGCGATAGAAAACAATAACCCATTCGGAGTATTTCCGGGTTAATTACCCGAGATATCCCAGTTTCTTGAGGCGATCTACAATTTCGGCCTCCCTGTCAGCGTCCCAACCGGCGAATGGCTGCCGCGGTGGAGGTAGTTCGACTTCGGTACGCTGCACAGCCCGTTCCGCCAGGAACTCGGGCGCCAGCATGTCCGAAATGAGGGACCCATCCATATAGGCGGGTAGCGGACAGCCCATCAAATGCAGCAGCGTCGGCGTGAGATCGTATATGGCGTTCTCGGTCAACTGTTGGCCGGGACGAATGTCGGGGCCAGCGGCGATAAGCGTTCCTTCCAAGCGGTGGCTGCCGGTTTCGGCCGTATAAGGGTCGCGAAAGAGGGTGCCTCGTGACTCGGCGAATTCATAGCCCTTGCGCGTCATGTAGCTGAAACCGCGCATAATAGCCAGCAGATCAGGCGCCCGTCCTAAATGGGGCCCTTCGTATAACTCCTCCTTAAAGTATACCTGGTCCACCACCGGTTGGCCGTCTCGGGGATCAATGATGGTGCTCATGCCGTCGGCTATCTCCCGGCGTAGTTGTTCGTATTCTCCTTTTGGCTCGACCACTCCTTGCGGCTCGCGCCCCTTTATGTTGATGTATACTTGTCCGTAATAGCCGAAGCTATAGGCCCTGGTCCGCGACCAGTCGATAGCGTTAACGAACTCCGGGCGTTTGTCACGAGGCAATACGTAGATGCGGTCGCCCAACACGTCCTTAATCAGCACCTCAAGGCGGTGCAGGTGGAGGCGCGTGAGCGCTGTGGAGATGTTTTCGCGTGTGAGTCCAACGGTGCGCGCTGCCTGCCCTAACAGTGAGCCGTCCTCGACTTCCTTCTTCAACTTCAAATAGCCCTTTTGCCACAGCCACTCGTTGAGAAAGACGTCCTGGTAAAGTGGGCCGGCGCCATGATCGGACATAACAACAACATTCGCTTCCGGTCCGGCGGCTTCGACGATGCGACCGACCCAGCGATCCGCGAGCTGATATAAATCGAGGATAGCGCGCCTGTAACGTCTGGGGGCGTCTGGATCATGTTGGGGATGTTCTTCATCCATATGGTGCCAATAGAAGTGGCAGATCTCGTCTGTGTTACGAAAGACCACCATGAAGAAGTCCCACGCTTTTTCCTCCATGAGTCGCACCGCAGTTTCTCCGCGCTGTTTGGTCATCGCAAAGATGTCGTCCAGCCATTCATCCTGGCGATCCGGTGCAAAAAAGAACTTGTTGTTGACGCGGTAACCGGCCTCAGTCAATTGCTCGCTCAGTTCAGGCGGGTATGAATAATTGACATAATCAGGCGTGCCCAGGCCGCTTAGTAGAAAGCCGTTTACCTCTTCCGGCGGGTAGGTCATGGGCACGTTCATGACGCCTACACGATGGCCGGCCTCGTTTAGAAGCCGCCACAGCGACGCGCCGCTGATGTGATCGCTGCGCACCACGCGTAACTGGTAACTGTCCGGTTCCCGTTGTACGAAGTCGAAGACCCCATGCTTGCCTGGATTGAGGCCAGTAATGAAGGAAGCCCACGCGGTGGGCGAGTGAACCGGCATCGTGGAACGGAGAATGCCCTGACTGCCGCGCCCGGCAAGGGCTGCCAGGTTCGGTAGGCGCCCTTCGCGACACCACTGTTGAATCAACGGAAACGGCGCGCCATCGAGTCCGATGACAACCAGTTTGTGAGGATCCGTTGTCTGTTGCATAAGCATTAACTTCTCTTCCGGAATAATAATTCGATGTAGGCAACGACGAAGTTATCGAAGTCCTTAGCTTTGCTCTTGAAGCAAGAGGGGTAGTGGGTGA
>DATHSI010000192.1:0-9238 GCA_035464315.1 Candidatus Sulfomarinibacteraceae bacterium
CCCAGCCCACGTAGAACTGCACAGGCGTGGCCAGCGCCATCATCAGCCAGTTGACCCAATCGGCGTGCGCCCACATGCCAAAGAGGCCCAGGTCGCGGCCCATGCTGAGCACCACCAGAGGCAAGGAGAAAATGGCGCCGATGGTGAAGCGCCGCCACTGGTGCCGGATCTCGGCCTGGCGCGCTTGCGCTTCAGCGTCCTCCAGCGTTTCGTCGTCTGCCGCTTCTATCACATCATAGCCCGCCCGGCGCACGGCGGCGACCAGATCGGCGCGCGTCACGGCGCCGGCAGCCACCTTTACGGTTGCCTTCTCATTGGCGAAGTTGACGTTAGCTTCCAGGACGCCCTCCACCTTGTTCAGGGCGCGTTCCACGTTGGCCACGCAGTTGGCGCAGGTCATGCCCGTGATGGCCAGATCGACCGTGGCGGTGGGCACGTCGTACCCTGCGCGCTGGATGCGCTCGATCACCGCCTGCGGGTTCTTCAGCGCAGCCGGATCGTAGGTAAAAGTGACCTTCTCGCTGGCGAAGTTGACGACGGCGTCGGAGACGCCCTCAACTTTCTTCGTGTTGCGCTCCACCGACGCCACGCAGTTGGCGCAGGTCATGCCGGTGACGGGCAACGTCAATTGTTTTTTTTCAGACATAGGGTTGTTGTCGCTGCTAATTGATTTGAATGGTGTCCGCCGGCGGATAATTGATCTCCCGCAGTACGGATTCGATTTGCTCCCAGCTTGCCGGCGCTTCCCACTCCACGGTCACGCGCTTGCTCTGCTCGTCGGCGCTGACGGTCTTCACACCGGCGATATCGCCCACTTCCATTTCTACGGTGTGCACGCAGTGGCCACAGCTGATGTTTGGAACAACAAAGGTCTTGCTAGACATGGACTGTCTCCTGTTAATTGAGTTGATTGATATTGTGACTTCTCTGGCGTTGCCTCAGAGTTGCTTCTTGGCCGTCATGGCGAAGACGCTGGTAACTTCTTTCAACACCTGCTCCCGCTCATCCGGATCTTCGCCGCGGATGGCCGTCGTCACGCAGGTGCGCAGATGGTTATCCAGAATCATCGTATTGACTTTGTTCAGAGCCGCCTGCACGGCCTGGACCTGCTGGATAACGTCAATGCAATACTTGTCTTCGTCCACCATGCGCTCGATCCCCTTCAGGTGACCGGCGGCGCTTGCCAGACGGCGTGTGATGTCTTGGCGAACTGTCTCTTCCATACGTTTTCACCCTCATTTTCTAATCCCCCTACCCGGGGGGTGGGGGTCAACGGTATTCTATCGTTGTCTGCGGATATTGTCAACTCGCCGAAAATTGTTAGACAAATTTACAGATGGGTGAGTCACAATCTGGTTGGAACGTGATATTACACGGTGAAGTCAGAGCAGGAGATAAAGACCTGCGGCGACCACAGGGGATCCGTTGTCCCTGTTTCGCTTGACTCGTGACCAGAAAGGTACCCTGCCTTATGTCCAAGATACATGTCCCCGGACGCCCGGTATGTTATTAAGTGGCATAGGATCAGGCGGAGGTAGTAATGGGATACTTACAGAAGTGGACTCTACTGGGTGCGCTGGGCATATTGCTCGGCGTCCTGCTCTTCTTTGGAGAAGCTGCACAAACAGCCACAGTCAGGCAAAACAGCGCCCTGAGCTGTGAGGATGGCTATGCTTTCTGGGCACAGACCACCAACAGCACGGAAGACTCCTACACGGTGGACTGGTTGGGCAGCGACACTGAGGTTCAGGGCAATTTTCGCTCCAATGGCTCCATCCATGTCGGCGGCTCGGATAACCGTGTGACCGGGGCCGTGGAATATGGTTCGACGTTTCAGGATGGCGGCGATGACAACGTGTTCGGCGCCCTGATCAAAGTGTCGCCGTCGCCGCTGCCGGTAACCTATCAATTGTCCGACTACCAACCTGGCGGCACTGTAGCGCAGCAGGCGCAGGCGGAGGGTCGCTACCACCTGATTAACGGCAAGATGGAGATAGCTGATCAGGGCACGCGGCTGGACGGGCTGTACTATGTACGGGGCAAGGTGGAAATCAGCGCCAGTGACGTCTATGGGACGTTCACCATTGTGGCTGAAGGGAAGGTGGAAATCAGCGGCTCAAATCAGAACTTTGAGCCCTATGCCGGCGGTTTGCTTTTCTATACACCAATTTCCGGCACGGATAATTTTATTGTTAGCGGCGGTAACAGTCGGATGGAGGGCATCATTTTTGCGCCACAGGTGGGCATGACGCTTTCTGGCTCGAACAACACGTTCGAGGGCGTCATTTATACGGGCCGGGCCAAGCTAAACGGCTCCTCCCTGGACATGCGCTTTAACGGCGCTTATTGTCCGCAAGGGGGCGGCGCAGAGCAGACGAGCACGCCAACACCCACGGACACCCCGTCGCCTACAAGTACGTCAGGACCCACGAGCACCCCGCCGCCGACGCAGACTCAAACGCCAACGCCCACGCCCACCAACACGGACACGCCTGGTCCCTCTCCCACGCCGACGGGGACCGGCACGCCCGAGCCACCGCCCGCCGGTCACGACTTTTATCTGCCGCTGGCCATGTTCCTGGAATATAGCGGGCCAGGCGAGCCCAACAACAGCTGCTCGCAGGCCCATAGACTCGTCGTCGGGCGCGAGTACCAGTTCCTGGCTGAGGATCGCGACGATTGGTACTATGCCGAGGTGACCAGCGGCGGCCAGCTCACGGTGCGCCTGACCAACTTCGTTCCGCGCCAGGGGCAGGTGGCCCTTTACTACGGTAATAGTTGCGGCGCGCTCGATTTTCTGCGTAACAACGGCGACACGGCGACGGAGAAGACGATCACCATGAGCAACCGGCCGCCCGGCCGCTACTACATATACGTCAGCAATGACGGTGCGCTCAACGAAACTGATCCCTATCAGTTGCTAATTCGTGTTGACGCCCCCTAGATATGGTGGTATATTGGCAGTGGCTCCCCCCCCAGAGGTGGTTAGACGGCGCCCGTCGTTCTGACCACCTCACTTTTTTTGGTCCTTGTCCATTTATGGGCCGCTACCTTGCCCATTGTGGGCCGTTGTCCTAGCCTATTTTATGGGCCGTTGTTCAATGGAGTTGCCATGACCCGCTCTGAACCAGATCTCGTTGACGGCGGCGACGCCCTGGCCCGCGCTGGGCTTCTACACCGCGTCGCCTTGCCTGAAAGCGAAGGCCCGCACCCCACTGTGCTCATGTTACACGGCCGCAGCGGCAACGAAGACGTGATGTGGATCTTTGCCCAGACCGTGCCCGAAGAATGGTTGCTGGTTGCTCCCCGGGCGATCAAAGAGGACCCGCGAGGGGGGTACTCCTGGCGCATTCGCCAGAAAGACCAGTGGCCCACGTTGGCCCAGTTTGACGTTCCGGTGGGCGCTGCCGTCGACTTCATCCTGGCTCTGCCGGAGCTGTATGACGCCGATCTGGACCGTCTCTACCTCATAGGCTTTAGCCAGGGGGCGGCCCTGTCCTTCGCCATCACCATGCACCACCCGCACCTGGTGCGTGGGGTAGCCTCGCTGGTTGGTTTTCTGCCCATGGAGTGCGACGATCTGGTCACCGCTGCTGCGCTCGAGGAAATGCCCGTCTTTATGGCTGTGGGCAAGCAGGATCCGCGCATTCCCTACCAGCGCTCCCTTTCCTGCGCGCATACGCTCCATCTGGCAGGCGCTGACCTCGATTATCACGAGTACGACATGGAGCACCGCCTCAACGCGCAGGCCATGAGCGATCTGAGGCAGTGGTGGCAGGCGCGGGACGCCGAGCGTTAGACGCCGCTGCTCACGCCTTTTCGCGACCCCGCAACAGAGAGAGAATCAGGGCTGCCATCCCGGCTACCAGCCCTGCTGCGGCGACGGCGGTTGTGGGCCTGCGCTGCAGCCCCGCGCGCGCTGGTTCTGGGTCCGCTGTCCGTAATCCCGCCAGGCGGTCGCGCCCGAAACGCTCGCGCACAAAGTGCGCGCCCTCGCCGATTGCTTTCAGCCGTTGCCCCAGATCCGTGCCAAACAGCGCGTGCATCAGGGCGCTCAACAACCGGTACCGGTCAGGCGTGCGCAGCCGGGCGGCGATGTCGAGGAAAAAGGGCGTGCGCCCCACTCCGTAGGCGTGCGTCTGTGTGAACTGCAGCACGTCCTGCTTGCCGTGCGTGCGCGCCGTGCCCGACTGCTTCACGCCGCCGAAGGGCAGCTGGGAGACGGCGTAATGCGCCAGGGTGTCGTTGACCACCACCGAGCCTACCTCCAGCCGGTGCGCCACGCGCTCCGCCCGCTGCACGTCGTTGCTCCACACCGACGCGCTCAGCCCCAGGTAGCTGTCGTTGGCCAGGCGGATCGCTTCCTCTTCGTCTTTTACCTTCATGATGGGCAGGATGGGGCCGAACGTTTCATCGCGCATCAACTTCATGCTGTGGTCCACGCCCACCACCACGGTCGGTTCCATGAACAGCTCCTCGCGCCGCCCGCCCAGCAGAATGCGCGCCCCTTTGGCCTGGGCGTCCTGCAAATGGTCCTCGATAATCTCTGCCTGTCGCTCGAAGGTCAGCGGGCCCAGGTCGTTGGGATTGCGCGTATGGGGCGAGTACCCTTGCTTCAGGCGGCGCGTCTCCTCCAGCACGGCTTCCAGGAACGGTTCGTAAACTGCTTCCACCACATAGACGCGCTCGATAGAAATGCACGTCTGCCCCACGTGAAAGAAAGCGCCCCATACACCCCAGTGCGCCGCTTCCTTGATGTCGGCGTCTTCCAACACGATCATGGGATCCTTGCCGCCCAGCTCGCACAGGAAGGGCGTCAGCGTGTCGGCCGTCGCTTTGGCCACTTTGCGCCCGGTGGCCGGAGAGCCGGTGAGGAAAACGAGGTCCGGTCCGGAGGACACCAGCTCCGCGCCCACCTCGCCATCCCCGTGGATGACGCGCACGAAGGGTGACAGCGCGGGCACGCTCCGGAACAGATCCTCCACCAGCGCGCCCACGGCGGGCGTTACCTCCGACGGCTTCAGGATCACCGTGTTACCCGCCAGCAGCGCGGAGAAAACCGCGGGCATGGTCAGGTCCAGCGGATAGTTCCAGGGCCCGAGGACGGCCACGACGCCGAAGGGGCGGCGCTCGACGTAATAGCGCTTGAAGGGATAGATGCCCCGTGGAACAATCTCCCGCGCCAGCCAGTCGGGGGCGTGGCGGCGGTACGTCTGCAACTTATCCACAACCAGGAACAGCTCCGCCAGCGCGTCCTGGCGGCTCTTCCCTGTGTCCAGGTTCAAGACGCGCGTGATCTCGTCGGCGCGGTCCAGTAGCAGCGCCTGCATCCGTCGCAACGCGCGCGCCCGCTCCTCTGGCGCTTTCTCGCGCCACAGGCGCAGATTGGCGCGCATTTCGTCCATAGCGCGGGCGATCTCCTCGGACGTGGATACCCGTATTGCGCCAAATTGCTCGCCCGTCGCCGGGTTGATAAAAGGAAGCTGGCCCTTGCCGCTCATAAACGTTGCTCCGTACGATGTTCTTTCTCACTTATGTATGTCTCTCCGGCCTGTTGCGGCGCGCGCTGCGGCTCGCCGCGTTCGGTCGCTGGAATCTTGCTCATGGCGCGCTCGGCCATCGCCGTAATCGTCAGGCTGGGATTGACGCCCAGATTGGCCGGAATGACCGAGCCGTCCACCACATAAAGGCCGGGATAGTTGAACACTTCGTGGTTCACGTCCACGACCCCATGGCCCTCGTCGGCGCCGATGGCGCAGCCGCCCAGGATGTGCGCCGTGGAGGGCTTGTTCAGAATCACTTCGTGCACCGTCGATTGCGCGATGCCGTTGACGCGCTGGGCGAAGCGCTCCACCACCTGGCGGCCCGCCTCAACCACCGCCGGGATTGGCAAGGTCTTGTCGCGAACGCTGACCAATCCTTTGCGGAAGAGGGTCCACAGGCTGCGCCCGCGTCGCAGGTGCACGCGGTTTTCCACCGTCTGCATCACCAGAATGATGGTGCTATCGCGGGCCCATCCGGGCAGTAAGCGCGTCTTCAACAGGTCGTAGGGATGGCGCAGGCCGTACAGCAGAAAGCGCCACAGCCGCTGCCACACCAATCCCTCCATATCCACCAGCGGCACGCCCAGGTGACGCGTCAGGGAGGAGCCGCGCGAGTAGCGCACGGGCTCGATGCTGGTTTCGTCGTCCACCCAAAAATGGGACGTGATGGCCACGCCCTGGGAATAATCTTTCTGCCCGTCGCGCGCGGTAACGCCCATCAACGCCTCGCTGTTGCTGCGCACCATCTGGCCCAGTTGCGACGACAGCCGGGGCAACGAGCCGTTCTCGTCGCGGCACTGCAGCAACAGGTTCACCGTGCCCAGCACGCCCGCGGAGACGATCACGTTGCGCGCCCGCACGCGCTGTTTCCTTTTGAAGATCCAAGCCGTGCTCCGTTCATAGACTACTTCGTAACGCGGCTCACTCCCCGCGCCGTCTGCACCGCCGGTGGACAGGGGCCGGATGTCGATGACGTTGCTCTCCGGCCGGATCTCGGCGCCCCACTTTTCGGCGAAGTACAGGTAATTCTTGTCCAGCGAGTTCTTGGCGTTGTGGCGGCAGCCCACCATGCACCCGCCGCAGTGGACGCAGCCGGCGCGATCTGGCCCCTCCCCGCCGAAATAAGGGTCGGGCGCCGTTTGGCCCGGCTCGCCAAAGTAGATAGCCACCGGCGCCGGCGAAAACGTCTCCTCTCTCCCCAGCTCGGCGGCAATCTCCTGCAACACGCGGTCCGCCTCCCACAGCCGTGGATTGCGTGTGACGCCCAGCATGCGCTGCGCCATGGCGAAGTGCGGTTTCAGCTCCGCGCGCCAGTCGGCAAGGTCGGCCCATTCCGGTCCCTCATAGAACTCATCGCCGGGCTCCAGGTGCGTGCCGGCGTAAACCAGACTCCCGCCTCCCACACCGCTGCCGTTTAGCACCATCAGGTCGTCCAGCAGGTGGATGCCCAGAATGCCGAAGCAGCGCAGAGCCGGCAGCCACAAAGATTTGAAGACGTTCCAGTTCGTTTTGGGGAAATCTTCGCTGCGGTACCGCTTGCCCCGTTCCAGCACCAGCACGCGATAGCCCTTCTCCGTCAGCCGCATGGCGCTCACACTGCCGCCGAACCCGGAGCCGACGATGACGTAATCGAAGAAAGCGGGATCGGCCCGATCAGTTGTCGTGCTCATCTCCTGGTCCTGTTCCCAATTGCGCACAATGGTCTCGGTCGCCGGGCGGTCGTTTGCCCTGCCCGGTCACTATAACACAGCGGCTGGGCCTCGACTAGCGGCGCCCGATCGTCGCCCAGCCGTGGTAAAGCCGTCATTCAACCTCGCGCTAAATTTGCTTTTATAGTTAAGCGTGAGAAATAGGATGTCTGCCAGACATCCTATTTCTTCCGGAATACCCCTTCGCCAGCGCTTTCAAGCAGGCGCAACGCGCCCACGAAAAATACGGCTGCACCTACTATTTGCTGGCATGGACAACGGACGACGTGCTGTACTACCGCTCCGCCTGCGACGGGCGCGTCTGGGCCTTTGACCCGGCGACCGACCACGCGCCACGCCCCATCTCAGGCCGTCCGCCGGCGTTCGCCGATTCGCCGGTCGTGGGCGTGAATTCGGAGGGCATTGGGGGGCACTACTCGGCTCATCCGGCAGGCTTCCCCCCGCAGGCCATCAACCACGTGATCACTTACCAGCGGGCGGTCTCGCCGCAGGGGCGCTGGGTGGCGGCGATCATGATCTATTATGGGCCGCGGGATACTGTGATCCTGTCGCGCTCGCGTTAACCTTCCACAGCACTGCCAGGACGCCGGCAGTATGCTATGATCGGTGTCTCCGTTCAAACAGTTGTCGCAAGGAGGAAACGATGAGCGTGGCTATTCCTGAGAGTCATCAATGGTTGCTGGAAGATGTGGTCGTTGCCACACTGGGCACTCTGATGCCCGACGGCGCGCCCCAGGTCCACAAAATCTGGTTCGACTACGACGGTGCGTATATCCGCATCAATACCGCCGAGGGGCGGCAGAAGGAGAAGAATCTGCGCGCCCGTCCCTACGCCACGGTGCTGCTGACCGCGCCCGACAACCCCTACTTCTATCTGGAACTGCGAGGCGAGGTCGCCGAGCGGGTCCTGGGCCCGGAGGCCGACGCCCACGTGGGCACGCTGGCGCAGCGCTATCTGGGCCAGGCGTCATTCGAGGCGCCCGGCGAGGTGCGCGTGATGTACAAGATCGAACCCAAACACGTCGTCGCCTACGGCGAGCGCGACTGATCCATACGCCTCCGGGTCCACCTCCGGCCGGTGGGATCTGAATCCGTTCGCGCTGGGGTAGGGCTTCTGGTGGGAACTGTCGCTGCCCAGGAGAGGTCATACAGGGCCGAGCGTTTTGATGTGGACGTCGTGGTAGAAGAAGGCGGCTCGTTGCGCGTGACAGAGACGGCGCCGTTGTGTTTTCCTATCCGCCCTCGGCCCGGCTGAGCGGCGACCCCATGGTCACGACGGGCAACGCGCATGTGCAACAGAGCGACAACCAGATTGTTATCACTGCCCAGGACCTGTCCCCTGACGAGACACTGGTTGTAGAGATACCCTTTGCGCCGGGAACTGTGATCGCCAGCCCGCCGTCATGGCAGCAACAGCAGCTCGAGCAGCGGGCAGCCGCGCCGTGGTGGATTGCGGCAGGGGTGGCTCTCCTCGCGATTGGGTTGGTCGTGCTGCTGGTTTTGTACCGGCGCTACCGCTCGCCGGTGACGTCGCGAGAGTACACGGTCTATGAGCCGCCGTCAGACCTGTCGCCCGCAATGGTCGGCGTGATCAACGGCGACGGCGCAAAGCGCCTGGGCCAGCGCGCTGGCTACCTTGTTTGACGTCGCGGATCGAGGCCTGCTGCGCATCGAAGAGATCCGGTCAGCGAAGCGGTTCCGCGACCGGGACTTTGCTGTCGAACTGGTACAAGAGCCGGCCGGCCTGCAGCCGCACGAGCGCGGATTACTGGCGCTCCTGTTTGAGGCGAAGCACGGGCGCGCGGAGAAGGTGAAATTCTCGGAACTGAGCAAGCGCGTCACCTCAAGACAGTGGAAGAAGTACGCCGGCCCGCTGAGTGAGGAGCTGGAGGAAGCCGGGTTTATCAGCGAGAAACGTGCCACGGCGTGCGCGCCGCCGGCGGTGGTGCAAGCGGGGCCGGTTAGAGACTGTGGCCTCCGAGCGAA
>DATHSI010000193.1:0-2051 GCA_035464315.1 Candidatus Sulfomarinibacteraceae bacterium
ATCACCGGGAGCAGTTGCCCAGGCTCAAGCGCTCTGTGCCCGTGGAGGACGTGCGTGCTCTTGCCGGCATGGCGCCGCCAGCGCTGGATTTCGCCGCGGCGTTGTCCGAACCAGGCGTGTCGCTGATCGCGGAGTGCAAGAAAGCGTCGCCCAGCCGCGGGCTGATGGTGCGCGATTATGACGCCGCGCAATTGGCGCAGGCGTACGTGCGCGCGGGCGCCAGCGCGATCTCCGTACTGACCGACGCGCGCCACTTCCAGGGCTCGCTTGACGATCTGCGTGAGGTGAAGGAGGTCCTGCAGACGTTGAAGGGGCCAGAGACCGGACGACCGGTGCCGGTGTTGCGCAAGGACTTCATTTTCGACCCTTACCAGATCTACGAGGCGCGCGCCGCGGGGGCGGACGCTGTGCTGCTCATTGCCAGGGTGTTGGGCCAGAATGACCTGCGCTCGTTGCTGCAGCTGACGCACGAGCTGGGCATGGAAGCGCTGGTAGAAGTGCACAGCGAGGATGAGCTGGAGAAGGTGTTGGCCCTGGATCCGCGCGTCATCGGCGTCAACAATCGCAACCTACAGACCTTCGAAGTGGATTTTGACATCACGGCCCGCCTGCGCCAGCAAATACCGGAGCCTGTGGTGACCGTTGCCGAAAGCGGCATCAAAGGGCCGGAGGATGTGCGGCGTATGGCCGAGATCGGCGTTGACGCCATGCTGGTGGGTGAGTCGCTGGTGCGCAGCAAGGATGTCTTAGCTGCTGCACGCCGTCTGGTGGAAGCCGGCCGATCCTGAATCGTTATCCAGCCTTGTTTCTCAATGTGAGGCGCGTGCCCGGCCATTTTGAACAGGCCGGCATTTTGCGTTGCCTGGTCGCTATCGTAAAAGTTCCGGCAGCCGGTATAATAAAGGGCGGCAACTCTTCATACAGTCGAACAGTGAAAGCGGGTGCGAACATAGGAGAAAACGATGGAGGAAAGAAAGGTTCGGGTGTTGATCGCCAAGCCAGGTCTCGACGGCCATGATCGCGGGGCCAAAGTGATCGCTCGTGGCCTGCGCGATGCGGGCATGGAAGTGATTTATACGGGGCTGCGCCAGACGCCCGAAATGGTTGTCGAAGCTGCTCTCCAGGAGGATGTGGACGCCATTGGCCTGAGCATTCTCTCTGGCGCGCATCGCGCGCTGGTACCGCGCATTCTGGAGGTGATGGAGGAACGAGGGATCGCCGATGTGCCCGTGTTCCTCGGGGGTATTATTCCCAACGATGACGTTACGAAGATGCTGGAGACCGGTATTACTGATGTGTTCGGACCCGGCACCGGCATGGAGCGCATTGTGAGTGCTATTCGTGATGCTGTCGATAGGCGAGAGGCAACGTCTGGTGGATGACCTTTTGGCAGACGTGCGGCGAGGGGAGCGCCGCGCCGTGGCTCGCACCATTACACAGGTGGAGCGCAGCGAGGAGCGCGCCCGCGAAATTGTAAAGACGCTGTACCCTCACACGGGGCGGGCGCACATTGTGGGCGTCACTGGCGCGCCCGGTACGGGCAAGAGCACGCTCGTGAACGAGCTGGCAAAAGCTTTGCGCGAGCGCGAGTTGCAGGTGGGCATTGTGGCTGTTGATCCCAGCAGCCCTTTCACCGGCGGCGCTTTGCTCGGAGACCGCATTCGCATGCGCGATCTGTCCGGGGATCCGGGCATTTTCATTCGTAGCATGGCCGCGCGAGGCAGTCTGGGCGGGTTGGCGCGGGCCACCGCTGCGGTGCTAAAAGTGCTGGATGCTGCCGGCTTTGACGTGATCCTGATTGAAACGGTTGGCGCCGGACAGGCCGAAGTAGACATCGCCCACACGGCGCACACCGTGCTGGTCGTGGAAGCGCCGGGTATGGGAGACGACATCCAATCGATAAAGGCCGGCATTCTGGAGATTGCGGATCTGTTGATCGTCAACAAAGCAGATCGCAGCGGCGCGCGGGCCACGGTAACAGCGCTGAAGGCCATGTTACACATGGGCGCGGCTGGCGCGCCGGCGGGCGGAGAGCGGCAGGCTGACGAAGG
>DATHSI010000194.1:0-16889 GCA_035464315.1 Candidatus Sulfomarinibacteraceae bacterium
GGCACGGCGCCCACCACTCTGGCGGGCCTTCTGGTGCAGGCGCTCACGGAAAGCCTCTTTGGCATTGTGCTGAGCCAGTTGCGCCGGCCGGGCTCGCAGTTGATTATCGGCGGGCTGCTGTCGAACATGGACATGCAGACCACGGTGATGGCCTATGGCTCGCCGGAGATGGCTCTGCTCAGCGCCGGCTACACGGATATCACCAAGTGGCTGCGCGTGCCGATGTATGAGACGGCAGGATGCTCCGATGCCAAGCTGTTCGACGAGCAGGCGGCGATGGAGGCCACGTTTAATATCGCCACGGCGGCCCTGATCGGCGGCAACATGATCCACGACGTGGGCTACATCGAGTCGGGGCTGACCAGCTCGCCGGAGATGATGGTCGCTTCTGACGAGATCATCGACATGGTCAAGCGCACCATGCGCGGCATCCCGGTCAACGACGAGACGAAGGCGCTGGACGTGATAGACGAGGTCGGCCCTGCCGGACATTACCTGGAGCACGACCACACTTACGAGCGCTTCAAGAGTGAAATCTGGCAGCCGAAGATGCTGGACCGTCACAATTGGGAAGATTGGGAGATGCTGGGCAGCAAGACGTACCAGCAGCGCGTCCACGAGCGGGTCATCGAGTTGCTTGACGAAGAGGACGAGCCGCTGATGGACGAGGCGACGTACGCCGAGCTGAAGCGCATCTGCGAACTGGCGGACGAGCGGCACAAGGGCGAAGAGCTGGATATGCAGATGTTTGTGTAACAGATTAACGGGGTGGTTGGTCCGCGGACAGCGGGCCAGCCGCTGCCGGCGCCAAGACAATGTCACAATCAAATTCCCAGGCCCACGTTCTGGGCATCGATACCGGCGGCACCTACACGGACGGCGTGCTGCTAGAATACTATACGCGCCGCGTGCTGGCCACGCACAAGAGCCTGACCACGCGCTATGATTTCTCCGTGGGCATCGAGGCCGTGATCGACGGCATCGAGATCGCGGATCCCACGGCGATTAAGATGGTTTCCATCTCCACCACGCTGGCAACCAACGCCATCGCCGAGGGCAAGGGGAAGCGGGTGGCGCTGCTGCTGATCGGCTATGATCGGGAGCTGGTGAGTTCCTTCAAGATGGAAGGCCGTTTCGCCACGCCCAACTACTACTACTTCCGCGGCGGGCACGACGTCTACGGGCGCGAAAAGGAGGCGCTGGACGAGGCGGCTATCAGGCGCCAGGTGCAGACGGTGGCCGAGGAGGTGGACGCCATTGCCATTTCCTCATACTTCAGCCCGCTCAATCCGGACCACGAAAATCGCGCCCATGAAGTGGTGCGCGACGTTTGCGATCTGCCCGTGGTGCTGGGCAACCAGCTCTCCACCCAGCTGGGGTCGGTGGAGCGAGCCACGACGGCGGCGCTGAACGCGTCGCTGCTGGCGGTGTTGCGCGACTTTGTGCTGGCGGTGCGCCGGGCGATGGCGCGGCGCAACATCGACGCGCCGCTGATGGTGGTGCGCGGCGACGGGACGCTGATGAGCGACGAGTTTGCCGCACGCACGCCGGTGGAGACGATCCATTCCGGCCCGGCTGCCAGCGCCATTGGCGGGCGCTTCCTTTCCGATCTGGATGACGCCCTCGTCGTGGACGTCGGGGGCACGACCACAGACCTGGCCCTGATTCAGGCGGGGGAGGTGACGATTGGCGAAGAGGGGGCCAGTGTGGGTCGCTACAAGACGGCGGTGAAGGCAGCGAACCTGTTGTCCATCGGCCTCGGCGGCGACAGCCACATCACGATGGGCGCCGACAAGCGGCTGCGCATTGGCCCCGAGCGCGTCATTCCCCTGTCTTATCTGGCTTACCAACATGACGACGTGGCTCACAGGCTGTCGGTGCTGGGACAGCGCTCCTGGACGCAAGTGGCGCCGGAGTGGCTGGAGTATTGGGTGCTGTTGCGCGAACCGCAGAATGGGCGCGAGTGGCAGGGGGCGCACACGGAGCAGTTGATAACCCTGTTGCGCGATGGGCCGCGACCGCTGGCGAGAATTAGCGAGGAGCTGGGTGTGTTGCACGCGGGCCAGATCGCAGCCGGGGACCTGTTCCGGCAGGAGATCCTGGGCAAGGCGGGCCTGACGCCGACGGACCTGATGCACATCGAAGGCCAGTACACGCCGTGGAACGTGGATGTCGCGCGCCAGGCGTGGCATCTGTTTTGCCGCTTCCATTTTGCCGACGCGGAGGAGATGCGGGCGCAGGTATGGCGGCAGATTAGCGAAACGATCGTGGAGGCGATTGTGACGTTTCTCAGCGGCAAGCGCGTGCCGCCGCCGGGCCTGCCCGACAAGGAAGGGCTGGGGCGCTGGTTCTTCCAGAACAGCGTGCGCCCCTTCCACGATACCCTGGAGACCCGGCTGCGCCTGCGACAGCCGATCATCGGCATCGGCGCGCCGGCCGAGGTTTTTTTGCGCGAAGTGGCGAAGATTCTGCACACGGACCTGATTTTGCCGCGGCACCATGAGGTGGCTAACGCCGTGGGAGCCATCGCCGGCAGCGTGGTGATCACGGAGGAGATGCTGGTTTATCCGCGCATGTCGGGCGAAGGGCTGGACGTGGTGGGCTATTACGTGCAGGCCAGCGACAATCGCCATGAGTTTGAAACGGAGGTCGCGGCTCTGCGCTGCGCGCGCGAGTTGTGTCGCGAACGCGCCCTGCAAAACGCGCTGCGTTCGGGCGCGGACAATCCACAGGTCCTGTTGGAGGAGACGCCAAACGGGCTGGACAGCTATCGCGTGCGCGCTCGCGCCGTGGGCAGCCCGCGCTTACAACGGAGAGAGACATGAACGAGTGCGGTGCCCCCGATGCCTGAAGTCACCGTCATTTACGGAGAGGAGAGCCGGCGCGTGACAGCGTCGCGCGGCGCGTTGTTGGGCGACGTCATTGCGCGCACGGAATTGCCGCTGGAACAGCCTTGCGCCGGGCGGGGTACATGTGGGCTGTGCAAGGTGCTGGCGGAGCAGGGGTTGCAGGAACCGGATGAGG
Source organism: Candidatus Sulfomarinibacteraceae bacterium (assembly GCA_035464315.1). Lineage (GTDB taxonomy): Bacteria > Chloroflexota > Anaerolineae > Promineifilales > Promineifilaceae > JAAYYY01. The sequence continues at coordinate 3,025 of DATHSI010000194.1, forward strand.
TAGAGCGGCGCAATCTGACGGACGGCGAGATCGCGGTGGGCAACCGCCTGGCCTGCCGCGCGCGAATTGCGGGCGATGTGGAGGTGACGCTGACCCCCGTCGTCGTCTACTCCAATAAGATATTCCGCGCCAGCAACCGCTACAAGCGGGAGCGCGATGTGCCGCTGGGGCTGGCCATCGACCTGGGGTCGACCACGGTCGCGGCGCTGCTGACGATGCTGGACAACGGCGAGGTGTGCGCGGGCGCTGCCAGCCTGAACCAGCAAACTTCGTATGGCGCGGACGTCATCTCGCGGCTGGCGGCGGCGACGGAGGATACGGAACACGCGCAGCGGTTGCAGCGGCTGGCGCTGGCTTCGATTAACCAGGCTGTGGATGCGCTACGTCTGTCGCCGGCGATCCGGGCGCGCATCACGCGTGCGACGATTGTGGGCAATGTGGCCATGCACCACCTGCTGGCGGGGCTGCCTCTGGATACCCTGGCGGGGCTGCCTTTCCAGCCGGCGCGCAGAGAGGCTATCTGCGACGCGGCCGACTTGATGGGCGGTATCTTCGCGCCGGGGGTCTCCGTCTCACTGCCGCCGCTGGTGGGCGGCTTCGTGGGCTCGGACGCGCTGGCCTGCCTGGTCTATTTCGGCTTCGACCGCGCCGCCGGACCGATGGCGGCGATTGACCTGGGCACCAACGGGGAGGTGATGGTCACCGACGGCGACAGAATTGTGACGGCCTCGACGGCGGCGGGGCCGGCTTTTGAGGGGGTCAACATCTCCTGTGGCACGCGGGCGGTTGACGGGGCCGTTGTGAGGGCGCGGCTGTGCGACGGACGGCTGGCCTTCGAGACGATCGGCGAGGAGGCGCCGGTGGGCATCACGGGGTCGGGGCTGATCAGCCTGGTGCACGTGTTGCGCCAGAAGCAGGTGATCGACGCCAGCGGGCGCATCCAGGATCACGCGCTGTTTGCGGGGCGCACGTCGCGGGACGCGCACGGCGCGCGCGTTCTGGCCCTGAACGGCGGTGGGGCGCTGTCGCTGTCACAGTGGGACGTGCGCGAGCTGCAGAAGGCGAAGGCGGCGATACGCGCTGCCATGGATATCTTGCTGGACGAACTGAGCCTGGCGCCGGGCGATTTGCAGCGCCTGATTCTGACGGGTTCCTTTGGCGGGCAGATCGACATTGACGCTGTTTTGGCGTTGGGCATGATTCCGCCCGTGCAGCGAGGTGTGGTGGAGACGGTAGCCAACGGCGCGGGCCTGGGCGCGGCGCTGCTTCTGGACGAGCAGGGGTTTGCCCGAGGCGAAGCGCTGGCAGCGCGCGCGGAGCAGATTGACCTGGATCTCGATCCTGATTTCAATATGCGCTACGTGCAGTCGATGAGCCTGACGCCGATGCCATGAGCCTTTCTTCTGTGGCTCTTCCGGCTGCCGACAAGCGGCGCCCCCGCAGTGTGTTGCTGGTTCTCCTGGCCAGCGCGTTGTGGTCGACGTCGGGTATGTTTATCAGCCTCATCGACCGCGAAGGGGCGATCACGCCGGTGGGCATCGCCTTCTGGCGCGATCTGGCTACCTTTGTGGTTCTTTTCGGGGGTATCAGCCTCTTGCGCCCGGATCTGCTGCGTATCAAGATGCGCGATTTGCCCTGGCTGGCGTTGATGGGCAGCCTGAGCATTGGCCTTTTTCACGTGCTGTGGAACAGCAGTATTCTGGTGAACGGCGTGGCCATGGCTACGGTATTGCAGTCCAACGCGCCTATGGTGGTGGCAGTAATCGCCTGGATCGTGTGGCGCGAGCCGCTCACCTGGCGCAAGATCGTGGCCATCTTGCTGGCCTTAATGGGCTCGGTGTTCATCGGCGGGGTGGATTCCCTGCAACAACAGCAGATCGCGTTGCAGGGTTTGCTGCTGGGGCTGGGATCGGCCGTGACCTATGGCTTCATGAGCCTCTTTGGCAAGAAGCTGGCGGGGGATTACAGTTCCTGGACGATCCTGGTGTATATCTTCGGCTTCGGCGCGTTGACGCTGCTGCCTTTTCAGATCAGGGACGGCTTTACCGCGCCGCACACTGCGCTGGGGGTGGCCTATTTTGCGGGCATGGTGCTCATTACGACCATCGGCGGTTTCGCGCTGTACACGCTGGCGCTGAGCCGGCTGCAGGCCAGCGTGGCTGCTATCGTGGCCACGGCGGAGGTGCCTTTCGCGGCTATTGTTTCCTATGTGACGCTGGGCGAGCGGCTGGACGTGTGGCAGGTGGCGGGGGGGCTGCTGGTGATCAGCGGCGTCATTCTTCTTTCGTGGCCGCAGCGGCGGGTCCGGGTCGATGCGCGCCGCGCAAAGCGCCGCACAGGTCAGGAACAACGTTCATCACAGATGTAAGAGGCCCGGTTCCGTCTCTAAGGACGCTATTATGGAACGGCCTTCTCTTAAAGAACAGGCCTATCAGGCTATCAAGCACAAAATCGTCTCTCTGGAGCTGGCACCTGGCGCCGTGATCGACGAAACAGCCCTCATTGAATCGTTGGGGTTGGGACGCACGCCGATCCGGGAAGCGCTGCAGCGGCTGGCGCTGGAAAAACTGGTGGATATCGTGCCCCGTCGCGGCATGTTCGTTACTGAGGTTGGCGTCACGAATCTGCAACGGCTGTGTGAAGTGCGGGTGGTGTTGGAGGGCATGGCGGCGCGCTTTGCGGCCCGGCGCGGCCTTCCCGAGCATTGGCAACGTATGGCTGTCGTGTTGAGCAAGCTTGGCGATGACCCGGCGGCGCTGGACAACGAAGTGCTCATCGCCATGGACGAAGCGTGCCACCAGATTATTTACGAAGCGGCGGACAATGAGTTTCTGTGCGACGCGCTGAGTGGTATGTACGCTCTGAGCCTGCGGCTCTGGTATTATTCGCTATCCAGGTTGGGGACGGTGCACAATACCGTTCTGGAACATCGCGATATTTTGCAGGCGTTGCAGGCAGGCGACGCGGAGTGCGCCTCACGGCTGCTGGAACAGCACGTGCGCTCTTTCCAGCAAGAGATTCAGTCGGTTCTGTTGGGTGAGGAGGTTGTCTGAACCCGTGGGGGTTACGCTTGACGGGGGAGAAGGCGCCGGATATGGTTAAAGTGTAACTTTTCCGGTTTACCTGCCAACAGTTCAAGCATGTTGAGGTTTGCCTTCAGGGCGATCCTCGCCCTACCCCCACGATGAGCGCCTTGTCTGACGCTCCCCCTGCGACCGCACCGGGAGAGAGCGATGCCGCCTCTCTGCTGGAAGCGGGCTGGTTGCTGGCGGCGGTGCTGATCCCGTTGTGGGTCAATCTGTGGGCGCACCAGCCGTTCGAGCCTTCCAAGGCGATCTTGCTGCGCTCGCTGGTGTGGCTGTTGGTCGCGGCGGCGCTGGCGGGGGCCCTGTTGCGCGGGAAGGGTACGATTTTCTCCTGGCAACATAATCCTCTGCTGTGGCCCGTGGTTCTGCTGGGCGCGGTGTTAGTGGCAACCACGGCCTTCGCGCCTTATCCCCGGTTGAGTCTCTTTGGCAGTTATGCGCGCGGGCAGGGGTTGCTGACATGGCTCAGCTACCTGTTGTTGTTTCTGCTGGTTAGCGCGGGGTTGCGGCGGCGGGGGCAGGCGCGGCGACTTTTGCAGGCGCTGGCGCTCAGCGGCGCGCCGCTGGCGCTGTTGGGGCTGTTGCAGGCGGCGGGGGTGGATCCGCTGGGCCTGACGGTGGACACGCGCTCGCCCATTTACGCCACGCTGGGTCGCTCCAATTTTGTGGGAGCCTACGCGGCGATGTTGCTGCCGGCGGCGCTGGCGCTGGCGGTGATGGCGCGACAGCGCGGGCGCGGTCGGTTGTGGGGAGCGTTGTTTCTGATCTTGTTGGTATTGCTGACGCTGACGCTGAGCCGCGCGGCGTGGGCGGCGGCGCTGGTGAGCGTGGGCGCCTTTGGCGGTCTGTATTGGTGGCCGCGACTGGCGCGCCGCGGGCGGCTGGCGTTGCTGGCGGGCGGGGTGGTGGCCGCGTTGCTGGGGACAGCGGGCGGCGCTTATGCGCTCTTGAGCGCCAACAGCGGGTCGCTGGCGGCGCGGCGACGCATCTGGGCCGCGGTGTGGGACCTGATCCAGGAGCGACCGTTGCTGGGGTATGGGCTGGACGCGCTGGAGGTGTTCTTTCCGGCCGTTTACCCGCCGGAACTGGTTTACTATCAGGGCCGCGAGGTGTTCGTCGACCGCGCCCACAACGTGTTGTTGGAGTGGCTGGCGGCGGCGGGGACGCCGGGCGCGGTGGCTTTTCTGTTTCTGGTGGGCGCTTTTTTTGTGCTGGCCTGGCGGCGGTTACAGTTGGGGCGCGCCGGCAGTGAGGGCCGGGCCGTCGTCGCCGCCTGCGCCGCGGCGGTGGCGGGCAATCTGATAGGCAACCTGGGCAGCTTTGACGTGACGGCGACGGCCATGGCGAGCTGGCTGTTGATGGCTGTGGTGGCCTCCCCGGCGTTGGGGCGCGAGCGTGAGGAGCCGTCGCCGGCGCGTGGCGCGGCTGAGCCCACGCCAGCGCGGATGCTGGCTGCGGCCGGGCTATTCGCGGCTGTGGCGTTCCTCGTAGTGCAGTTGAACGGGCGACCGCTGGCGGCTGACGTGGCGCACCAGATGGCGCTGCGGCGGGCGGCGCAGCAAGACGGGGTGGGAGCGATGGCAGCGGCGCAGAAGGCGGCAGCTTATGCGCCGTGGGAGCCGGCGCACCGCCGTTTGCTGGCCGAATTGAACTGGCAGCAGGCGCAACGGGCGGGCGGCGACCGCGCTCTGCTGGCCCGGGCGGAGGCGCAGTTGCTGGCGGCGCGCGATCTGCGGCCGGCGGACTACGTGGGGTGGGCGGCGCTGGGCGAGTTCTACGCCGTGGTGGGGATGCAGTTTGACACAGGTACCCTGACGCCGGCGCATGAGAGTTACGAACAGGCCGTGGCCCGGGCGCCGCACTATGCACGGTTGCACGTGGCCTGGGCGCGAGTGTATCTGGCGCAGGACCGGCCGGAGGAGGCGGGAGCGCGATTGCAGCGGGCGGTCGATCTGGATGCCACGGACGGGCTGGCCCTGCGCATGCTGGGCGACGTGGCGCTGGCCCAGGGTAGGCCACAAGAGGCGCTGGCGTGGTACCGGGAAGCCGAGCGCTGGTCCGCGGACGCGGCGCTGGTGCACGTGGGATTGGCTCGTAGCTATTGGGCCTTGCAGCAGCCGGCGCAGGCAGAACAGGCGCTGACGCGAGCCCTGGCTCTGGATGCAGAGCATCCGGATGTACAGAGGGCGAAGGAGCAGCTCATGATCGTAGACGATTAGAACAAGGAAGGGTTGCTTGTATGAGGATCCACAGACACAGAATCTGGATTATTGTGGGCGTGCTGGCGGCGGCGCTGGTCGCCGCCGGCCTGGTGGGAGTCTTACCCACGTATTCACAGCCGGGCGAGCAGGGGCAGGTGGACGCACGCGGGGCGGCGTCCGCCGTGGGGGAGGCGATCAGTTACCAGGGCTTCTTGACTGACGACGATGGCAAGCGGCTCAGTGGGAACTATGCCATGATTTTCCGCCTTTATTCGCAGAGCAGCGGCGGCGCGCCGGTTTATGAAAGCGGGACGATGAATGTGGCGGTCGATGCGGGCCTGTTCGAGGTGGGGTTTGACGCGCCGCAGGGCGTCTTTGACGGCGGCCCGCTGTGGCTGGGGATCGAAGTGGAAGGGGAGGTGCTGTCGCCGCGACAGGAGATCCGGCCGGCGCCTTATGCGATGAGCGTGCGGCCCGGGGCCGTGGTGCGCAACGCGGCGACAGGCACGGCGCTGCGCCTGGAATCGCAGGACGTGGCCCTGTATGGCGAGGGGGGGAACTTTGGCGTGTATGGCTTCAACGAGAGCAGCGCCAACGGCGCAGGGTACGGCGGTTACTTCACGTCGACGACGGGCGTGGGCGCGTTTGGTGGGAGCACGGCGGCGCCGTCGACCACGAATCCCTTGGTCCCCGGACTTCACGGTCATAGCGAACACGGCGCGGGTGTTTACGGCACCAGCGACGCTTTATTTGGCTATGGCGTATTCGGTGACATGAGCGGAAGTGGCGTTGGCGCCTATGGGCGGGCAGCGACCGGGTACGGCGTTCTGGGCGTCTCCGACGGCATCGGCGTTTTCGGCGCCGGCGAATCGCACGCAGTTTATGGTTCTAACACAGCCTCTGTCAGTGGCGCGGGCTATGGCGGCTATTTTGAGAGCAGTACCGGAGTTGGCGTGTTCGGCGGCAGCACGGCCGTGCCTTCCATGACCAACGCGCTACCTGCTGGCGTGTATGGCTACAGCGAAAACGGGACAGGTATTTTCGGTGCGTCCGGCGATTTCGCCTGGGCCGGTTACTTCGATGGCCATGTACGAATAGATGGGAGCCTGGTGATATCGGACTCCTTGTTCGCTAACGATAAGAGCGGGTACGTCGTAGACGTGGCGCTACACGATGGAGACGAGCCGTTGCAGCAGGGCGACGTCGTGGTGGTGACCGGCGTGGCCGAGCCGGTCGTGGGCGAGATCCCGGCGCCGCTGGTGCGCAAGGCGGACGAAGCGGCGAGCAGCGGTGTGATCGGCGTGGTGGATCGCCGCTACGATGTGGATGACCCGGTCCGCAGTCAGAGTGAGGAAGGGCCAATTGCGCCGGGCGAGTACGTGAGGATCGTGACGCTGGGCGCGTTCAAGGCGATCCGCGTGGACGCTTCGTATGGGGCCATCGCGCCGGGCGACCTGCTGGTGTCCTCGCCCACGCCAGGCCACGCCATGCGCGCCGACGATCCGGCGGCGGGCACGGTGGTGGGTAAGGCGTTGGATGTGTTGGAGGAGGGGCAGGGGGTGATCGCCGTGATGGTGACGTTGGATTAAAGAGACACGGAGCGCCCGTAACCCTCCCGGAGGTTGGGAAACCTCCGGGAGGGTGGCGGAATCATTTTACTGGGATAGAACCGCGCGGCGTTCTGCGGTGGCGTCCTCGTCGATGGTGAGGTCGTCGCGGAGGACGACACCGTAGGTCTCGCGGGCGGCTTCGCGGGTGACGTAGCCGTCGACGACGTCTTCGCGCACGCGCTGCGGGTCGCGCTCCCAGGGCGGGCCGTAGCCGCCGCCGCCGCCGGTCTGGGTGCGCACCACGTCGCCCTGGTTGAGGGCCAGCCCGTTGGCTTTCAGCAGGCTGCGCTCGTCGTCAGCGCCGGGGTTGATGAGCACTTGGGGCCCGACGGCGTCCTGGCCGCCGAAGAGGCCCCAGGCGGGGGTCACGGAGCGCTCGAACCAGAGGTAGAGGAAGGCCGGCGCGTCTACGAGATGATACTCGCGGTAAATGCCGTTGCCGCCGCGGAAGCGGCCCGCGCCGCCGGTGTCCGGCCGGAAGCCGTAGCGCCGCAGGAGCACGGGATATTTGTTCTCGTAGACTTCGACGGGCAGGTCCTTGAAAGCGCCGTTGACAACGTTGATCAGGGCGTCCTGCCCGTCGCCGTCGTGGTAAGCGCCCCAGCCGCCGGGCGTGGGTTCGACGGCCAGGTAGGGGGCGCCGTCGCGCCGGGGATCCTGACCGGCGAGGTAGATGACCATGGAGTCGCCGTAGTGGGCGCCGGCGACCTGTTGGGGCAGGGCGGGGGCCAGCGCCTCTGAGATGAGGTCGATGAGCAGGCCCAGGGGCGTGAAGTACCAGGCGCAGGCGGCGGGTTCCTGGGCGCGGAAGATGGAGCCTTCGGGGGCCTCGACGCTGAGGGTGCTGAAGGTACCGCCATCTACGGGGCGGTCGGGGTTGACCAGCAGCTTGAAGGCCACGCGCACGGCGGCGATGGTCTGGGCGAAGCCGCAGTTGACGGGTCCCGTGGTCTGGTCGGCGGATTCGTCCAGGGAGACGCGCATCTGGTCGCCCTCGACGTCCACCCGGACTTTGACGGGCACGGGATCGCTGCCCAGGCCATCGTTGTCCAGGCTGCCTTCGGCGGTGTAGGTTCCATCGGGGATGGCGGCGACCGCTTCTCGTTCCAGTTGTTCCGACTGGCGGAAGATTTCGTCGCGGGCGGCGACGACGGTGTCGTAGCCGAAGCGGTCGAGGATGGCCTGTAGGCGGATGGCGCCGGTGTGGCAGGCGGCGACCTGGGCGTTCATGTCGCCAACGAGGCCGGAGCCAAAACGGCTGTTGCGACGCAGGAAGTCGATGATTTCCTCGCGGGGCTCGCCGTTCTCGTAGATGCGAGTGGGGCCCCAGCGCATGCCTTCCTGGTAAATCTCGCGGGAGTCCATGGGCGAGCCGGGGTCTTTGGCCCCGACGTCGAGCCAGTGGGCGCGGGTGGCGGCAAAGCCTACGCGCTCGCCTTCCCAGAAGATGGGGGCGAAGATGGTGGCGTCGTTGAGGTGCGTTCCGGTCATGTAGGAGTCGTTCATGTAGAAGACGTCGCCGGGACCGAAGTGATCCCAGCCGAACATCTCGGCGGTGAGCTTGACGCAAATTTCCAGGTTGCCCAGAAAGAGGGGCAGCCCCAGAGATTGGCCCAAAACGTCGCCGTTCTCATCCAGCAGGGCCACGGAGCAGTCCTTGCCCTCGTAGATGATGGGCGTGTAGGCGCTGCGGATGAGGGTGGCGTTCATATCCTGGGCGATGGACACAAAGGCGTTGCGGATAATTTCAGTGGTGACAGGATCCACGTTTCCATTTCGTTCGGTCATCATTTACTCCACGGTGATAATCAGGTTGCCGGACGGGTCAACGCGCACGACGTAACCGGGCGGAATGACCGTCGTGGCGCTTTTTTCTTCGATGATCACCGGGGATTGCACCCGGCTGCCCGGTTCGAGGGCGTCGCGCCACAGGATGGGCGTTTCGTGCGCCTGACCGTCGAAGACGGCCTGGCGCGCGCCGCGCTGCGGGTCGCCCTGGGCCTCGACCTGGTAGGCCGAGGTGGCTTTGGGCAGGCGGCCCATTGCCGCCAGGCGCAGGTTGACGAACTCCACCGGCGCGTCGGGTGTGGCGTGGCCGTAGCGCCGCTTGTGCGCCTGGTGGAAGGTGTCGACGATGCCCGCGGGATCGATGTCGCCGTTGATGGGCACGTTGACTGTATATTCCTGGCCGATGTAGCGCATGTCGGCGGAGCGCAGGAAATAGTTGTCCTCCGGCGCCACGTTTTCTTGGAGCAGAATTGCTGCGCCCCGCGTTTGCAATTCGTCGTAGACCGCTTCCAGTTCCCCGGCCTGCACAGCGCCGGCCGGTTCGTAGAAGTTGCGGGTGAGGTCGTGGCGCACGTCTGTGTGGAGCATGCCCCAGGCGGAGAAGGTGCCGGGGAAGCGGGGGATGATTACCTCGCCTATTTCCAGCTCCTGCGCCAGCCAGATGGCCTGCATGGGGCCGGCGCCGCCAAAGGCCACCAGCGAGAAGTCTCGGGGATCGATGCCCTGTTCCACGGTGATGGTGCGCATGGCGTCGGCCATCTTGGCGTTGGTGATGGCCAGAATGCCTTCGGCAAAAGCGACTTCGTCCAGGCCTACCTTGGCGGCCATTTTGGCGATGGCCTGGGCGCTGGCTTCTTCGTCCAGAGGCATGTCGCCGCCCAACAGGGAGCCGGCGCCGAGCCGTCTGAGGAACAGGTTGGCGTCGGTGACCGTGGGTTGCGTGCCGCCGCGCCCGTAACAGACGGGGCCGGGCTGCGCGCCGGCGCTTTTGGGACCCACGCGCATGGCGCCGGCCTCCAGCCAGGCGATGGAGCCGCCGCCGGCGCCCACGGTGTGGATGTTGACGATGGGCATGAGCAGCGGCAGCCCTTCCAGTTCGGTTTCCGAGGTGAGCGTGGGCTCGCCGTCGATGACCAGGCTGACGTCGAAAGAAGTGCCGCCCATATCCACGCAGAGGAGGTTGGGGCGGTCGAGCATCTTGGAGAGGGCGATGCCGCCGATGGTGCCGCCGACGGGACCGGAAAGCAGCGTGTAAACCGGTTGGTCGCGCGCCGTGTCTACGGTCATGACCCCGCCGCTGGATTGCATAACGTGCAGGGTGATGTCCACACCGCGCTGGCGCAGCTCGCCTTCCAGGCTGGCAAGGTAACGGGAGACGATGGGCGCCACGTAGGCGTTCATCACGGCGGAGGAAGCGCGCTCGTACTCGCGCCACTCGCGGGCGATTTCGTGGGACAGCGTCACGGAGACGCCGGGCAGGGCCTCGCACAGAATCTCGCGAGCGCGCAGTTCGTGTTCGGGGTAGGCGAAGGCGTGGATGAAGCAGACGGCAATGGCGTCAATGCCTTCGTCACGCACCTTTTGAATGATGGGCGCGAAATCTTCCTCGTGCAGCGGGGTGAGCACGCTGCCGTCCCAGCGGATGCGCTCGCGCACCTCGTGCACGTCGCGGCGGGGCACCAGCCGCTCTGGCTTGCGGTATTGCAGCTCGTACAGCTCTTTGCGGTCGCCGCGGGCGATGGAGTAGGCGTCGCGCAGCCCTTCGGTCATGATCAGCAGCACGCGTGAGCCTTTGCGCTCCAGAAAGGCGTTGAGGCCGACGGTGGTGCCGTGGACCATGAATTCGATGTCGCGCTGGTCAGGAGTCAGTTGTCCCAGCCCCTGCAACACGCCGCGGGCGGGGTTGTCCGTCGTCGTGGGCACCTTGCCGATGAAGACGGTCTGTTCTGTTTCGTCCATGACGACGAAGTCGGTGAAAGTGCCGCCGATGTCCGCCGACACGCGATATTTGCTCATAGGTGATCAATCTCCTTCGATCCTTCAGTCAGGATCTCGCTAATGAGAAAAACAGGGTCACTTAACAGTTCAAGGTTCTCTTTCAACCCCGATTGCACGCTGTCATCGTAAAAACCTTCTTCGAAACTCTCGCGGTCGGGCCAATCCAGCGTGGCCATGAAGCGATAGGGCGCTTCCATCTCCTGGGGCCAGCGTTGGTCAACGCGGCAGAAGTCGGTGCGAATGACGCCGGGAATGGCCAGGTTTTCTTCCTGGTGATCGGTCAGGCGCCAGCGCAAGAACTCTTCTTCGTCAACGTGCGGCTTGAGGTTGTAGAGGACGGTTAAACGAATCATAGGATTAACATTCCTTACATGGTGTATTGCCGGAGACGCACGGTCAGCGCAGTATGCGCCCGTGGCGGAAGGCATCCAGAATAATGGCGAACATGATCACGCAGCCTTCGAACATGACCTGGTAAAAGGGCGGCACGTTGAGGATGTTGAAGCCGTTGGAGACCAGTTGCAACAAGAGGACGCCCAGCAGCGTGCGCCACACGGCGCCCTCGCCGCCCATGATGCTGGTGCCGCCGATGACCACGGCGGCGATGGCGCTGAGCTCGAGGCCCTGGCCCACGTTGGCCTGTCCCGTGGCGATGCGCGAGGCGTGGATGACGCCGGCGATGCCGGCGCTGAGGCCGCTGATGGCGAAGGTGAGGGTGCGGATCAGGCGCACGCGGACGCCGGAGAAGCGCGCCGCTTCTTCGTTGCCGCCCAGGGCGTAGATGTAGCGCCCGAGGGTGGTGTGCGAGAGGAGAACCCAGGTAAAGAGGGCAAAGCCCAGGAAAAAGAAGACGGGCATCTTTACGCCCAAGATGCGCGCGCGGCCCAGGAAGGCGAAGTAGGGGTCGCCGACTTGTACCAGCAGCCCGTCGGTGAAGATGTAGGCGGCGCCGCGAATGATGAGACCTGCGGCGAGCGTAGCCACGAAGGAGTTGACGCGCAGACCGGCGATGACGGCGCCGTTGAGCGCGCCAAGGAGCAGGCCCAGAAGGGCGCCGATGATCAGGCCGGGGATGACAAACCCGGCGGCGGCGATGATGGCTGCGGTGGCGCCGGCGATGGCGAAGATGGCGCCGGCGGAGAGATCAAACCCGCCGCCGATAATGGCCACGGTGGCGCCCAGGGCGATGAGCCCTACCTGGGAGACCTGATCCAGCACATTGAGCATGTTGCGCGTGGTGAGAAAGGCGGGCGTCATCAGGCTGAGGGTGGCGAAGACGGCCAGAAAGGCGAAGATGATGCCGTAGTCGCGAATGGCCTTGCGCGAGTAAGCGCCCAACATCTGGGCGGCGGGCAACGCGCGTTGCCCAGCTACCGTTTCTTTTTGTTCTTGTACGTCACTATTTGTTTCCATTTTCTTCCGTTGCAAATGCGGCCTGCATGATGGCGTCTTCGGACAGGAACCGGCCGGCAGCCGGATCTTCGTCGAAGTCGGCCACAATGCGGCCCTGGCGCATGACGAGCACGCGGTGGGCCAGCCCTAACAACTCTTCCAGTTCGGAGGAGATGAGAAGGATGGCGATGCCGGCAGCAGCCAGTTCGGTGATGAGCTCGTAGATGGCCAGTTTGGCGCCGACGTCCACGCCGTGAGTCGGTTCGTCGCAGATTAGAAGGCGCGGACGCCGGAAAAGCCATTTGGCAAAGAGCACTTTCTGCTGGTTGCCGCCGGAGAGGCTGGTGACGCGGACTGCTGGTTGAGGCGGACGCACGTCCAGCCGGGAGAGCAGATCGGCCGTCTGCTCGTGCTCTCGCTGCCGGCGCACCAGAATGCGCTGGCTGATCTCCTGAAGGTGGGGCAGGGTGACGTTTTCGCCGACGCGCAGGTTCATGAGCAGGCCCTGTTCTTTGCGGCTCTCGGGCAACATGGCCACGCCCTCCTGCACGGCGTCATAGGGCGAGTTGATGGTCAGGGGCCGGCCGTCCATGGTGATGGCGCCGCTGTCGCGCGGCTCGGCCCCGAAGAGCATGCGGGCCACAATGGAGCGCCCGGCGCCCACCAGGCCGGCAAGGCCCACAATTTCGCCGGCGCGAAGGTGAAAGGAGATCGCTTCTACGCGTCCTTTTTGCGAAAGGTTGTCCACGGAGAGGACGATGGGCGCATCGGCCGGCGGGTACTGTTTGGGCGGGAAGGTCAGCGACACGTCACGGCCCAGCATGGCGCGCACCAGCGACTGGGGCGTTTCCTCAGCCACGGGCGCGGTTCTGATCAGCGAGCCGTTGCGCAAAACGGTGATCACGTCGGCTACGGCCAATACTTCTTCTAGAAAGTGGGAGACGAAAATAATGGTCGTTCCCTTTTCGCGCAGCTGCCTGATGATTTGCAGCAGCCGTTCGGATTCGTCGCTGGGCAGGGCGGCGGTGGGCTCATCCATGACGATGAGCTCTGCGTTGCGGGCGATGGCCTTGAGGATCTCGACTTTTTTCATGTCGGCGAAGCTCAGGCCGGAGACGAGGGTGTCGGCCGGCAATTCAAAGCCCGAGTGCGCGATCAGGGCTTCAAAGCGACGCCGTGTGTTCTGGCGGTCAACGAACAGACCGCCGCGGCGGCTCTCGATGCCCAAAAAGACGTTTTCCATGACGCTGAGTTGGGGCACGAGGGCCACTTCCTGGGAGATCATAGCGATGCCGTCGGCCAGGGCCTGGTAGGGCGTGCTGTAGTGTACGGTTCGCCCGTTGACCAGCAGCTCGCCGTCGTCGGAATCGGGGCGCAGAACGCCGCTGATGATCTTGCCCAGCGTGGACTTGCCGGCTCCGTTTTCGCCGACGAGCCCGTGCACGCCGCCGCGTTCTATGACCAGATGGATGTCGTCGAGCGCGTGCACGCCGCCAAAGTGTTTGTGGATGCCACGCGCTTCAACGTGGGGAGTTTCGCTCACTGTGATTTACTATGATTGGGTGTGGTTGGCGGGGCAGTGCTGGGTGGCGCCACTGCCCCGCGCACTCGGTATTTCTATGGCCGGGATGGCGCTACCACTGTGGCTCGAATTGGTCGACGTTCTCCTGGGTGATGATAGGTCCACCTTCGGGCAGGGGCGGAATCTGCTCGTCGTTGTTGACGAAGGCGGGAACGTCCTCGCCACGCACGGCGTTAATGGCGATCTCGGCGGCGATCTGGCCCATAGT
>DATHSI010000195.1:0-21010 GCA_035464315.1 Candidatus Sulfomarinibacteraceae bacterium
TAATTGGCATAAGTTCAATGGCTCACGTCAATGTACTTAAGAGTCAGATTGCCCGAACGTGTTAATTTTAACGCCGTTCGGGCGTAATCCAAAAAAAGGTATCACTACTCGAGAGCCCTGCCCGCCATCATATGCGGCGTGACACGGCCAGTGACGGCCCTTCCTGCCGGCCGTCATGGCTATTCCGGAGCGCGCCTCGTACAGCGCATGACCAGTACATGCCGCGTCTCCGGCGTCACCCTCACCCGCTCGTCAATCCGGTAACCAACCAACCACAGTAGATGACGGTCATTAGCTACGATGGGCCATCGATCGCGGTGCGCAGCAGGGATCTTCTCGTTGATCATCACATCTGCGATGCGCGCCGAACGGCCTTCCATCCCAAACGGCTGAAAGCGTTCGCCCGCGCGCCTTCCCCGCACGTACAGTGCGCCGGCTGCGTCCGCGTCCACAACGGCTCGCCAGGGACTACTCTGTTGCTTCAGTTCTACGTCAGCGCCGGCAGGCGCGTTCCACACTTCCAGCCGCCAGCCGTTGGCCAGCTCGAGCTCGCCGGGCGCCGCCAGCGGCTGCGGTTCCAGCTCCAGCAGTTGCGGCGCGGTCGTTGGCGCGGTCACATCCCGGCCGGCGATGCGCAACGCATCGTACTCCACAGTCAATGTCAAAGCGCCCGGCAAGGTCGCCTGGGCGCCCACCGCCCCTTCCTCGGCCACCTGGCGCGCCAGTTCGACAGGGCGAAAACTGATGTCGCGAAGCGAGGCGCGCAGCTGCCACACCGCGTGGCGCAGCGTGCGCCGTCGCAGGCCGAGCGGCAGGCGACGCCAGGCGCCCAGATCAAGCTCGAGCCAATCGTCGCCCTGTCCCACGAGCACATCCTGCCACGCCTCCGACTGAAGCTGCTGCAAAAGCGCAACGTCCGCGCGTATCACTTCAGCCATATTCAATACCCGCTCTTTAATCTGTGGGTTGTACTCGCACAGCAGCGGAAGCAGGTGATGGCGCAGCCTGTTACGAAAGAACGTCAGCTCTTCATTGGTCGCATCCAGCACCGGGCGCAAGTCGTGCGCTTCGCAGTATGCTTCAATCTCATCACGGCTCGTGGTCAGCAAGGGGCGCAACAGCCTGACGTCAGGCGCGTCGGGCACAGCAGATACGGGCAGCATGCCCCGCAGTCCATTCAGGCCAGTACCACGTACCAAGTGCATCAAAACCGTTTCCACCTGGTCGTCCGCCGTGTGCCCCACCAGCACTGCCGCCGCGCCTGCCTTGTGCGCCAGATCGGCCAGGAAGCGGTAGCGGGCCAGCCGCCCCGCCTCCTCGAGAGAGCGACCCTCGGCTTCGGCCAACGCTTCCACATCGACCTCTCGTATCTCGCACTGGACACCCCAGTCGTTAGCAGTGCGCGCCACGAATCGCGCCTCGTCCGTTGCGCTTTCTCGCAAGCCGTGATTCAGGTGGCCCACGGTTAGCCGCTCTATCGGATGAAAGCCCCCAACCGCCAGGGCGTGTAATAGGGCCAGAGAATCAGGCCCGCCAGACACACCGACCACAAGCCGGTCAACTGGCGTCCACAGGGGTTTTCCCTGCTCGCGCTCCCATGACTGCTTGAATTCCCGCAGGCGGCTTCTTAACATCGTTGGCGCATCCGGCATAGGCTCACTGGATCACGTGGAAGCAGCGACGAATGGCCACAATTATAACAAAAATGGCCCGCCAACACGGGCCATTGCCATAGGGCGGGTGGGATTCGAACCCACACGGTGTTGCCACCGGCGGATTTTAAGTCCGCTGCGTCTACCATTTCGCCACCGCCCCTCGCCGCATGCATTTTTACAGTGACAAGCGCTATTTTAACACAAGGCGCGGCGGAATAACAAAAGCTTCTAGGCCTAAAATCCTAGAGACATGTGACATAATGGCCCATTGACGCCCCTCCTGGCAAACGGTATAATGCGCTGCCGTAACGGGACGTCAAAGCGTTTCGACGCCAGCCGGCTGGCACAGATCATCTACCGTCAGAACCGCACCAATATGCAGGATCATGAGCTATGGCCCTAAAAGGCAACCTGCGTGACTTCTCCACGACACAGTTGCTCAATTTGATCAATCTCGCCCGCAAGACCGGGACGCTGACAATTGAAGGATCAGAGCAAGCGCAGATGTCGTTTCGGGAAGGAAAGCTGATTTACGCTGCCATGAATGATGATGGCAGCGATCTGGCGCATGTTCTCTATCGTGCCGGAAAATTAAACGAGAAACAGTTGCAGATCATCCAGAGCCGCGCGCAAGGGACAAGCGACAAACAGCTTGGCCATCTGCTCATTCAGGCCGGCTACGTCACGCAGAGCGACATCATCCAGAGCGTGCGCCAACATGTCCTGGATGTAGCCTACAAGCTGTTTACCTGGGCCGACGGGCTGTTCCGCTTTGAGGCAAATACACTGCCGTCGTCGGACCGCATTACGATCCCTATCGATCTGGAAAGCGTCATCATGGAGGGCACCAGACGACTCAAAGAGTGGGAGCGCCTCCAGGATGAGGTCCCCGATCTCGACGTAGCACTTAAGTTTACAGAGCGTCCTGACGCCAGGCTGCGCAACATCAACCTGACCGTTGAGGAGTGGCGGGTGGTATCGTTCATCAATCCACGTAACACTCTGCGCCAGATTGCACGCGCCAACAACCTCAGCGATTTTCATGTCAGGCGCATCGTATACGGACTCTTACAAGCCGGTCTCGTCGAATATGTAGATGGGCCCGATGCCCGGCGACGACGAGCGCCGCGCACGCGCCAGCCAGCAGGAAAACAGGAAGCGCCGGCAAACACAGTGAAACAGCAGTCGCCAACCGTAAAGCGCTCGGTCGTTCACAGGCTCATTGAACGCATCCGCAGCTTGTAGCCAGTAACAGGAATCGCCTCCCACACAGTGACAGGTCGAATATGCAAGCAGTAAAAATGGTGGTCACCGGCCCGTTTTCTGCCGGTAAAACCCAGTTCATCAGCTCCGTCAGCGAAATCGACGTCGTTTCTACCGAACGCCGCATAAGCAGCGCGGCCGAGCAGATCAAAGATACGACGACCGTTGCCATGGATTTTGGCCGCATTACGGTGGGACACGATCTTGTGCTGTATCTGTTTGGTACGCCGGGGCAACGCCGCTTCGACTTCATGTGGGAGATTCTCTCCGAAGGCATGCTGGGCTTCATCGTCATTGTCGACAGTTCCCGGCCGGAGACGTTCCGCGAGGCAAAACGGATCCTGGAGACGTTTGAAGCCTACGCAGCCACTCCATTTGTTGTAGCCGCCAACAAACAGGATCACGAAGATGCCTGGGAGCCAGACGACCTGCGCATCATTCTCCGGCTAAATTCAAACGTAAAGGTCTTGCCCTGTGTGGCGTTTGACAAGGAAAGCGTGAAGAACGTCCTGCTAGAGCTGCTATACTCCGTTCTGGAGCGCATCGAAGAAGAAGAGCAAACAGCCTGACTGATACCCAGCGTCGTAAACGGGAGTAGCCATCGCCGCCAGGGCGACTATGTACAGCGCGGAGCAACACGTTTGATGCCGAGGCACCTGTGAGTTCGATCGTTACCGAGCAAGGGATTCTGCACTACGAGACGATAGGCCGCGGTCGGCCCATCATCCTGCTCCATGGGTGGATCAACTCGTGGGATGTGTGGCGCGAGGCGATGATTGCCCTGGGCAGCAGCGGCGAATATCGCGTCTATGCCCTCGACTTCTGGGGCTTCGGCGACTCCTCCAAGAGAGACGGCGCCAGCAACGAGTCCTCCTTCCGCATCGCCAGCTATGTCGAAATGGTGCGGCAGTTCATGGATCGCTTGGGCATTGTAGAAGCGCCCGTCTTCGGTCATTCTATGGGTGGAACGGTTGCCCTGCAGATGGCACTCCGCAACCCACAGCGCATTCGCAAAGTGGCCGTCGTCGGCTCTCCCGTTGTGGGCGCCTCCCTGAACCCCTTCCTGAAGCTGGCGGGATATGGAGCCATCGCCGAGCTCGTCTGGCGCTTTCCCGCCGTGCTCAACCTCGTCATGCACATCATCCTGGCCCGCGATTCGAGGAAAGTGCAGGAAATGATCTTTCGCGACGTTCAGCGCACAACCCTCGAATCATTCTTCCGTAGCATCGGTGATCTGCGCGACACCGACCTACGTCCTGAACTGCCAGCGCTTGACATACCCGTCCTTGGCATTTACGGGGCCAATGACAATATTGTCTCGCCCACCAACGCCCGGCTGCTGGCAGACGCCGTTGATTCCTCTCATGTAACGATGATGCGCCACTCGCGGCATTTCCCCATGAGCGACGAACCGGACAAATTTCTTACAGTCATGACGCGCTTTTTGAGCAATAATGATCCAAATGGCGCCGGGGCCAAAGCGACGGCTTCTTTAGAATAAACACCATCCGGTCCGGTCCACGGTGCTCCTGCTAATCGCTACAGTCTCATGTGAGCGGTCATCCGTAATATGCGTCGAGTAATTCTGCAGTCGCACAATCAAATTCAGCCGTTTAACGAGCCGGCGCGCGATCTGCGTGTCCAGAATAAACCGCTGTGGTTGTGGCAGCGCGACTTGATCACGCCCTACACAACCGAAGAGCGCGAATATCCTGATTGGGACCTTGCCGTTCGCCTTGAAGCGGAGGACAGTGCTGAATCGCTGGTACACCGCGACAATCTGTTTTTCGACGAGCTGCTGATTGCCGAGTTTATTGAGCGAGCCCGCACGAGGCGCGAACCGCTGCGCCTCGCTTTTCGCAGCGACGACCCCGCCATCGCAGAACACGTGCGCCCGCTGAGCACAGCGTTTGTGGAACAAGGTGACCTGCTCCTCGCCGATATGTGGTATCTGCCGGAGGGAATGGCAGATGGGCAAGAGGCGCAACCGTTGATAGTCGATACCGAGGCACGGGAGCGAGGCTATTATCATGTACCGCCCTACATGGCAACAGAATTTGGCGATCTGATCTACCAGCTACCGCGCAAAGCGTTCATCATCATCGAGAGCTGGGTGCACCTTTTTGTCGCCGACATCCTGTTCGGTGTGTTCACGCGCGGCGTGAATCAAGAAGATCGCATCAACGAAGATTGGCGCTATAAACTCAAGATTCTGTTGAAGGCAGTCGTAGAGCAAAAACAGGTGCTTGAGTGTTCCGAACTGGTGAAGATAGGGCGCAACGCCAACATCGATCCTTCAGCACGCATCCACGGGCCGGCAGTAATCGGCGATAATGTAACCATTGGCGCGGGAACGGTCATCGACAACTGCATCATCGGCAACAACGTCACTATCTCCCAGGGCTGCCAGCTTATGCTCAGCGTCATCAGCGACGGCTGTTTCCTCCCGTTTCGCGCTTCGCTTTTCATGACCACGCTCATGGAAAACACTATGGTCGCCCAGAACACCTGCCTCCAGCTTTGCGTGGTGGGCCGTGACACGTTCATTGGCGCGGGCACGACTTTTACCGATTTCAACATCCTCCCTGCTCCTTTGAGAGCGATGATGGACGGAGAATTGCGAGAAACCAACTTCCTGGTGCTCGGTGGATGCGTTGGGCACCACTGCCGCCTGAGCTCCGGTCTCATCTTACTTCCGGCGCGGACGGTGGAATCGGACGTCGTCCTACTTGCTTCGGACGAGAAACACATCATCGACAGGAACGTCAGATACGAAGACAGCGACCACTTCCCTTACGAGCAGAAGTACCCCTACCCCCGACTGTATCCGCGCCACGATGAAGTAGGGGTTATCTGATGAACAAGGATAACTTCGCCTTTGTCATCCACCCCATTGATCCCCGGCGGGACATCGGTCGCAAATACCCGGCGCTTGCCAAACTACCGGTCTGGCTTCTCGAACTTCTCTCCATTTTCTACCCGCCCGTTTATCTTTCAGAGGTGACCGGCATCCGCTCTGCACATAATGGGCGCGCACTCCAAGGCTGGCTGCTGGCCTGCCCGCTCACACCGCGTCTGATGATCAGCCTGCCGCCGGCGGTTGTGTACCACAAGATCGTTCAGGTGGGCCGGCTTGCGGAACGCCTGGGAGCGCGTTTGCTGGGCCTGGGCGCGTTCACCTCCGTCGCCGGCGATGGCGGTCAGACGATTGCCCGGCGCCTCGATATTCCTGTTACGACCGGAGACAGTTACACCGTGGCCATGGCAGTTCGCGCTATCCGCCAGGCGGCGTACAGAATGCATTTGGAGATGGAAACAGAGACGGTGGCCATTGTTGGCGCCTATGGAGCAATCGGCCGCGTTTGCGCCCAGATGTTGGCGCCGCAAAGCGGGCGGCTGCTGCTCATCGGGCGCGATCAGGGGCGGCTGGCGGCAGTTGCAGATGAGATCCAATCAGCCACAGCCGCTTCCCGCCAGATTGAGCTCGCTGCTGACATTGAGCGTCTGAGTGACGCGGCTCTGATCGTAACCGTAACCAGCGCTGTCGACGCCGTGATCGAGCCCCAACACCTGCGCCCCGGCGCCATCGTCTGCGACGTGGCGCGCCCCCGCGACGTTTCGCGACAGGTAGCGGAACAACGGCCAGACGTACTCGTCATCGAAGGGGGCATGGTGCGTGTGCCAGGACCGGTCGATTTTGGCTTCGACTTCGGGTTTCCACCGGGTATGGCTTACGCCTGTATGGCGGAAACAATGGCCCTCGCCCTCGAGGGAAGATACGAATCGTACACATTGGGAAAACAGATCGAATTGGCGCGAGTCCTGGCCATTGATAAAATTGCACACACGCACGGCTTTACGCTGGGCGGTTTCAGAAGTTTCGAACGGGCCATTCCAGAGGCGGAAATTTCCGCCATTTACGCCAGAGCCCTTGCCGGTCGCGCCAGTCCAGGCCAGCAAGTGGCAGCAGCTTCTGTCTGACAATCAAGGAAAAATATCATGAGCAACGGTCGAATTCTCGTCGTAGAAGATGATCCTGATATCTCTAACATGCTCCGCATCTATTTCACGGGGCAGGATTATCAGGTAGATGTCGCCGCGCGCGGCGAGGTTGCCCTGGCCATGTGCCGCAAGCAATTGCCAGATCTGGTCGTGCTGGACATCATGCTGCCCGATATGGACGGCTACGCCGTCTGCAAGCAGCTACGCACCACAACGCGCACCAGCCACATTCCTATCATTTTCCTCACCCAGAAGGACGAGCGTAGTGACAAAATCGCGGGGCTCGAGTTGGGCGCCGATGATTATGTCACGAAGCCCTTTGACATTGAGGAGCTGAAGCTACGTATCCGCAGCGCCATACGCGCCCACCAGCGCCTGAACATGACCGATCCACGAACCGGCCTGCCCAGCGGGCAGCTCATTGAGGAACAATTGCGGTCCCTGATGCAGCGCGACGATTGGACGTTTATCCTCGCCGGAATCGATCACCTGGACCTCTTTTCTGATGTGTATGGATTCGTTGCCGGTGATGAGGTGCTGCGCTTTGCCACGCTGCTCATCAATGAGATCATCGATGAATATGGCACCGACGACGATTTTGTGGGCCACGCCAGCAGCGACAGCTTCACCATTATTACACATGGAGACCAGGCCGGCGCTATTGTGGAGGAATTAGGCGCGCGCTTCGCTGAAGAAGTGCGCCCGCACTACAATTTCCTGGACTCCGAGCGAGGCGGCATTGCATTGCCAGACGGCACAATCGGCCCCCTGATGAGTATGTCCTTTGGCGTCGTTTCCGGCCGCACCGACACCTTTGCCGATATCAGAGAAATAACGGAGGCAGCAGCCGAGATCCGGCGCGAACAGCGCAAGGAGCAGGCGCAGGCCCAACAGCAGAGCTGAACAACACAACCCCGCTTCCTGACGCAACCGCAGCAGCGAGAGTTGCCTGCGGTTGAATCAGGCATAGCAACGCATGAAACAATCATTGATCTCTGCCACTGAATTAAGTAATGAAAATGGCCAACTGACGGCCGAGAGTTCTGCTGCCACCGAACAGCTACAGGCCATCTCGCGCATCAGCGCGCTGCTCAGCTCCACATTGCTGCTTGACGACGTGCTTGAGGAGGTATTGCGTGAGGCACTGGACCACACCGACGCCAGCGCCGCGCAAATTGCCCTACAGGACGACGAAAGCGGAAACTTCTACCCCTATCTGGCGGAGGGACAAAGCGTCCCAGTTCCAGACGTGGATGCCCGCGTTCTGTCTGAACAACAGGCTCTGCTCGCCCATCACCTGCAGTCAGACGCCCCGCAGCACGCGCGTTCGGCGCTGGTGGCGCCTATCCTTTTTGAGGGCGCTGCAGCCGGCCTGATACGCCTCTTCAGCCCAGATCCGACCGCTTTCGAGCCCCACGCGCTCATCTTTGTCTCGGCCCTCTGTAGCCAGGCAGCGGTAGCCCTGGGCAATGCGCGCCGCTTCACCGAATTGAAAGAGCGCAACACACTACTCCAGCGCCGCACCCAGCAAATTGAACACTTCCTGGAATCCAGCCGCATCTTTCACAGCGATCGCCGTCTGGAAGAAGTGTACGAAGAAATGGTGTACGCCATCCAGGAGGGTGTTGGTTTCAACATCGTGGTACTCAGCCTGATCGAACAGGATGAGAACGAGCAGTGGCTGCGCCGCGTGACAGCCGCCGGCCTTCCCCTGGAGCGCGCCCGGCAGCTACAGGAAGCGCGGCAACCGTGGGCCGCCGTCGAGCGCATCTTGCAACCGGAATTTCGCCTGGGTGGCGCGTACTTTGTCCCGTCAGAACAGGCCGGCGCAGAACCCCGGATGCTATCGCTGCAGCAAGTGAGCGACCTATTCCCGGATAGCGCAGGCGCGGACAGCGAGCGACAGGACAACGACGCAAGGTGGCGCGCCGACGACCTGTTCTTCATATTGCTCCGTGACTCCCAGGGCAAGCCGTTAGGCCTGATCAATCTGGCTGCGCCGCTTGACGGTCGTCGCCCCGGGGTGAACACAGCCCGCGTGCTGGAAGTGTTCGCCAACCAGGCAGCCAGCGCCATTGAAAACGTGCGCCTGTTCCACAGCATGTGGGACTACGCGCTGCAACTTCAGCAGTTGCACAACGTCTCGCAGCAGACCCTTCGCGAACCCGACTTTGATCACAAACTAGAGCTTATCCTCAACGGCTTGCAGGTTGCCGGCTGGCAGCGTGTCACCCTGACATTGCGCGATGCAGAATTCAGGGCCACAAGACTGGTGTCAGCTGGCCTGTCGCACCAAGAAGAGGACCACTTACAGACCGCACTCCTGCCGTCCGCGACCTGGCGCCAGCGGTTCAACGACAACACCTTCCACCAGTACCGCCGCGGTAATTGCTATCTCGTTCCCGGCGACGATCCCTGGCAGCGCCCATCACAAGAGGCAATGCCTGCCCACCCACCGCTACGCTACGACGAAACCGGGCCCTGGCCCCGTGCTGCTGTGCTCTATCGCCCGCTGTACGACCGGGAGCAGCAACCAATGGGCCTCCTCGCCCTCTGGGATCCGGAGGACAACCGGCTACCGGACGAAAACGCTCTGCAGACAATCGATCTCTACGCCCAATTTGCCATTTCAGTCATAGAGAGCTACCGTTTGTTTAGCGAGATGCAGCGGAGGAGCCAGGAACTGCAGACGCTGTTTGAGGCCAGCCGCACCCTCGCCGGCACGCTCGATCAGGCGCACATACTGCAGGCCATGGGCCAACATATGTTGGACGCCGTGGGCGCCGACGCTTATGCCGTCCTGGCTCTCGGTCCCGATAAGCAGAAAGCCACAGTACTCTACAGCGATTCCAGTGCCCCGGAGACTGCCATCGTAGAAGAACACGGGCAGTTGGATCTGGCGCAACTTCCGCTGGCCACCAACGTGGTGCAACGGGAAGAACCGCTGGCGCGCCAACTGACAGATGAGCAGAAGAATGGGGACACACAGGCGCGTTGCGTCGCCGCCTTGCCTCTCATCTTGCGCGATGAACTTTTCGGCCTCGTACAGGTGGCCGGGCCGGGAAGCGCCGACTACTGGGAAGACAACAATCTGCAGCTCCTGGGCGCCATCGTCAATCAGGCAAGCACGGCTCTGGAAACAGCGCACTTGGTCGAAGAGCTGGACGAAAGGGTCGCCCAGCGCACCCAGGCTCTGGCCGAAGAGGTTGCCAAAGCCCAGTCGATTTTAGAGAGTATAGCCGACGGCGTGCTCGTCGCCGAAGCTGACGGTACCGTAATCGTGGCCAACGTACCGTCAGCGCATATCCTGGGCCTACCCCGCCAGCTGTTGGTAGGCAAAACGGTCTATGAACTGGGCGGGCAGTTTGGCCAACAGGCCCACCGCTGGTCCCAGACTATTTCGCAATGGACCAGGCAGGCCCAAAGACTGGAGCCGCACACCGTGTTCAAAGACCGTATGGAAATCGAAGAGCGCACTGTTAGCGTTCACGTCTCACCCGTTTTCGCCAATAAGCGCTACTTCGGCACTATCTCCATATTCCGCGACATTACGCGGGAAGTGGAAGTTGATCGCATGAAGAGCGAGTTTGTATCCACTGTGTCCCACGAATTGCGCACGCCAATGACTTCGATCAAAGGCTACGCGGATCTGTTACTCATGGGCGCCGCAGGGTCGCTGAGCAAGCCCCAACTGCGGTTTCTCGACGTCATTAAGAAGAACGCCGATCGCCTTAAGGCCCTGGTGGACGACTTGCTCGACATATCACGAATCGAAACGGGGAAGACTCAGCTTAATTTGCAACCGGTCGACATTCCTCAACTAGTGAGAGATGTCGTCAACAACCATCTACTCGGCCGCATACAACACGAGAAAAAAGAGATAGACGTAAGCATCGACGTCGCGCCCTCGCTTCCGCTGGTAAATGCCGATCCTGAAAAGGTAACTCGCATCCTGACAAACCTTGTGGATAACGCCTTCAATTACACCCCTACAGGCGGCGAAATCACCGTTGGGGCCGTGCATGAGGGCGACTTTGTGTGGCTGAGTGTGCGCGATACCGGCATCGGTATCAGCAAGGAGAATCAAAGCAAAATCTTTGAGCGCTTTTACCGCGTGGAGGATGAAGACGTTCAGGAGAGGCCTGGAACTGGCCTGGGGCTCTCCATCGTTCGCAGTCTGGTGGAGATGCATAGCGGCGAACTGACGCTGGAAAGCGAGTTAGGAGCCGGCAGCACGTTCTCTTTCAGCCTGCCCTGTGTCGGCGAAGAAACAGCCCTCACCTGAGAAAGTTACAGTGCCAGGAACAGAACTATCATTTTCAAAGAGAAAGCGTATGGCTAAGATACTTATTGCAGAAGACGATCAGGACATTCGAGAGCTCGTCACTCTCACGCTGCAGTTTAACGGACACGAAGTTGTGAGCGCGGTGGACGGCGTGCAGGCTGTGGAGAAAGCTGAGGGCGAGACGTTTGATCTCATCCTCATGGATGTGCGCATGCCGCGGATGACCGGTTATGAAGCCTGTCGCCGCCTCAGAGAAATGGAATCGACGAGAGAGATCCCCATCATCTTTCTCTCGGCAAAGGGACAGGAGGCAGAGATACAGGCCGGATTGCAGGCCGGAGCCACGCAATACATCCTCAAGCCATTCGCACCGGACGTACTGGCCAGCCGCATCGACAGCGTGCTCGCCGAGTCTGGGTAACAAACAGACATCGATTTCATGATAGCACGACGCCAGTTCGCATGAGCATTACAACCGTCGGCGAACACATTGTCCACTATGAAGCGCTTGGTCGGGGTCAGCCCGTGATTTTCATCCACGGCTGGCTGGGCTCCTGGCGCTATTGGTGGTCGTCCATGCAAGGGCTCTCAGCGCACTGCCGCACTTTCGCCCTCGACTTATGGGGCTTTGGCGACAGCAGCAAAGTGGTTGAGAAGTATTCACTCGACGGCTATATCGAACTGCTAGATCAGTTCATCGATCGGCTGGGCATCGCCACCCCAGTCGTTCTGGTGGGCCATGGCCTCGGCGCCAGTGTCGCCTTGCGCTATGCTGTAAAACGACCCGGCCCGGTAGCCCGGCTGGCAACCGTAGCCCTCCCCATCAACGGTAAGCACCTTGACACGCGCCTGGCAGAGGGCAACGTCAGCGACGTAGCCAGTCGCGTGTTACGCAGAGGCGACACCTTTCCAGAAGTCGAAGGCGAATTGCGTAAGACCGATCCCGTCGCACTAACCCATCTTGTCGCCGAACTCTCCCAGCTTGACTTCGCCAGCGACGTGTCCCTCGTGGAACACCCATTGCTCATGGTCTTCGGCGCGGAGGACCCTATTGTAAGACCGCCCAATGGCACACTCCCTACCCTAGGGGAGGGCGCCAATCACCGGGCATACGTGTCCTTTGACACCTGCTCCCACTTCCCTATGTTGGAAGAAACGGCCAGATTCAACCGTCTTATTCTCGAATTCCTGCGCGCGGAAGACAATCTCAGCGCTCTGGCGCCGAAGGAATACTGGCATCGGCGCACACACTAAATTCGACTTGCTCACTTCTGCAATTCCTCGGAAAATCCCTCCTCGTATCTGAACAGAAAAGGATAAGTACTGTAATGAGGAAACCTGCTCAATTTGTGAGTACGCTGCTCTTCAGCGCGCTTCTGGTGCTCCTGCTGGCGGCCTGTCAGTCTGGGCCAGAGGACGATTCGGCTACTGTCGCGCCCGGCGCTTCGCCAACAGCGGTAGAGGCAGCCGCCACACGCGCTGAACCTGCCACCGAAACGGATCCGCTTCCCAGCGCTACACCCCCACCACTGGTCAGCACACCCGAAGATACCACCGCCCTAGCGGAGGAGCCCGCCGCTGAACCGGAGCCGACGGCGTCGATTCCAGGTCTCATCGGGCCTGACGACTTTCCTGAAAACGTAAATCCGCTGACCGGCGAGGTCGTTGACGACGTGTCACTCCTTGTCCGGCGACCTATTGCGGTCAAGGTCTCCAACTACCCGCGCATCGTGCGCCCGCAGTCTGGGCTCAACAACGCCGATCTTATGTTCGAGCATTACGCGGAAGGGGGCGTCACCCGTTTCACAGCAGTCTTCTATAGCAAGGATGCCGATCCTGTGGGCTCCATCCGCAGCGGTCGCCTCATCGATCTGGAGATTCCCAAGATGTACGACGCGGCGTTCGCCTACAGCGGCGCCAGCGGTCCCGTCCGCCTGATGATGCGCGACAGCACGTTCTTCGACCGCATCATTTCGCCCGACTTTGGCCACGGCGGTTTCTACCGCATCGAGGATCCCAACAAAGCGGTGGAGCACACACTGTTCACCGACACACCGCGCCTGCGTTTCATTCTGGACGAGCGTGGCCTGGATACGCCTCCCCAATTTCAAACGAACATGGCCTTTCACCCTGACGCGCCCCAAGGCGGAGAGCGGGCCAGCAGCCTGGAAGTACGTTATGTAGGCGTTAATGCCTACTGGCAGTATAACCCTACCACCGCTCGTTACCATCGCTCCACGGATGGCGAGGCGCACGTCGACGCCAATACCGGACAGCAACTTGCCTTCAAGAACGTCATCGTGCTGGCAGCGCACCATGAGGACACGACTATTCTGGAAGACATGGTAGGCGGCGGGCATTATTCCATCGAAATCCAGATCTGGGGCGAGGGACCGGTTTCCATTTTCCGTGACGGGCAGCGGTTTGATGGTCGCTGGCGGCGTGAAGACCCCAACGACATGCTCACATTCTACGACCTGGAAGGAAATATCCTGCCGCTGGCGCCGGGCAACAGCTTCTTCCAGTTCGTTCCTCTGGGCTTCGACGGCCTTGTCGTGACCCCTTAACTCTGAAAGGGGGTTCGCCGTTTGTGCCAACCCTTCACTGCCGGCGCTACAGGTCCTGGCAGCGAATGATAGTCCCCGTCACCTGGCCCGGCTGCAGCAGCGCCTGTTGCAGCCGGCCTGGTTCCAACCCGGAGAAGACGCTGACTCTCAGCGCCGGATGAGTCCGGACCAGTTCCAACATTCCCCGTACTTTGCTGTCCATACCGCCCGTGACGTCCGTGCCGCGCGAAGCGCCCAGCGCTGCTTCCAACGCCGGGAATGTCTCGGGCGTGATCGCCGCTGCGACCTGGCCCTCAGCATCGTAAACGCCCTCAGTCTCCCCGGCGAGCAGCAACCAGGAGGGCCGCAGGTGCTTTACGAGGAAGCTCAGAATTTTCTCTGTGGAAATGATGGTGCCGCCGCGATGCCGGTCAAAAGCCACATCCCCGTATACGACGGGCACGAGGTTTCTCTGCAAGGCCATCCTTACCGGCTCCACGGCCAGCTGGATCAGCGTCCCATCTTCACATAGCGCCGACGCCGACGGTTGCAGGCTGAGCGCCGGAACACCCGCCGCAAGCAGCGCCTCTGTGACCAGCCTGTTCAAGCGGGCCGCAGCGGCGCTGACATCGGCAAAGCCACGCCATTCCTCCGGCGTGTGCGCTCCTCGCGCCGTCCCATGTCTGGCTGCCGCCACGTGACCAAATGAGCCGCTGCCGTGTCCGACTACGAGCTGTAGATCCGGATCCTCCCTGCGCGCAGCCTGAACCTCCTGCGCCAACCTACCTAACACGGCCGGGCGCAAGGCTTCCACGCCAGCCTTATCCGTCAACAACGAACCGCCCAGTTTCAGAAGTAGCAAATTGCTCATTATAGACCGCGCCTCGCGACGTAAGACCGAAGGAGTCGACGTCAGTTCTCCAACGCGCGCTGGATGACGCCCACTGCATCCTGTGGCGTATCGGCGTAGTGCAGAAGCGTAGCGTGTGGCTCAGGTACGTATTCAGAGCGGATGAAGGTCTGCATCGTGTCCCGCCAGATCTCACCCAACAGCACCAGGGGACGGGGCTCGATTTCCTTCACCTGCAACAGACTCCAGGCCAACGCCAGCTCCGAGAGAGTGCCAATACCCCCTGGCAACACGATCATACCGTCATTGTGCGTCACCAGATGCAACAACCGATCCTGTAGCGTTTCGTATTGCACCGCCTCCACCACCCATTCATTTAGCCCACCCGGCCGGAACAGTTCAATGCGTTTGCAGCCTACGCCCACTACATGGCCACCCTCGGAAGCAGCGCCCTGGCTGACCGCAGCCATCGTGCCTGAATAGCCGCCTGTAGCGACGGCAAAACCGGCATCCGCCAGCAGTTTGCCTACCTCGCGAGCTTGCTCATAAGCCGCGCTTCCCGGGCGCGGCTTCGAACTGCCAAAGACAGAAATCAGTCCTCGCGCCGAAATCGTTGAGCTCATCTTCTAAATCCTTATCTCGTTTGATCAAACGGTTTGCCTGATAACAACGTCACTGCCCATCGAGAAACGAACGCACGACCTGTATCACGCGGTTCTGCTGCTCAATCTGCGGCACATGTCCGCACTCCGGCAGGAGGTGCAACGTCGTTCGCGACTTCGGCATCAGGTCGGAAAGACGCCGTGCATCGGCCGGATCCAGCACCGGATCATTCTGGCCCCAGATGATACAGGAGCGCTGTTGAATCTGAGCCAGATCTGCACGAATATCGTGCAGAGCCGACGCACGCAACACAGCGGCGGAGGCCCGGGCCTGTTCATAGTCACGCGCCCGTCGCTTCCATAGCTCCGCCTCAAAACGCCGCGGCTCATAGAAGGCAGCACGCATTTGCCGCTGCAGTATCAGGCGCGACGCTGCAACGCCTAACTGTAGCACGTGTTCGGCCAACGTCGTTTTGGAAAGGTGGCGCAACCACTCCGGATACTTACCCGGTCGCAATATTGAGGGCGCCAGCAGAATCAGGCTTTGCACGTCACTCGGATAGGCCAGCGCAAAGCTCACCCCTAAGGCGCCGCCAAAGGAATGCCCCAGAATGTGCGCCGGTCTCACCTGCAATTGTGAACTAAAAGCCGCCAGCCACTCCACCAGATGAGGAAACGTATACGGCGTGGTATTCTCACTGTAGCCAAATCCCGGAATATCAGGGGCAATAAGCCAGAATTCGGACGCCAGCGCCGCCATCAGCTCGCGAAAGCTGTCGCCGGATGAGGACATTCCGTGCAAGAGCAAGATTGGCTCGCCACGGCCGGCGCCGACCTCATAGTAGCTGGTATTGATTGCCAGCGAGTTTACACTGGAACGAGGCAGGGCTTGCTGCACAATTGGTGTCTCAAATCCATCCATAACATACTCAGCCGTTATTACGCGCCCGGTTCACCGCCGAGACCGGGAACGCCAGCCACAGTGTCAGCGTGGCGCACGGCGTTGCGCACTGCCTCAACCACTACCTCCACGGCCACATTTGCTACAAAGTCGAACGGTGCCTGCGGGCGCGTACCGGTCGCCAGTGCAAACACCGTATCGCCGTCGTGCGTCGTGTGCACCGGTCGAATGGAGATAGCCAGACCATCGTGAGCGCGCTGCGCCAATCGGTTTGCGCCAATTTTATTCAAAGGCGCATTTGTTGCCACCGCAACCAGCGTCGTATTGGTCCCAGGGTTAACCGGCGGGCCCGCAGGAAACCGGCGATAGGGATCTCTTTCCACAGCCCACGAGCCATCATTACCCCGAGCCCCCGCCAGCACGCTGCCATCGTCGTTGACCACATCGCCAATGCTGTTTGTCACCACAGCAGCGCATACAGATACACCGTCGACAGTCCGCGACGCGAGGCCAAAGCCGCCTTTCATCATCGCCTGCGGTCCCGACCACTTGCCGACAGTGACGCCGGCGCCTGCGCCCACGTTGCCCTGCGTGATGTCATCGTCGGTTGCCGCCAGACATGCCTGATAGCCCATCTCCGCATCGGGCAACGACTGACCACCACCGAGGAACAGATCATAAACGATGGCGGCGGGAACGATTGGCACCGGCCGAATCGGCGTCATGTGACCAATGCCCTTCTCAGCCAGGAACCGCATTACTCCATCGGCAGTCGCCAGGCCAAAGGCGCTGCCCCCCGAAAAGACAACGGCGTTAACGTACTCCACGGGTTTGTCCATCGCCAGCAAGGCGCTCTCGCGGCTGCCCGGCGCCGGTCCGCGCACATCGACGCTGCCAACCGTATTATCAGGGCACAAAATGACCGTGCAGCCTGTAAGCGCATCTTCGTCTGTCGCGTGACCTATCTTAAGTCCACAGAGTTCCATGATTTTCTTGGCGCGACTCATTTCACAATCAAAAAAGAACCACCCGGGCGGGTGGTTCACCAACAGAAACACGCCCGGTAGGATTCGAACCCACAACCCTCTGATCCGAAGTCAGATGCTCTATCCATTGAGCTACGGGCGCTTCTGATACAAAAAAGGCTGATGTTCGCATCAGCCTTAGGGGCGAGTAGTGGGATTCGAACCCACGATCTTCTGGGCCACAACCAGACGTGTTAACCACTACACCATACCCGCCATGATCGCTAGGCTAAATCGTAACACAAGTGGACCAGCGCGGCAAATAAACATCCCATTGGAAACGACTTTGGCGTCGCATTCTCGCACTGGGGACAGGCGTATGTTAAAATTCAACTCATGGAGCGAGATGCCACAGTCACCTTGAACAGGCGCTATAAACTGATCGAACGATCGGGCAGTGGCGGCATGGCCACGGTCTATAAAGCACAAGACCTGATGCTGCGGCGTCTGGTCGCCGTCAAGATATTACATGAGAGCTTTACCGGTGACGAGGAGTTCTTGCGCCGCTTCCAGCGTGAGGCCCACGCTGCGGCCAATCTCTCGCACCCCAACATCGTCACCGTTCATGACATCGGCCAGGATGATCATCGCCACTACATCGTCATGGAGTACATCAATGGCCGGACGCTCAAGGAGCTGATCCGCGAAAAGGTCGGCGAAACGGGAACGCCTCTCTCAGTGGCCCGCACCCTGGAACTGGGCATTCAGATTTGCGCCGGTATTGGATACGCTCACCGCGCCGGGCTGGTGCACTGCGACGTCAAACCGCAGAATGTACTGGTGACGCGCGACGACCGTGTCAAAGTTGCCGATTTCGGCATCGCTCGCGCCATGAGCCAGGCAAGCGTGCAAACGGCCAGCATGCTGTGGGGCACACCTCACTACTTCGCGCCCGAACAGGCAGCGGGCGAACAGGCCACGCCGGCGTCCGACGTCTATGCAATTGGCATCATCCTCTTCGAAATGCTCAGCGGCCGCCTGCCCTTTGAAGCGGACACGCTCCCCGCGCTGGCCCTCAAGCACATGCACGAACCGCCGCCTCTACTGTCATCGCTCAATCCGTCCGTGCCCGTGCAACTGGAACAAATCGTTAACAAGGTGCTCAGCAAGGAGCCCGCCGGACGCTATCGTACCGCGGGTCAGCTTCAGCGCATCCTGCGCAGCTACCAAGAGAGCAGTCAGGAGGACACCGGCCCCATTCTCCCTATTCAGTCACCGCAACCGGAAGAAGAACCAAGACCGGTATCGCCGCCTGCCGCCGTCGTCGAACAGAAGACGCAAGTGTTCGAACGACCGGTGTCTCGGCCCATCGCCAGGGCCACGTCGCAAGAACTGCCCACGCGCGCCGTTTCACGACACTCCCAACAGACACCCACAAGCCGGGAATGGGACGGCACCCAGCAGTACAATCGCGCGGCAACGCAGGAGGCGGGCGATACCGATTGGACGGCCATCACGCTTGGTTTTCTGGCTCTGGTCGCCATGCTCGGGCTCATCCCCCTCTGGTACCTTGTGGCGCGCGCCTGGGGCGTCTGGTAGACCTATTGCCCCATTCGCCACACCCCTCCGTTTTTGCTATACTGTAAATGATTCAGAGATGGTGGCGCGATCGTGGTTGAGGCCCTGCCACCCGCCCTTTCACTGGGTGTGAGGAGGTTGTATTGTGAATTCGACAAAAGTGACACGAGGCTTTGTCTACTTCCTAATCTTCATCGCCATCATCGCCATATTGTGGAGCTATAACTCTGCCGGTCCCACCGAAGAAGAGTTATCCATCAGCGAGCTTGCTGCCCAGATCAAGCTGAATGAGGTTGCCGAGCTTCAGATAGCCGGCAATGGGCGTGAAGCTACCGTCATCTACAGGGATAGAAACCAGTCCCCCGGTCTCGTTCAGCTCAGCGGTAACGCATCACTTATGGAAGAGTTGAGCTTCCTGGGCGTCACCACAGAAAATTACACAGACGGTAACGTAACTATCATCAACGAGAAGCCCAGCCAGCTGGGCAACTGGTTGAGTCTGTTGAGCATTTTCCTGCCGGCGATCATCATCATCGCCTTCATCTATTTCATTTTTCGCCAGGCACAAGGCAGCAATAACCAGGCCATCTCCTTTGGCAAGAGCCGTGCCCGCATGTTTACCGGCGATCACCCCACCGTAACGTTCGACGATGTAGCCGGCGCGGACGAGGCCAAAGAAGAGCTGCACGAAGTCGTAGACTTTTTGAAGGAGCCCGAAAAATTCGTCAATTTCGGAGCGCGTATTCCCAAAGGCGTGCTGCTGGTCGGCCATCCGGGCACGGGTAAAACGTTGTTGGCCAAAGCCGTCTCAGGTGAGGCCGGCGTGCCCTTTTTCTCCATTGCCGGTTCTGAGTTCGTAGAGATGTTCGTCGGCGTCGGCGCCAGTCGCGTGCGCGACCTGTTCGAACAGGCCAAGCGCCACAGTCCCTGTATTATCTTTATCGACGAAATTGACGCCGTTGGGCGCCAGCGCGGCGCCGGGCTTGGTGGGTCGCACGACGAGCGGGAACAGACTCTGAACCAGATCCTGGTGGAGATGGATGGCTTCGATACAGACACGCACGTCATCATTCTGGCTGCCACCAACCGGCCCGACATTCTGGACCCGGCCCTGATGCGACCCGGCCGTTTCGACCGGCGCGTGGTCATCGACCGCCCCGATGTCCGCGGTCGCGAAGCGATCTTCAAGGTCCACATGCGCGGCAAACCGCTGGCTTCGGACGTCAAGGTTGAGATCCTGGCGAAGGCCACGCCCGGCTTTGTCGGCGCCGACATCGAGAACACGGTCAACGAAGCAGCCCTCCTGGCTGCGCGTCGCAACAGAAAAAGCATCGGCATGAGCGAGTTTCAAGAGGCGATTGAACGCGTGCAACTGGGCCCTGAACGCCGCAGCCGCATCATGTCCACTGAAGAACGGGAGATTACAGCCTATCACGAGGCAGGCCACGCGGTGGTCAGCCACATGCTGCCCCACGCCCGCGCAGTGCGCAAGGTGACGATTATTCCACGCGGCATGGCCGGCGGCGTGACCTGGTATCTGGAAGAAGATAATTACTTTTTCAGCGAATCACAGTTCTGCGATTTGATTGCCAGCGCTCTTGGTGGTCGCATCGCTGAAGAATTGACTTTTGGCGAACTTACGACCGGTGCAAGCAACGACTTGCGCCAGGTCACGAAAATGGCGCGCTCCATGGTTACGCAGTACGGCATGAGCAGCGCACTCGGCGCACGGGTATACGGCGAGAAGCAGGAGATGGTTTTCCTGGGTCGTGAAATAAGCGAACAGCGCGATTACTCTGACGCCATTGCCGAGGAAATCGACCGCGAAGTGCGCCAGATTATTGATACACAGTACCAGCGCGCTCGCACAATTCTGGAAGAACAACGTGATAAGTTAAATCTCGTTGCCCAACAGTTACTGGAAGTGGAAACTCTGGAAGCGGACGATTTTGTGGCCCTCATGGAAGGTCAGGATCCTCAAACAGCGCCTCCAAGTAGCTCGCCGCCTCCCAAGACTTCCGAGGTGGGCTCTAGTGAAAGTGAAAGCGGACGCAGGGAGTGGAAGCCACCCAATCTCGATCTGCCCCCGGCCCCTTCACCCGCCTAGTGACAATTCTTCGCCCGGCGGCAACGCTCGCCTGTACGGTGGCAGTAGAACGCTTATGGTGACAGGCTGTGCTGTCACTCTAGCTCATATTCCTGACATCCCAATTTTCAAATCGCAACATCGACATTATGGACGCAGTTAATCAGATAATGGCGCTGATAAATGACGTTTTGCAGGCCGCCATCGTGATATTTGGCTCGGCGGTGGCTCTGTATAATCTGCGCCATTTCGTCCGCGATCGGGTGACACGCTCCTT
>DATHSI010000196.1:0-13028 GCA_035464315.1 Candidatus Sulfomarinibacteraceae bacterium
GAGAAGCGAGGACAGCAGGAGTAGTGATCCGCTCTTGAGAAAGTTGCGACGGTTCATAGTGTTATCTGCCTACAGGTTTCGCAGGAGTACGATGAGGAGGCCGAGAAAGCTGAGGGGAAGGTACAGGTACAGCAAAACGGATACGCGCTCTGCCACGCTGTGTATTAGTTGCTTTACTCGCCGGGAGCGGTAGAGCAAGAACCAGGCGGCGATGATGGTTGTGAGGTAAATACCTGCCCAGAGGAGCAGTATGGGCAGCGATAACTCCCGTAAAACTTGATCGTTATACTGCGCCAGTATAGCCCAGAGCGTGCTGAGAAGGATGACGGCGGCGCCCATAGGCACCAGATCCGCGCGTAATAGGCGCCTGGGGAGGACCAGGGCCATCAGCACCACACCGGCTACGACGAGCAGGCTCTCAATCAGGGCAAAGGCCTGAGTGTAGGCGAAAATGCCGGCGATCTCCCACACGGTGAGATAGTACAACCAGCCTGTAAACCGTTCTAGAAAGTGGTAGATGGACCAGCTGTAGATTGGCAGGGCAGCCACCGCCAGCAGGAGCCATACCTCCTTCGGTGAAACAAGCCGTTCTTTAAAGGTAGCCAAGGCCTTTTAACCTCTCTTCAAGTGCTTTTTCGTCTTCGTGAACCGACGTCTGCGGTGGTTCGGAACCGCTGTCGTCGGGGGTGGCGTCGGCCGCAAGCGCCGGAATATCACGGTAGGATGGATGGGCGAAGTTGGCCAGCAGTCCCTGGTTGGCAAATATGACTCCGGGCACGGCAGAGGCATCCATGCAATGGTCGGCGGCCCACTGGTCGTGGTTTGGCGTGATGCTCTCCGTTCCCCACTTGCCGAGGCCGGTGTCCTGGGAGGCGCGATGGCCGGGCGCATAACCAACGACCAGATCGGGGCCGTAGGCCGTTAAGGGCCCGTCGAACGCCTCCTCCTGCTGTTGCACCCGGCTCACGACCGGCTGTCCGTCTGGTCCCCGCCACAGTTGCAGCCTGTCGTTCAACTCGCGTGCCAGCTGCTCCTTTTCGGCGGCGGACACGATGCCCTGCCCCTCGCGGCCTTCCAGATTGAGGTAGATACTGTTCAGGCCGATGGCGTAGGCTTTGCTGCGCGACCAATCGACGTGGCTCAGTTCGCCGCGATCGCCCATTTCTCTGGTGTGAAGGTATCCTTCGTCGACCAACCAGCGGTTGAGGTGCACTTTGTAATCGAAGCCGGCGAACCCGTGGTCGGAGAGCACAATCAATCGTGTTGTGTCCAACAGGCCACGGGCGGCGAGGCGTTGTTCGATGCGGCCGAAAAGTTGATCAAATTGAATGTACCATTCGTCAACGAGATCGGGGCGGCTGTGGAGAAACATGTGCTGCACGCGGTCCAGGGTGTCGAAAACGCAACCGAGAATGCCTTCCTGGAAGTGGTTCAGATGGTGCGTCAGCACGCGCTCGCGGTCGGCGACAATGGTCTGGCATAGTTCCAGGAAATGGTCTTCGCTGATTCGTTTTTCTTCCAGCGCCGTCGTGTCCTGGGGCCAGCCGAGGGTCAGGAATGGGCCCCCCGCGTTCCAGCTTTCTTTGACGAAACCGCCTGGTGTGCCGTAGGGCCAGGGAGATTTCAGCGGGTGAATTTGCAGGGGGAGGAAGTAGAGCGCGACCTCGGATGCCAGACTGGTGAGGATGGCGCGGGTAACGGCGCGCACGGAGAAGAAGAGGCTAGTGCGGAAGGAGAGCTCGATAATGGGGCTCCACTCGTCGAGGCGCAGGTTCAACCGCTGCCTTCCTATCTTGAGTCTGGCGTTGTGCTTG
The DNA here is from genome assembly GCA_035464315.1 of Candidatus Sulfomarinibacteraceae bacterium. Taxonomy (GTDB): domain Bacteria; phylum Chloroflexota; class Anaerolineae; order Promineifilales; family Promineifilaceae; genus JAAYYY01. Next base: position 1,815 of record DATHSI010000196.1, read on the forward strand.
CCGGTGCGTTCAAGCTCGAACGACTGCTCGATGGGCTCAACGGCATCCCCTTTCTTTTTAGACGGCCCCTCCAGCGCACCTTTGTACCGATTCTTGCCGGCCTCGCTCAGTATTCGCACAGGGATTTTGCCCTGCTCGCCGGCTCGGGCCGGGTCGTTGCTGAAAAACGTGCCGACTCCCAGGCGGCCCTGGATGTCGGGGGTTCCCAGTCCCGGCAGCGTGCGCACCGGCGAGCCGCGCCGGGCGGGAAACATGGCCGGCCACCAGAGCATTGTCGCCGGATAGCCCTGGGAGATGGCGTGGTCGAACACGGTGTGCGCGGTGTAGGGCGGCGCGAACGTGGTGCCGCCGAGACCCTGTTTCATGGTCAGGAGTGAAACAGAGAGGGCGTACGTGGCCGGGTCGCGATGGACGAAGTCGAAGATGCCGTGTCCACCTGGATTGAGTCCGGTGGCGATGCTCGTCCACGACACTTCACTTTGTGGTGGGTCGGTTACTGAAAAGCGCTCGTAGGCCGTGGACGGGGCGCCGTTGGGCTCCGCATAGCGCGCAAGATTCGGTAGTTTGTCCTGGGCGCAGAGGCGCTCGAAAATGGTCGGATCGTAGGCATCGAAACCGATTATGACGGTGCGCATCACTCAGTTCTTGTCCTCGTTGCTGTGATGTTCCAGACGTGACTTTGTCTATGAGAGGGTCTCAACTTAGCCGGGGAGCTCGCTGCTCTCTTGCATTTGTTCGTCGATCTGACCGCCACGTCGCTCTCGTATAAAGCGCTGCAAACGCGCCAGACCCATGCGAATACGCGACGAAAAGAACAGCAGGGCGCCTGACAGCAGGCCAAAGAGAACGGCCAGCATCTGGAAGATCAACCCGCCTGTGTTGGGATCGATGTACGCATTGTAGATCCGCCTGACAAACGACAGCAATATAATGGTTCTAATAGCTTTCTTCATCCCTACAGAACCTCCCTGAATTTGTTTACACACTAATTGTCAATTGTTTTGGACGATTAACACACATCGTAGGACACATTTTGCAGTATAAGTGTGGCGTGGATATCTTTCAATCGTACTTTCACTAACCGTGGGTTTTCTGGGTGGATGTTCATTAACCGAGCAAGCGCGCGCGCAGCGACCGCACCATTCTGGCATAGGAGCGGTTGTTGTAGCGGAACTGACTATTGTAGAAGCGACGCAATGCCAGGTGCAGCTGGTACAGGCCATTCTGCAACCGTGAGACCTTGTAATTTCCCCACTCGGCCGGCGGTTCGTACTGCCACTTGGACATGTAAGGGCCGGCGACGCGCATGGCTTGATCGATGATGTCCGGCGTATAGTAAGTTCTCCAATCGCGTTTCTTGCCCGGTGTCTTGTTGCGTACAGGCACCGGTCGAACCTGTTCAATCGCCAGGCGTTGCAACACCTCGGCGAAGTCCTCCTGTAAATGCTCGAAGCGGATGACGAAGTCAAGTTTTCCCGCCGACAGATCGAGCATGTCACCGTAGGGTTGCCGGTGAAATGCTCTGAAGTAATCGGCGAAAGTGGCGTCCTCTTCCTGGACGAATTTGAATTTACGCAGGTCAACGTAGTCTGCATATAATCTGTCTATCGATTTTTCGCCGGAAAACGCGCCTTTGTGGTTCGTCTTCAATTTGACGTAGCCGCTGACAATCTTATCCAGCGGGTGGCGGACGGTGGCAAAGACAAAATAATCCGCGGCTTCGGAGCCAACTTCTTGTTTGAATTCGTCGAAGGTGGCGTGCTTGTGTAGGATTGGCATCCCGTCGTAATAGTCACAGAGCTCGCGATGAATGGCCCAGGAGCCGGTCAAGGGATTCTCTATGAAAAGATAGCGGCGTTTCTGACTTACTATCACTGTAATCTTTCAGCTTCTTTTTTGCGGCTAACACAATCCGGTTGTTCAACTACGCGGTGTGCGGATTGTTCTCAGTCCGAGGCCCATCCCCACCGCGACAAGGATAATGAGCAGCGCCGGTAGCGCTGCTCCCAGTCCGCGCAGCAGCGGGTTGTTCGAATCGGCAAAGGGGATGAGCGAGCCGCCACCGCCCTCGAACTCGGTTGGAAACGGACGGGTTGGCGTGGGTGATGGGGTTGGCGACGGCGATATCGTAGGGCTGGGCGTGGCCGACGGCGTTGGCGTGGGCAACGGCACTACCGGCTGCGAGCCCGGCTCAAGGCTGCGGTTGGCAGCCAGGATAACGTTCGTGGGCAGCGACTCCTCGGTCGCCGGTCGCAGCGCGGAGTAGACAATGTGCAATGTATTCTCTTCACTGCCGGTGGCGGAAAGCAGACTATTGTCCGTTGGCCCGATTTCGAGCGCGAGCGGTTCTTCGGAGCGCCACTCGTCGCCCTCGCCGATCCAATGTTGTAATGTATTGCTGCGGCTGAGCTGCAGAAGGTGCAGGCGGCCCGATACATCCATCACGACGCTGACTGAGGCGTGGTCGCCGCTCAGATCAGGCAGAATGGCCGGAAAACCCCAGCTATTGCCGCCATCCGTGGACGTCTGGAACTGCAGGGAGGTGTGCGTTGCGCCGCGCTCCTGCCATAGTCGATAAAGGATGCCGCTGTTGGCGCGCTCGATGTGACTCCAGACGACCGGCGCTTCGACAACCAGTTCAGGATTTGCCCACGTTTGTCCCCCATCCGTCGAACGCGTGTAATATAGCGCGCGCGGCGCTGTTTCGGGCGGCAGCGAGTACAGCTGCCAGAGCATATGTAGCTGCCCGCCGCCGGCAAAGGCCAGTCGTGGATTGATGCTGGCTGCCTGAGTCAGGCTGGCGCCGTCGAAGACGAGGGAGGGCGACGACCAGGTTATTCCGTTATCGTCGGACTTCACCAGGTAAATGCCCCGGCCTTCGTTTACGGGGATGGCGTACACGACGTAAACGGCGCCGTCTGGCGCAGCGACGATGTGGGGAGAGGTAGCGATAGCATCGGGAGAAGCCAGTGCTTGCGGGCTGGACCAGTTGGCTGCCGTTAAAGCCTGACCGGCTTCAGCGCCGCTGAAGTAGATGCGGCCCGTTCTGGAGTCGCTCCATACGACCAGAAGGTGTTGATCTTGCGAAATGGCGATGTGTGGCTGGACAGGGGCGCCCTCGGGCGAGGTGATCACGGGCAGCGCCTGAGACCAGTTGCCGCTCCACCGGGCGTAGTAGATGGCGTTCTCCTCGTTGTGTCTCCAGATGGTGTGCAGGCGTCCCTCTGCATCGGCCACAATGGCCAGATCCAGGGGGGCAGTGCTGCTGCTGGTAACTGCTCTGGGCCTGTCCCACGCTGATGGCGGCGGAAACCAGCTTTGTGGCGAGCCCAAGGGCCGGATGGCCGCCCAGGCGTCTTGCACCTCTCCAACGCTGCAACCGACCATGGCGATCTCAGTTTCCTGGACCACGTGTGGCTGAAGACAGTCTAGTTGCACCCTCTGGAATGTCTCGGCGTTTACAAAATCGGTCAGCGTTTCCTGGAATTGTGCGCTGCTCCACCGCTCGCCGTTCCAGGCCAATAGATAGACGTTACGGTCAAATCTGGTCATCAGAAATATCAATCCGCTACCGCTGGAGAATAGCTGGTTCTCAGGAGAGCAATCCGGAAACTGCTCCAATTCTCGCGGTGCAGACCAGTTGTCGCCGCCGTCTGCAGAGGAGGCATAATATTGGGCGCACGCTCTTCCACCATGGCCTGCCTGCCAATGGAGCAGGACGTCTTCGCCGCTGGCGCTGACCCTGATCTGTCGAGGGCCGGTGGCGCCGCCGGCGTCCCCGGCTTCACGCCGGTCCACCTCTATGGGGCTCTCCCATGATTGCCCGCCGTCCGTGGAACGGGCAAGGAAGATCTTCTCCAACGGTGCGTTGCCCCACACGACGAAGATCTTGTTCCCACTGCCGGCAGTGATCTGTACGTTCGCGTTACCGGTATTCAGAGAACGCAAGTAGGCTGAGTTATAGAGTAAGGTCGGTGCGGACCACTCCGGTTCGTCTCCTAACTGACGGTAGTAGACGCCTGCCGGCGCATCCTCTGTGGGCAGCGTTCGTATGGAAACGATGTGCAGGCGTCCGCTGGCGTCTGCTGTGGCGCTGACCACCAGTGCGTTGGTCGCCAGTGTCTGGCGCCCTGTCCAACTGCCAAACGAGCCAAACTCACCAGACGCGACGCTGCTGTAGCGTAGATTCTGGAGCTCGTCTAGCCAGAAGGCGTGGATGTGCCCGCCGGGATCGGCGACGAGGGTGGGTGTGAAGAGGGGGGTAGAGTCGGTGGGTCCCAGATCGGGGTAGAAGCGCCGCGTGCCGAAGGGGAGCTCCACGGGAATGGCCTCGGTCCAGCCCTCGCTATTACCGCGTGCATAGAAGAAGTTACCGATGCCCGGTTCCTGCCACACAACGTGGATCACGCCGCCGGCGTCGACCACTGATTGCACGTTGGTCGCTTTGCCCGATTGCGAAATGTTGAGCGGGTCGCCCCAAGGATTGGCAGCTAGGTCCGCGCTCGCTTCGGGGTCTAGCGTCGGCGTTGGCGTTGGCGTGACTGGATCGGGCGCGGGTGTCTGCGTGGCTAGACATTCGATTCTGGAAGCCGGGTTCCACGTCTCCAGTCCAGGAGTCGCCGTGGCGCCGTCGATTGGCGGTGGCTCCACTACCGGCAGGTCCTCGATGTAGCCATCGACGACTACAACGCCATCTCCTACCCAGCCAACGGTCCCGTCTGCCATTTCGATCTGCCAGAATTCGACGTAAGCGGCGCGACCGGTGACGCGCGCCGTCTCGACACGGTCAAGAGAAGCGATAACAGAGTAGTTCAGCCCGGGCCCGCTGCGCACGTTTATCTCGCCACCGGCGGGTCGCAAGATTGGCGGGCCGCAAGGGTCGGGCGTCCCCTCTTCCTGGGATAAGGGCGCGGCGACAGCGGATGGGGCGTCGGTCACGGGAAATAGCAGGAAAGCAGAAATCGCGACGAGCAATGCCGTCGCGAAAAAGGTCAATCGCGCGGGAGAGATAGAAGCCATCATATGCAAAATCTAATGTCCTCAGCTTACGGAGCCGCTTACAGAGCAGCATGTGGCGCTCAGTCATTGTAACCAAATCCGAACCTTTGTGTAAGGGTTACGGAAAGCCAGCACACTTACGATACGTCTACTGGGGACTGTAGCCGCGTCTCTGAACAATACTTTTGTAGAGGGAGGTACACGGAATGAAGAGTAGATTACGCACCCGGGCGGGAGCGTTTGTGATCTTTGCTGCACTTGTTTTGCTCGCTTTGCCCGCCATCGTCGCCGCACAAGAGCAGGTAATCCTGGATTGGGAGGAGGATGCCGCCGGAAATCCCATTCAAAGCGGACAGGTTATTGACGACGAATATCATGCCATGAGTGGCGTGAGCGTCACCGTGAAGGTTGAGAGCAGATACAATATCGCGGCCATTTTTCCCAGCCATAATCCACCGGTTGGACCCAACGGTGTGATTGACCCGGACCTGGGTAGTCCCAATGAAACGTGTGACGGTGGTGGCCCTGGCATTGGCGAAGGTGGTGAGGTGGGGCAGCCGGGTGAGAACTGCCTCCATCACGAAAATGTCCTGATTATTCCTACGATTTGGGACCGCAATGGCGACGGCTTTATCGACGGCCTGCCCGACGATGATGCTAATGGGGGAACGATTACGCTCCTTTTCAGTGAGGAGGTAATCATCGATTATGCTGGAATTCTGGATCAGGAGTTCGAGGAGGCGCTAACGATCAATGCTTACGCCGACATCGCCGGCACGCAACTGTTGGTGAGCGAGAACCCGGCCGGCTTCGGCGACAACAGCTATGAAGAGATCGCTATCAACGCTCTGGGCGCGCGTCGCATTGACTTTGTCTTTGCCGGCAGCGGCGCCATTGCCAGCGTGGCCTATACGCCGGTAACGCAGACAGCCATTGACCTCGCCGGTTTCACTGCTTCCTCCATCCCGGCGGGCCTGTACTTTGCCCTGGCTGTGGCTGCCCTTGCCATCTTCAGCGTTGTACTTGTGGCGCTGCGCTATTTTTCAAACGAGCAGTAGGTCACCATTCGCTTGTTCAGCGCAGAGGTTGAAGAACGCTCCTGCTCGCTTACGCGCAGGGGCGTTCTTTTTTTTAATTTTGCTCTTCTAGCTGTTCCAGCGCTTGGCCTGCCTGCTGGGCAAGGTCGGCGCGACCCTGCCGCCGCCACCAATTGCTATAGATTCGCAGTTCCTGCCGGCTGCCCTCAACGTCAGAAAGCAGCGCCGTGCCGCGGGCGGTATTGCCGGCCCACAGGTGGCTGAAGCCCAGGGCCTTGCGCACGCCGCTGTGTTCCGGATCTTGTTCATAGGCAATCTCCAAATGGGAAACTGCTTCAATGTAATCGCGGCGCAACATGGCCAGCGCGCCCAGACGATAGCGCGCCGTGGGCTGGCGTGGATTCAGCAGTAGGGCGCGCTGGAACTGTGACTCGGCGACGCCCATGAGCGGCGCCTTGCTTCCGGTGGCCCAGGTTCCGGTGGGCCAGTCGTCAAGTTGGATGCGGGCCATCTCTACGGCGCCCAGGTTGGCGTGCAGCGTCGCGCGCGCGCTGGCGCCCAGCACCAGGAATAGCGCCAGGAGCATGACGAAGCCACCGATGGCCACGCGTGCGAGGAGCGGCAGCCGGGGATCTGCCGGTCCGCGGCGGGTCGCCGGTGCCGCTAACGCTATAGCAAAAGCAGGCGCGACAAACAAAAGGGGGAGGGCGCTGCTGCCGTACACGGTATCTTCTACCAGGCCGTGGAATATGAGGGTTACGAAACTGGCAATGGTTGCCAGCCGTAGCAGGGTGTCTTTCTGGCCGAGAGGCCTAGCTGTTTGCTCACCGCTTTTTGCTTCGCATAGTAATAAATAGAGGGTCGCTGCGGCAATGACGAGAAATGCGCCTATTCCCAGAATTCCCTGTTCCAGGGCCACATCCAACAGAAGATTGTGCCCGTTGGGTAGCATATAGTGAGGGATTCTGAGGATGTATTGAGAGTAGAGGCCAGGGAACGCTGCCAGCCCACCGCCGGTGAAGGAAAAGTCGGCGACCAGCCGGTGTGTGTCGGCCGCCAGCAGGGCGCGATGGCTGGCCTGCGCCGGACCTGGCAGCCGATCGAGCAACGCGGCGCCGATGGCGCCTTCGCCGGAAGCCACAGTCAGGGTAAGCAGTAGCGGCAGTAGGAGGAGAGCGCTCCAAAGCAGCGGCAGCAATCGCCTGAACTTCGTTTCCTTGCTGATGATGGCCAGCCACACAAGGGCCGCGCCGCCACCGGCGATGCCCGCCAGCGCCGCGCCACGGGATGCTGTGAGTAGGAGGGTCAGCGAGGTCAGGGCCAGGCCACAAATGATTGCAGCGAACAGCGCCGCGCGCTTCTCTTTGAAACTGTGGGCTGCCCAGACTAGCTGGAAGGGCAGTAGCATGGCCATCAGGCTGCCGGCGACGTTGGGGTGCAAGCTGCCGGAGCCCAGGGCGGGGCGCACGCCCACCCACCACTGCGCCAACCGGTTCACGGCGGAGAATTTGACAGGATAGGCCTGCCAATCGTGCGTCAACAGAAACGTGGCGGCGACGGCGGTGCCTATCACGGCCAGGGCCTTACCTGCTGTCCACAGTGTGCGTTTCTCTTGCATGGCCAGAGCGTAGAACAGCAATAAGGCTCCTACCAGGAGCCACCATTTGTCCACAGCCTGCTGGCGATCGTAGGCGGCCCACACGCCGACCAGGGCTGTGGCGGCGAAGATCAGGAGCGGGAGAGCCAGCGGCGTTCGTCGCAGCCGGACGCCTCCCCAAATCCAGGCAACAAAAAAAGGCGGCACCGCCAGCAACAGTGGCCAGGGTCCCGCCTTTCCTTGACTCGTTGACCAGAGAAGGGCCGCAACCGCTGCGCCCAGAAGCACGCTTTCTGCCAGGCGTTTGCCCACGGCGCTTCTGGACGCCCGATGGCGCAGGAGCATCAGGTTGACACCGGCGCTCCCGTATCGGTGCCCGCCCAGGAGAGATGCTGCAGGCCAACGTTGAGCGCAGTGCGGAAGGTAGATGTGTCCGAGAAGAGCATCTTCAGGTAGGTGAGCATGGGGCCGGGGCGTAGCGCCCATTCGCGAAAGGCGCGCTTCTGCCAGTAGAGCAGGCGCTCGGCGGGCAGGTCAGGGTAATCGAGTACCGTGCCCTTGTCCATGTCCACCTGTTCCCAGCGCGTTCCCGGCCGGAACCAGTCGTTCTCTACGACTTCGAAGAAGAAGGGGGTTCCGGGGTAGGGCGCGGCGACGTGGAAGAGGGCGATGTCCAGCGGCAGCTTCTTGGAGAAGTCTATCGTCTCGCGAATCGTCTCTTCCGTCTCGCCGGGGAGGCCGATGATGAAGTAGCCCCAGTTCTTGATGCCTGCCTTGCGCGCCCAGAGCAACGCTTGCTCTGCTTTATCAGGATAAGCGCCCTTGCGCGCGTGGCGCAGGATTTGCTCGTTGCCGCTTTCGATGCCCCAGGAGATGAGCCAGTTGCCGGCCTGGGCCATCAGTTGCAGCATTTCCTCGTCCACGTAATCCACGCGGCTGTTGCAGGTCCATTTGAGGTCGATGCCTTCTTCTATCATCAGCTTGCACAGGCCCACCACCTGCTCGCGGTTAACCGTGAACAGGTCGGCGTACATGTGCACGTTGTTCAGCCCCAGCTCCTTCAGCTGCCACAGCTCCTCCATGATATGTTCTGGTTTGCGGAGGCGGACGCCGAATTGGTAGCTTACGTGTTTGATGCAATAGGTGCAGCCGGCGGGGCAGCCGCGGCTGGTGACGATGAAGGTGAAGGGGCCGCGGATGAGGGGCATGCGGTATTTTTGCCAGGGGAGCTGGTCGTGGAGGGGGTGGGGCATGGTGTTGAGGTCTTTGAGGAAGGGGCGCGTGAAGTTGATCATGATCTCGCCGTTGTGGCGCCAGGCGACGCCCTTGATGGCGTTCATGTCCAGCTCGCCGCCGGGGGGGCGGGCGGGTTTGTAGGTGGGGTCGTGGTCGTCGAAGAGCTTTTCGATGTGCGGCGGGCGCTCGGCGACGCGGTCTTCGAGGTTGTCCATGAGGTCGCGGATGGTGAGGTCGGGTTCGCCGACGAGGACGTAGTCCAGGGCGGGATAGGCGCGCATGGTTTCGCGGGGGATGGGGGTGACGTGGGTGCCGAAGGCGATGGTTTTGGCGCCGCGGGCGTGGGCCAGGAAGCAGCCGAACATGTCGTTTTCGAGGGTGGGGGCGGTGACCTGGGTCATGTAGTACTTGGGCTGGTATTTATCCAGCAGGTCGGTGAATTGGGGCCAGGACATGCGCTCGGCGTTGGCGTCGACGATTTTGACGGTGTAGGCGTCGTGGAGCAGGGCGGCCATCTGGGCCAGGGAGACCTGGGGCCAGACCATGTTTTCGCGGGTGCGGCGGCCGACGCGGTGTTGGGTGCGGATCCAGAGCTGGCCGTCGGGGGTGGGGGGATTGACGAGCATGATGTCGACGGCGTGGGGCGGGCGCTCGGCCTGCAGGCCCTGGCGCACGATGTCGTCGGCGTTGGGGAAGTCGGCCGTGCGCAATTTGGGCACGCGGCGCGTGCCCAGGTTGTGGCTGAGCGGGCTGGTGGCTCGTTTTTTCTGCCGTTGGGGTTTTTGTGAGTTAGACACGTACTGCCTCCGTTTGCATTGCGGGTTTGAGGTCAGGGGCCGGGCCGGTGATGTCGCGCACCAGCTCCTGTTCGATGACTATTTCGCGGCGGCTGAGTTCGTCGAGGACGCGTAGGAGCACCCAGTAGATGACGAGTTGCACGCCGAGTAGGAGCAGCATGGCGCTGCCGAGCAGGTAGAGCCAGAGGCGGGCGATTTCCCAGCCGTTGAGCCCGAGGGCCAGGCTGACGCCGCCGATGGCGAGGCCGCCCAGGGTGGCGAGGCCGCCCATCCACCAAAAGTGGCGGTCGAGCGGCGTTTTGAACAGTGGCTTGCCGAAAAGGCCCTGGCGAATGGGTTGTTGGTAGAAGAGTGAGACGAGGTAGTTGAAGGTGATGCCCAGGGCGAAGAGGGAGACGCCGCTGAAGCCGGCGACGGCGCCGACGAAGAGGGTGGCTACCTGCCAGGGGGCGAGGGTGGTGCTGCCCTGGAGCCGGGCGGTGATGAGGGCCAGGAGCACGGCGACGGCGACGCCGACGCCGGCGAGGCCCAGTAGACCCAGGATGCGCACGGGGTTGTAGGTGAGCGCGGTCCAGACCATGGAGCGCAGGAAGAGGGAGCCGTCGTGCACGACGCTGAGCTTGGAGCGGCCGAGGCGCTCGCTGTAGGGAATGGGCACTTCGACCATGCGGATGCCTTCGTGCAGGGCGCGGGTGCTCATGACAGGGGTGAGGTTGAGACCGTCGGGCAGGGGGTAGACGCGTTGCAGGAGGTCGCGGCGGAAGACGCGCATGCCGCTGGCGCTGTCGGTGATGGATTGGCGGGCGAGGATGCTGAGCAGGGTGGCGAAGAAGAGGTTGCCCAGGCGGCGGGTGCGCGGCATCTGGCTTTCGGCGCCGGCCATGCGGGAGCCGATGACGAGCTCGGCGCCGCCTAGCGCTTCCTGGCAGAGGGCGGGGAAGTGCTCGGGGGGATAGGTGCCGTCGGCGTCGAGGAAGCCGATGAGGTCGCCGCACGCTTCGCGGAAGCCGGTTTTGAGTGCGGCGCCGTAGCCGCGGTTGCGGGTGTGGCGGATGAGGCGCACGCCGTCGATGGCCGCGGCAAGCTCGGCGGTGCGGTCGCTGGAGCCGTCGTCGACGACGAGTAGCTCGCACAGCTCTACGCCGGCGTCTTGCAGCGCCTGGCGCACGCTGAGCACGCGCTCGGCGATTTCGATGATGCCGCTTTCTTCGTTATATGCCGGAATAACCACGCTTAATGTGGTCATGGTACCTCCCTCACACCTCTGGTTGGCTTGTGTCGCTGATAAAAGGACGGTCACAGGACTGATATGGTTGGCCGCCCCGAAATGGAAGTGTCATTGGCTTTGTGCCGAGCGCGTTTCTGTAAGGATTCGGGCATCGATAGCCATATGCAGCCGTTTGGCTAGCAGGGATTATGCTAGCATTAGGATCTTACAGGGTTCCTTTCTTGGTCGGGTTGTAGGTTTCAGGTTGGCAGGTTTCAAGTTTCAGGTTGGCAGGTTTCAAGTTTCAGGTTGGCAGGTTTCAAGTTTCAGGTTGGCAGGTTT
>DATHSI010000197.1:0-16381 GCA_035464315.1 Candidatus Sulfomarinibacteraceae bacterium
CGGCGCCGGGGCATTGTGGCGGGGAAACGACCCGGCGCAGCAGGCGGCGTTGTTGCCTATGTTGATCGGCGCGGGCTGCCTGGTCTATGGCATCGGTCGCCTGTTGCGCCTGTTGCAGGGCGAGATTGGCCTGGGCTGGCGCACGACGGCGGCGGTTGCGGTCGGCGTGTTGGTGCTTTATCAGAGCCGGTTGTTGCTTTGAGTTAGCGTTGTCAAGGAGAAGACATCCGATTTTTCGACGGCTCTGGTTGGTGAAGGTGTGTCCGCCTTTGTTTCGTGCTGTCGGTGCGAGCGGTATGGAAGAAAAATCGGATGTCTCACGGTGATTCAGCTGGAGAGACTATGTTTGACACATTAGTGCGCGGCGGGACAGTGGTGAACGCCTTTGGCCAGGCGCGGGCCGACGTAGCCATCGATGGGGGGCGCGTCGTCGGCGTGGGCAGCCATTACGGCGGCGACGACGCTCGGGAGGTGATCGATGCCGGCGGCCTGTTGGTGCTGCCCGGGCTGGTCGACCCTCACGTTCATTTCGACATGCCCTTCATGGGCACCGTCACGCGGCACAGCTTCTTCACGGGCAGTGTGGCGGCGGCGGCCGGTGGGGTCACCACTTTCATCGACTTTGCCTTTCAGGAGAAGGGCCGGCCGGTGATGGAGGCGATTGAGGCCAGGCTGGAGGAAGCAGAGGGCCAGCCGGCGGTCGATTACGGCTTCCACGCTATATTTACCGACGTGCACCCCGGTGTGGCCCATGCGCTTCGCCAGCTTGTTGAGGCGGGCATTGCCAGTTGGAAGGTGTTCATGGCCTACCGCAACCTGGGCCTTATGGTAGACGACGGCGGCCTGCTGACGTTGCTCAACGCCAGCCGTGACTTGCCGTGCGTGGGTATTGTACACGCAGAAAACGCCGCGCTGATCGAGTACCTGGTGGCGCAATTTCTGGACGATGATAAGCGCTCGGCCCGCTACCACGCGCTGAGCCGGCCGCCGCTGGCGGAAGCGGAGGCCGTGGCCCGCGCGGCGCGGCTGGCAGGTCAGACGGGGGCGCCACTGTACTTTTTCCATGTGTCCTCGGCGGCGGCGGTGGCCGAAATTCAGCAGGCGCAGGGACAGGGGTGGCCGGTTTACGCCGAAACGTGCCCGCACTACCTGATGCTGGACGAGTCGATTTATGAACAGGAGGATGGCTACAACTGGTGCATGAGCCCACCGTTGCGCACCGAGACGGACCGCGATGTGCTGTGGCAGGCGCTTGCCAGCGGCGTGATCGGGTCTGTTTCTTCTGACGACGGCGCGTTTGACGCCGAGTCCAAAGCGCGGGGTAGCGAGTCGTTCAATTTGGTGCCCAATGGCGTGCCGGGCGTGGAAACGCGCCTCTCCCTGTTGTTCTCGGAAGGCGTGCACAAGGAGCGTATTACGGTGGAGCGGCTGGTTGCGCTGACTAGCACTAATCCGGCGCGCCTCTTTGGCCTCTATCCGCGCAAAGGGCTCATCGCTCCCGGTTCTGACGCCGATCTGGTGCTGGTCGATCCGCAGGCAGAGCGCACGTTGGGGCTGGAAAGCAGCTACATGCAGGCCGGCTGGCATCCCTTTGAAGGGTGGCGCGTGCGCGGGGCGCCGGTGCTGACGATGCTGCGCGGCCGGGTGGTTATGAAAGAGGATGAGTTTTGTGGCGAGGCGGGGTGGGGACGCTTTGTGGAGCGGAAGTTTGATGCGCGGTTGAGGCAGCGGGTGGCGTTGTGAGGGGGGAGTGGAGATTGGAGATCGGAGACTGGGGATTGGAGATCGGAGATTGGGATTGGAGATCGGAGATTGGTTTGTTTTTTCTGTGAGATCTGTGTCATCTGTGTCCCACACACAAAGTTGAAGGAGTGGTGTGTATGTCTGTGAATGGGCGAATTGGTCTGGGGTTGTTAGGGGCGCCGGCGGTGCCGCAGATGGTGGAGCTGGCGCAACTGGCGGAGGATAATGGGTTTGAGTCGGTGTGGGTGGCGGAGACGCGCATGACGCGGGACGGTATCGCCCCCTGCGCGGCGATTGCCATGGCCACCTCGCGGATCAAGATCGGGACGGGCATCATCAACGTTTATACGCGCGGGGCGGTGTTGATCGGCGTCAGTTTTGTAGGTCTGGATGAAATTTCGCAGGGACGAGTGATTATGGGGCTGGGCGCCGGCTCGCCGCTGGTGTTGCTGCCACAGGGCGTGGATTTTGACAAACCACTGACCCGGCTGCGGGAGACGATTGACGTGGTGCAACCGCTGTTGCGCGGAGAGGAGGTGCACTATGAGGGGGAGACGATTTGTGTGAAGGGGGCGCAACTGGAGACGCGCCCCTTGCGCGAGCACATTCCCCTGTACCTGGGCGTGACCGGCCCGCGGGCACTGGAGTTGGCCGGCGAGAAGGGGGACGGCGTGATGCTCAACGCCTTCCTGCCCACGAGGTACGTGGAGCGGGCGCTGCAGCGCGTGGAGGTGGGCGCCCGGCGTGCGGGCAAGACGATGCAAGATGTGGACATCAGCGGCGCCGTGGTGGTGTCGGTGGATGAAGACTCGAAGACGGCCAAAGATCGGGCGCGCGCCTTTATCGCTCTTTATCTATCCCTGTTCCCCAACATTGCCCAGGAAACGGAATTGCCGGACGAGTTGGTGAGCCGCACGCGGGAGGCGTTCAACGGAGAGGGGCCGGAAGCGGCGGCGCGCCACATCGAGGACGACGTGGTCGATTATCTGACGGCGGCGGGCACGGCAGCGGAGTGCCGCGAGCGCATTGACGCCTACCGCGACGCCGGTCTGCAGATGCCGATTTTGTTCCCGCTAGATCCGAATGTGAGGATGGCGGTGGAGACGTTGGGGCCGAAGGGCGTGTCATAGGGTGTTTGTGTCCTGGTCTATTGGTTGGCAGGTTGCAGGTTGCACGTTTGCAGGTTGGTTGTCTGCCGTCTGGCGTGTCCGCAGGACTAAGCCGCGGTCTAGCGTGTCTGCAGGACTAAGCCGCGGTCTGCAGTCGGCCGTTTACGGCTTTATCAGTTAATGGAGGTTATTTATGAGGCTTCTAGGGGTTGACATTGGTGGTACGTTCACGGACCTTATTCTGGCCGATTTGGATAACGGGCAGATGGTTATCCACAAGGTGCCGACGACGGTTGAGGATCCGTCTGTGGGCATGATGGCGGGCATTGAGCAGCTTTGTGATCTGGCAGGCGTCAGCGTAGAGGAGATCGGTTACCTGATGCACGGCACGACGGTGGCGACCAACGCCCTGCTGACGTATGAGGGAGCGCGCACGGGTATGATCACCACGGAGGGCTACCGGGATATCGTGCATATCGCCCGCCACCAGAGGCCACAGCATTATTCGATTATGCAGGAAATCCCGTGGCAGGACAGGCCGCTGGTGAAGCGGCGGCATCGCAAGGTAGTGCGCGAGCGCATCGGGCCGCGCGGCGAGCAGATCCAGGAGCTGGACGAGGAGCAGGCCAAGGCGGCGGTGATGCAGCTGCGGGATGAGGGCGTGGAGTCTATTGCCGTTTGTTTCCTCTTCTCCTACGTCAATCCTGAGCACGAAGAGCGAGTGAAGGAGATGGTGGAGGAGATCTACCCCGAGGCATTTGTGACCACTTCTTCCAGTATCTTTCCCCAGTTCCGCGAGTTCGAGCGCTTTACCACGGCGAGCATCAACGCCTTCGTGGGGCCCAAGGTCAAGGACTACGTGAACAAACTGGCCAGCCGCCTGGAGGAATCTGGGGTGGGCAGCGAGCTGCACATCATGCGTTCCAACGGAGGCGTGGCCACGACCAAGACGGCGGCGGAAAAACCGGCTACGTTGCTGCTGAGCGGTCCCGCAGCCGGGGTGTTGGGCGGCGAGTGGGCCGCGCATCTGGAAGAGCGCAATTACATCATTACCTTCGACGTGGGGGGCACCAGCGCCGACATTGGCATCGTCACCCCGCGCGGCATCAGCGAGGCCAGCGCGCGCGACACGTGGATCGCGGGCTACCCGGTGATGGTGCCCATTCTAGACGCGCATACCATTGGCGCCGGCGGCGGAAGCATCGCTTATGTGGACGCGGGCGACGCCTTTCGCGTGGGACCGCGCAGCGCGGGCGCCTCGCCCGGTCCTGTGTGTTACGGTCTGGGGGGCTCTGAACCCACAGTTACGGACGCCAACGTGGTGCTGGGACGGTTGGACTCCGCCTATTTCCTGGGCGGCGAGATGACGATTTATCCGGAGAAGGCGCGCGAGGCGATCCAGGCGCTGGCCGACCGGCTGGGGCTGGACCTGTACGAAACGGCGGAGGGCGTGCTGACGGTGCTCAACAACAACATGGCCAACGCCATTCGCTCGCGCACGGTGCAGAAGGGGTACGACCCGCGCGACTTTACGCTGGTGGCCTTTGGCGGCGCGGGACCGCTGCACGCGGCGGAGGTGGCGCAGTCGATGGGCATTCCCGAGGTGCTGGTGCCGCTTTATCCCGGCATCCACTCGGCCATGGGTCTGCTAACGACCGACCTGCGCTACGACGAGATCCGCAACCAGTTTATGCTGAACACCGATATGGATCTGGCGCGGCTCAACACCGAGCTGCAGGCGCTGGAGGAGGAGGTGCGTGCCCAGTTGCGCGAAGACGGCGTGCCCGACTCGCAGATCGTCATCGAACGCAGCGCGGATTGCCGCTACGTGGGCCAGGGGTACGAGTTGCGGGCGACGATTCCCGACGGCGAGGTGACGGAGGAGAACGTGAGCCAGATCTGGGACAATTTCCACGAGATCCACGAAGAGGAGTACGGTCATTACTTTGCCGAGAATCCTATCGAATTGGTCAGCCTGCGCCTGGTGGGGGTGGGGCGCATGCCCAAGCTGAGCGCGGGCAACATCGAGGACGGCGGTGTGGACGGTTCTGAAGCGTACGTGAAGAGCGCCCAAGGGTACTTCCGCGTCAACGGCGCCCTGGAGCCGTTTGAGACGAGGTTTTACGAGCGGCACGGCCTGAAAGCGGGGTCGCTGATCGCCGGGCCGGCGATTCTCTACCAGAAGGATACGACCACGGTCGTGCCGCCGAACTGGACGGCGCGGGTACAGGCGTCAGGTAATCTTATACTGAAGGCTCAGTGAGGAAGGCGCGGCTTCGCGGCTTCGCTAGAAGGAGTGAACTATTATGACCATGCCTAAAGATACGTTATTGGCTACGAATCCTACCTTACCCGACATTGATCCCATTACGGCGCGGGTCATTGGCGGCGCGCTGGAAAATGTGGCGCTGGAAATGGGGCACAAGCTGGCGCGCATGTCCTACTCCAGCATTATCCGCGAATCGGAGGATTTTGGCGCTGCTATTCTGGACCCGCTGGGGCGCCAACTGGCGGAATGCCCCATCAGCACGCCCCTGCAGTTGGGGCCCATTCCCGGCTATCTGCAGGGCATCTTCCGCGCCATGGAGGAAATGGACGAGGAGTTCTATCCCGGCGACGTGATCATGCACAATCACACGTACTACGGCGCGTCCCACGGGCCGGACATCGGCATCGGCATGCCCATCTTCCGCGGCGACGAGCTGGTAGGCTTTTCTTTCACCACGGCGCACCACCTGGATGTGGGCGCGCTTTCGCCCGGTAGTTGCGGCATTGTGGACGCCATGGACGCCTACGCTGAGGGGCTGCAGTTCAAGGCGATCAAGCTCTACGAGAACGGGCGGCGCAACAACCAGGTGTGGCGCATTTTGCACCAGAACATCCGCAGCCCGGGCATGGTGGTGGGCGACATGGAGGCGCAGGTAGCGGCCTGTCGCGTGGGCGCCGAACGCTACCTGGCGCTGATCGAGCGCTTCGGTTATGAGAACGTGTTGGCAGCCAGCGAGGAGCTGATGAATTACTCTGACCGCATGATGCGCCAGGTGATCGCGGACCTGCCTGACGGCACCTACTATGCCGAGGATTTCCTGGACGGTTTTCTGGACAGCGACGATCCGAGCGAGAAGGATCTGAAGATCGCGGTCACGGTGACCATTGACGGCGAGGAGATGACGGTGGACCTGGACGGCACGTCGCCGCAGGTGCCCAACAAGCCGATCAACATGCCCTTTATCGGCACGGTAGATATTGCCATCTACGTCACCTTGCGCTCGGTGCTGCTGGATTCGGCGTTGATGGAGTACGTGCCGCAGAACGACGGGCTGACGCGGGCCATCCACATCACGGCGCCCAGGGGCTGTCTGGCCAATCCGATTTATCCCGCGCCGGTCATTGCCCGTTTCTGCCCGGGGAACATCATCTCGGCGACGGTGATGAAGGCATTGGCCCCGGTCGCGCCGCACAACATCAGCGCGGGCATCGGCAACCTGAAGGTAGCGGCCTACAGCGGCGTGGTGGACGAGAATTACTGGGTGTACATGGACATCACCGAGGGTAGCTATGGCGGGCGGTATGGCAAAGATGGCATGGACGCCGTCGACACCCTTTTCGCCAACACGCGGAATAACCCCATCGAAGATATCGAAAGCCACTACCCGCTGCGCGTTACTCGCTATGAATTGGTGGAGGACAAGGCCGGACCGGGTAAATGGCGCGGCGGCCTGGGCTCCATTCGCGAAATGCAATTCCTGGCCGACTCGTTCCTCTCGCTGGAAGGGGAAGGAAACAAGTACGAGCCCTGGGGCGTCTTTGGCGGCGAGGAAGGCACACCGGGCGCGTTCCAGTACATCCCGGCGGACAGCGACGAGGTTGTAGATCTGCCTTCCAAGATCCCCTCGCGCCTGGTAAAGACGGGCGAGACGTACCGCACGGTGAGCCCCTGCGGCGGCGGTTATGGCGATCCCCTGGAGCGGGACCCGCAGCGGGTGCTGGACGACGTGCGCGACGAATACGTCAGCCTGGAGAATGCGCGACGGCAGTATGGCGTAGTCATTGATGCCGAGGCGTGGACGGTGGACGAAGCAGCGACCGGCGAGCTGCGCCGCGAGATGCGCGTGCAGCGCGACGGCGACGGGCATAGTGACGGCGCCGGCGGTTGAACAGCGCTGCCTACGCTGTGCCGCGAGGCGTCGGTTGATTGTTATGAAAGGAGGCGACAATGACAGTTCGAATTCTGGTGATTAACGGCAATACGATGGAGGAAATGACAGCGGGCATCCGGCGCGAGGCCAACGGCGCCGCCAGCCCCGGCGTCGAGGTGGTGACGGTCACGCCGGAGGTAGGGCCGCTGACTATCGAGACGTATTACGACGATTACCTGGCGATTCCCGGCATCCTCAAGGCGATCCTGGAAAACGAAGACGATTACGACGCTTTCGTCATCGCCTGCTGGGGCGATCCGGGCATTGAAGCTGCACGGGAGATCACGGACAAGCCGGTGGTGGGCATTGCCGAAGCCAGTATGTACGTGTGTAATATGATCGCGGCCAAGTGGGCCGTAGCTACGGTGTTGCACCGCATCAAGGATTTTGTAGGCAAGGCGGTGCTCAAGACCGGGTTCCACATCGGACCCACGGAGCGCTGCATCGGCGTCTTCACCACGGACCTGACGGTGGCGGACACCGAGCACCTGCGCGAAGCAGCGTGTAACACGCTGGAGGACGCCGGGCGCAAGGCGATCGCAGAGGGAGCCGAGGCTATTGCTCTGGGTTGCGCGGGCATGTCCGGCCTGGACGTAGAGCTGGAGGAGAAGCTGGGCATTCCCGTGGTCGATTCGGTGCGCGCTTCGGTACAGATGGCCGAGTCGTTGGTGCGGCTGGGTAAGCGCACGAGCAAGGCCAACACTTACAAGTTCCCGGAGCTGAAACCGTTCAAGGGCTACGATGAGGTTTTCCAGACGGAGCAGTGGGAGAAACTGCAGGCCGAACCGGCGCCGGAAGGCGTGCCTGCCTGAGGCTGCAGGATGTCCATTACTAGCTTCGAGGCGCGCGTCCTGAACTGTATTGACCCCGTAGAGGTGGCGTCGTTTCTACAGGGACTGGTGCGCATCAAGAGCACATATCCGCCCGGCGATTGTGTGCAGGCGGCGCGCTACTGCGCGGCGCTGTTTGAGCGCGAAGGAATCGCGCACGAGATCGTGGCCGATCTACCTGAGCGTCCCAGCGTGTTGGCCACGCTGCCCGGCCGGCAGGAGCGTCCGCAACTGGCCTTCAACGCGCACATTGACACCGTGCCCATCGAGGACCCCGACGCCTGGGACTATGATCCCTTCGGCGGCGAAATCGTGGAGGGCGTGTTGTACGGGCGCGGCGCGGGCGACGACAAGAGCAGTGTGACGGCGCAGGTGATGGCCGCCGCGGCGCTGCAACGGGCCGGCGCGCGTCTGGAAGGAACGTTGATCGTCAACCCGGTGGCCGACGAGGAGTCGCTGGGCGCGCACGGGGCGCAGTGGCTGCGCGACAGCAGACGGCTGCGGCCTGACATGCTCGTCGTGGGCGAGCAGACGGACAACCAGGTGGCGGTGGCCGAACGCTCCATCAACTGGGTGGAGCTGGTGGTTTACGGCCAGGCGGCGCATGGGGCCATGCCCTGGAACGGGACCAATGCCATTGTGCAGATGGCGGCCGTCATTCAGTTTCTGGAGCGGGAGTACAGACCGCTGCTGGCCGAGCGTACGCATCCCTACCTGCCGCCGTCGAGCATGAATGTGGGCACCATCCAGGGCGGTCTGAAGACGAACATGGTGCCCGAGGTGTGCCGCGTGACGCTGGACCGGCGCGCGCCGCCCGGCGAGAGCATGGACACGATTATGGCCGAGCTGGACCATCTCTTGCAACGTTACGGCCGCGAGGTGGCGTCTGTGGATTACGAGCTGACCGTGCTCTATAGCAGCGGGATGCCCTATGAGACCGACGCGCGCGATCCGCTGGTGACCACCATGCAGCAGGCGTTGCGTGACGTGACAGGTGAGCCGCGGCCGCTGACCGGATATAATCAGGGCAGTGACGGACGCTTTTTCGCCGGCGACGGCATCCCGGTGGTCATCTTTGGCCCCAGCCACCCCGACGTAGGTCACTCGGCCAACGAACACGTGCGCCTGGAACAAGTGGTAGAGGCTGCGCAGGTCTACGCCTTGACGGCGTTGAGGGTGTTGGGAGGGCGATAGAAGATGCCAGAGAGCTTGCCGCAGGGGCGTGTGGGTGTGGTGCAGGCGGCGCCCGTACTCTTTGACGCCCAGGCCACGACGGAAAAAGCGTGTGAATTGTTGGCGGCGGCGGCGGCGGGCGGGGCACAGCTTGTGCTGTTTCCCGAAGCCTTTATTCCCGCCTATCCGCGCGGCCTGAGCTTTGGCGCCGTGGTCGGCAGCCGCAGCGAAGCCGGGCGGCGCACGTGGCAGCGCTACTGGGCCAACGCCGTGGACGTGCCGGGGCCGATCACCGCGGCGTTGGCCGAGGCGGCGAGCCGGCACCAGGTTACCCTGGCCATTGGCGTCGTGGAGCGCGACTCTGAATTCAGCGGGGGTACGCTCTTTTGCACGCTGCTCTACTTTGGGCCCGACGGTCGCCTGTTGGGCAAGCACCGCAAGCTGAAACCGACGGCGTCGGAGCGGCTGATCTGGGGCGAGGGGGACGGCAGTACGCTGGCGGTGGTGCCCACACCGCTGGGCAAAGTGGGCGGGCTGATCTGCTGGGAGAATTACATGCCCCTGGCGCGGGCGGCGATGTACGGCAAGGGGGTAGAGATTTATCTGGCGCCCACGGCCGACAGCCGCGATAGCTGGCAGGCCACGTTGCAGCACATTGCCTGCGAAGGACGTTGCTTCGTGCTGGGTTGCAACCAGTACGTGACGAAAGCGATGTATCCCACGGACCTGGAGGGGGTGGGGGAGCTGCGTGACCTGCCAGAGGAGATGTGCCGCGGTGGGAGCGCCATCGTGTCGCCGCGCGGCGACTACGTGGCTGGTCCGCTTTACGGCGAGGAAGGAATCCTCTTCGCCGATCTGGACCTGGCGGAAGTAGCGCGCAGCAAGTTTGACTTTGACGCGGTGGGCCACTATGCGCGTCCTGATGTGTTTCAGCTTATCGTGAACGAGCGTCCGGCGCGGCCCGTGGAGCTTCGGGACGGGTAGCGCCGGCGGCCCTCTGCGGCAACTCTGTTTCCCCCATGTGCTATAATTGCGGCAGACGATGCCAGTAACGAGGCCGCGATGAACTCTAACGAAACTCTTGGGACAGCCCTGAACCGTGTCCTGGTGGACGCTGCACCGGCGCGCGTGGGGCTGTTCAGGTGCCGGCCCTGGCACGCCCTGTTTCGCGAGGACCGGCGCGCGTTGGGCCACTACGTGGTTTTTCCTGGCAGCGGCGTTTATATCCGGCATACGGGGCAGGAGCGTGTGGTGGCCGATCCCAACGTGGTCATGCTTTACAACAGGGGCCAGACGTACGAACGGGAGAAGCTGTCGGAGCAGGGGGACAACTGCGTCTACTTTGGTTATGAACCCCCGGTTCTGCTGCAGGCGCTGCAGGAGCAGGAGCCGCGGGCGATGCAGCGGCCCGAGCGGCCTTTCAGCCGCACCCACTCGCCTGTCGACGCACAGACGTATCTGATGCAACGGGTGTTAGTAGCACATCTGCAGGAAGAAGATACGGCGGACGATCTGTACGTCCAGGAACTGGCCCTGACGCTGCTGGAGCGGGTGGTACGCTGCCTGTATCCACGGCGGGGACCGGCAGCAGAGAGCGAGGAGACGCGAAAGGAACATGCGGCGTTGACGCGTGAGGTAAAGGCCCTGCTGGCCACGCGCTTCGACGAAGGGCTGACGTTGCCCGAGATAGCCGATGCCGTCTACGCCTCGCCCTATCACCTGTGCCGCGTCTTTCGCCGGGAGGCAGGCCGCACCATTCACCAGTATCGTAACCAGTTGCGCCTGCGCGCGGGGCTGGAGCAGTTGCTGGACGGCTCGGATGACGTGGCCACTATTGCCGGCGAGCTGGGTTATTCCAGCCACAGCCATTTCACGCAGACCTTCCGCCAGGCGTTCGGCGTGACGCCCTCTGCCGTGCGCGAGACGGCCACCGGCCAGTGGGTGCAGGAAATGAGCAAGAATTTGACAGCCTGAGCGAACGGGGTGCGTTACCTTTTGAGCGGATTTACTGTGAACCGCAAGGAGGTAATAATGCGCACTCGGAAAAAATGGCTGTTCTCAACTTTTGTTCTGACCGGCGTGCTGCTGATGGCAGCGGCGCTGGCTCGTAGCGCGCGGGCTGACGGGTATCCAGGGCGGATGCCGGCCGGGCCGCCGGATCTGCCGCCGCAGGCCGCGCCGGAAGCCTCGAAGCCGCTGGTTGAGCGCCACGTGCGGGTGGTGCGGCAGCACGATGGGGAAAACGTCTCCGACTCTTTTGGCTGGATCGGCGCACAATTGGACGATTTGACCGGCGATGGCGTCAACGAGTACCTGATCACAGCTCCCTTCTACGAATCGTTTATGACGCACCAGGGGCGGGCCTACGTCTATGACGGCGCCTCTGGGGCGCTGTTGGCCACGCATACCGGCGAGCCGTTTGAGTGGCTGGGCTATAGTGGCGGGGACGCCGGGGACGTGAATAATGACGGCACACCGGATTACGTCATCGGCGCACCGGGTATCTTTCAACTGGGTATTGCCGGCCGGGCCATTGTCTACTCTGGTGCGGACCACAGCGTTTTACACGAGTGGCGTGGCGCGCCTGCAGCGCGCTTTGGCGCTTCCGTCAACGGCGCCGGGGACGTGAACGGCGATGGCTATGACGACGTGCTGGTGGCGGCGGAGTTCGACGGCGCGCAGCAGTCGGTGCAGGATGCTCCCGGACGAGTGACTATCTTTTCAGGACGGGATGGCTCGGTGCTGTGGACGCAAGCCGGCTTCAGCAGTGGCGACGGGCTGGGCAGCGGCGCGGGCCAGGTGGCCGACCTGAACGCCGATGGTGTGCCGGACGTGGTGGTCGCGGCGAGCGGCGCCGACGGCGGTAACGGGCGTGCTTACGTTTTCTCCGGCGCCGACGGCGCGGTTATCCACACCCTGGCGCCCACAGAGCCCGGCGGCGCGCGTACCTTTGGCCGTTTCTTTGCCAGCGGCGCGGGGGACACGGATGGTGACGGCCTGGAGGATATTTACGTTGGCGATTACGCTGCGCTGGGCGGCGACGGCCGGGCCTACGTCTACGCGGGCGTAGATGGGACGCCGGTTCTGACCATTAGACCGCAACTGCCGGGCGCCGGGTTAGGCCCGGGGCGGGGCATTCCGGACGTGAATGGCGACGGGCGCGACGATCTGCTCGTCGGGGCCTGGACCTCCAGCGCTGGGACGCCTGAAGGCGGGCGCGTTTCTCTCTACTCCGGCCTGGATGGGAGCAGATTACACGATGCCCGTGGCGCGGTGGCAGGTGATAACCTGGGCGTGGACGCCCTGCCTCTGGGGGATCTGAACGGCGATGGCCTGCGCGAGTACATGCTGACGGCGGTGGGTCTCGATTTTGCAGGTCAGGGCGTGGGGCACGCTTATATCGTGACGTTCCTACGGCCGGCAGAGTAGTAAGTTCTGGGGCCGGTTAAGTCGCCGGTCCCAACGCTTTTTGCTTGACAAAGTGTGTCTGGCGCTTTATTATTCAAGTAATCTATTTAATACTTGTTCGATAGAGGGCCAGATATGACGAATGAGCCAAAAGCAGAAACGCGAGAGGCGAAAGAACGACTTTACGAACAGTTTGCTGTCGTCGCCGCGGCGATGGCCAATCCGCACCGGTTGGAGTTGTTGGATCTGCTGGTGCAGGCGCCGCGCACGGTGGAGGAGCTGGCGCAGGAAGCGCACATGAGTGTGGCCAATACGTCGCAGCATCTGCAACGGCTGAAGCGTGCGGGGCTGGTGATCGGGGAGCGGGAAGGGCTGTACGTGCGTTACCGGCTGGCGGATCCCGCGGTGGCTCGCCTATGGCTGGAATTGCGGGCGGTGGCGGCGCAGCAAAATGCAGAAGTGGAACGGGCGCTGGATGCCTACCGGCGGCGACGTCACGAGTTTGAGCCGATTTCGGCGGCGGAGTTGCAGGAGCGACTGGCGCGGGATGAGGTCGTGCTGCTGGACGTGCGCCCGGAGGTGGAGTACGAGGCCGGGCACGTGCCGCAGGCCATTTCTATCCCGCGGGAAGAGCTTGAAAAGCGGCTGGACAGGCTGCCCGCGGACAAGACCGTGGTCGCTTACTGTCGCGGTCCTTATTGCGTGATTGCCGATGAGGCGCTGGCGTTGCTGGCGGAAAGAGGCATCTCGGTAAAGCGCCTTGAGGAAGGGGTCGCGGAGTGGCGGCAGGCGGGCTACGCGGTGGAGCAGGGAAGCTGAGGATGGTTCGTCTCGGTCTGCGCGCAAACTGGCAACAGTTCACGCTGTTGGTCATCGTCAACGCCTTTGTGGGGGCCATGGTGGGGCTGGAGCGCACGGTGGTGCCGCTGATCGCCGAGGAAGAGTTCGGCCTGGTCTCGCGCGCGGCGGTTCTCTCCTTCATCGTCAGCTTCGGCGTGGTCAAGGCGCTGGCTAATCTGTTCGCCGGCGGCCTGGGCGACCGCTGGGGGCGCAAACGGATTCTCATCGCCGGCTGGCTGGTGGGTCTGCCGGTGCCGTTGCTGATTATCTTTGCGCCGAGTTGGGGCTGGATCATCTTCGCCAACGTCTTATTGGGGATCAACCAGGGTCTGTGTTGGTCGACGACGGTGATCATGAAGATCGACCTGGTAGGGCCCCGGCAGCGCGGGCTGGCGATGGGGCTCAACGAGTTTGCCGGGTACCTCGCTGTGTCGTTGTCGGCGCTGGGCACCGGCTACCTGGCGGCGGCGTATGGGCTGCGGCCGGTTCCCTTTGTGCCGGGGCTGGCGCTGGCCGTGCTGGGCCTCCTGTTTTCACTTTTCTTTGTGCGCGAGACGAAGCCCTATGCCAGACTGGAAGCGGAGCAGGATGGCAACAGGACAGGTGAGGATGGCCGCCCGTCGTTTGCCGAGGTCCTGTTGCTGACCAGCTGGAAAGACAAGACCCTTTTCTCCGCCAGCCAGGCGGGCATGGTTAACAACCTCAACGACGGCATGGTCTGGGGCCTGCTGCCGCTGTTCCTGGTCAGCTTCGATGTCTCCGTGGAGCGGATTGGCATTCTGGCGGCGACCTACCCGGGCGTGTGGGGCGTGGCGCAGCTCTTTACAGGCGCCCTGAGCGACAGAGTGGGGCGTAAGTGGCTGATTGCGAGCGGTATGTGGGTGCAGGCGGGCGGCATCGGGTTCCTGGTTAGCGGGCGCGCTTTTTCCGCCTGGTTCCTGGGCGTATTTCTGCTGGGGTTGGGCACGGCGATGGTCTATCCGACGCTGTTGGCGGCCATTTCCGACGTGGCGCACCCGCAGTGGCGGGGAACGGCTGTGGGCGTCTACCGTCTGTGGCGGGATGGCGGCTACGCTGTGGGCGCTATTGCGGCGGGCGTGCTGGCCGATCTATTGGGCATGGGCGCCGCCATCGGCGCCATCGGCGCGCTGACGTTGCTCTCGGGCTTTGTCGTCGCCGGGGTCATGCGCGAGACGTTGCCTCAGAGCGAGCGGCGACAACCGGCGCCGGTTGTCGCCGCCGGCGAAGAATGAACGGCCGGAAGGGAACGGGCGGCTATTCGTCGCCATCGCGCGCCAGGGTGGGGGGCCAGCCGTGGTCGAAGTTGTAGTAGAACGTTTGTAGGGGCAGGCGGAACGCTTCCACGTCGGCGCGCACCGCGGCAGTATCTTCGCCTTCGATCAGGACGCGGGCGATGAAGCCGGCGATGGTCTCCATGTCTTTTTCCAGCAGCCCCAGGCGCGTGATCTCGATGGTACCCAGCCGCAGGCCGCTGGGCCGGTCCCAATCGTGGGCGCCGTCGCTGGGGATCAGGTTCTTGTTGGTGATCACGTTGGCTTCGGCCAGCCTGTGAGCCACATCCAGGCCGCCGCCGAATTTACCGACGTCGGCGATCACCTGGTGGCTCTTCGTGTAGCCACGATTCTTGCCCAGCACGGGGATGCCGCGTTCGTCCAGGGCGCGGGCCAGGGCCTGGGCGTTTTTCACGATCTGGGCCATGTAGACGCCTCCGTAGGCCAGTATTTCCGCGGCGGAGACGGCGAGCGCCGCTACGCGGTTGACCTGGTGCGTGGCTACGAGGACGGGGAAAATGGCCTCGGTGAGCGGCTCGGTGAGTTGCGGATCGTTCCACATGATCATGCCGCTCTGGGGGCCGCTGAACGTCTTGCCTGCGGAGCCGGTGAGCACTACGGCGCCTTCGTTGAGCGGGTCCTGGAACTGTCCGCCGGCGATGAGCCCGGCCTGGTGCGCACCGTCGTAGACCAGCCTGCCGCCCCAATCGGCGATGATTTCGCTCATCTGGCGCACGGGTAGGGGGAAGAGGGTCATGGACATGCCCATGACGACCAGTTTGGGGCGGATGCGTTGCGCTTCTTCGGCGAATTTGTCCAGATCGACGTCCAGCCGTTCGGGGTCAAAGGGCACGTCGTAAATCTCCAGGCCGCGCGTGCCAGCGGGGCCGTCGGAGCGGTTGCTGGAGTGGCCGCCGAACGGTTGCGCGGCGGACATGATGCGGTCGCCGGGCTCGGTCATGGCGTGGTACACGGTGAGGTTGCCCAGCATGCTGCCCATAAGGCGGTGGTCGGCGTAGTTGCAGCGGAAGGCCTTTTTGAGCAGCTCCACGCAGAGGGATTCTACTTCGTCGATGTGCTGGGTGCCGGCGAACCAGCGATTGACACGGCCGATGTGACCTTCGGCGGCGCGGGTGCCGATTTCGGAGGCCAGCAGGTGGCGCACGGTGGGGCTGGTGGGCGCTTCCGGCGCCAGCAGGTTGATGCAGCGCCTGCCGCGCCACGCTTCGTTGCGCTGCACGGCGTCGACCACGGCCTGGGCCATCTCCTGCGGCGAGCCGGCGGCGTCGAGAATGGCGCGGGCGTTGGCCAGAATGTCGGGGTCGTGGACTTCGAATTGGATTTTGGGATCTTGTTGCACTTTGGTTGCCTCCTTCTGCTACGTGTTGGGTATGCGATAACTAATGTGACACGGAGGGCCACGGAGCGAATGCTGAGGGTCACGGAGAGTTTGTAGGATAAGTTTGTAGATTTGTCCAACGTTTTCTGTGCTGAATTGCGCAGTGGCTGGCCCGGTGAGCGGGGCTTTGTATAATCGGTCTGTTTTCTACGGGAAACGGTTGTTCCGTGCCTGCGAGTAGGGGAAGGTTGGGATGAGGTTATGATGCTATTGGCCGGACGGGTTTTCTGATGGCCCGTCTCCGTACACTGTTTGGCGCCTATCCTGCCCAATTCTGGGTGTTGGTGATGGCTACGTTCATTGACCGCCTGGGCGGGGCGTTGTTGTTCCCATTCCTCACGCTGTACATCACGCAAAAATTCGGCATTGGCATGACCCAGGTAGGCGG
>DATHSI010000198.1:0-11092 GCA_035464315.1 Candidatus Sulfomarinibacteraceae bacterium
CGGCCCTGTCCTGCAGCCGGAAACGGGCCACCACGCCGGCGCCGGCGCGCGGCGGTTGCACGCCCAGCGTCCACGCCGAGCCGGGCTCCCGGACCCCCGACGCCATCAGGTCGCCGCCCGCCTCTACCAGCACGTTGGAGAAGCCACGCCGGCGCAAGACGGTCACGCCCTGGTCCACAATGTACCCCTTGCCGATGCCGTCCAGCGTCACGCCCATGCCCTCGTGAGCAAATGCCAGACGAGAGCCGCTGTGCTGCAACTGCCGATAGTTCACCAGGGGCAAGGCCAGGCTGATCTGGCGGCGGGAGGGCAGCGCGCCGTTGCCCTGCGCGGCCTGGTACAGGTCCAGCAGCGGCTTGACGGTGACGTCAAAGGCGCCGCCCGTCTGCTCGCTGACCTGCCGCCCCTGCTGCAACACGTCCAGCAGCGGCCCGCTGGCGTTGTCCAGCGCGCCGTCGCGGTTGAGCCTGGACAGCTCGCTCTGCGCCTGGTGGCGGCTGAGCACGGCCTCCAGCGCGCTCATGTGGTCCAGGGTGGCAGCCACGGCCGCTTCCGCCGCGCGGCGATCCTCGCCAATCACGGTGAGATTGACCACGGTGCCCATCAGCGTGCGGCTCACCGATACCTCGGCCAGGTCCGCCAGCCGCGGTTCGATACCCAGTTTCCAGGCCGCGGCGCCGCCCGCCGTCAGGCCGATAATCTTCAAGAAATCACGTCGCGTCATGCGCTCCATAACAGTCGCTCCGTCTGACCGCTCAGGCGAGCGGCAGGTTGCTGTAAAGTTCGATCAACACCAGCGCGATACAGACGATGATGATGATCAGGACCACCATCTCTATGAGGTTGCGGTTTTTGTTCTTCTTTTGTGCCATAGTTCTAACACCCAGCCTCGAACGAGGCGAATTATTTCATATATGGGATCCAGCGGGCACAGATAGCTGCACCAGGGGCGTCGCACGAAAAGCGAGGCCACCAGCACAATGGCCAGCAGGGCAAAGAGCACGCCCGATCCGGTGAAGTCAAACAGTGTGCCGAACACTTCGTAGCTGGAGATGCCCGGGTTGCGGAAAAGGAAGGCCAGCATGATGGCCAACCAGGCCAGCCCGCGCTGCACCCATTTGAAGTGCCGGCGATATTTGCGAGGCGGGCCGGCGGTTTTGGCCCCGCCGATGGCGCCCATGCACTCCTGCGCCGCGCCAAAGGGGCAGAACCAGCTGCAGTAAGCGTTCTTGTTGTCGGCCACAACCACTAGAAAGACGCCGCCCAGCAGCAGATACCAGTACAATCCCGTACGCCAGCCGGGCCAGTAACCCAGCAAGAAGGAGTTGATCTTCGACAGCGTGAGGGGCATGTTCAACCAGAAGCCGAGGACAATCAGGCCCACGATCAGCGTGGCCCAGCGCACCTGCTTCGTGTATTTGAAACCGCGCCGGTGGCCCACGTAGGCCGCGCCAAAGAGGGCCAGCACGGTCAGCTCCGGCAGCCCGAACTGGATCGGCGGCGGTTCCGGCTCAGGCACCGCCATGCCCAGCTGCCGGCGCGCCACCTGCTGCGCGCCCTGCAACGTGGCTTCGGCCAGCGCGCGCGAGGTGTATGTTGCGCCGGTCACGGCGTCCAGGTCCTGGCCCAACCGGAACGGCTCGTCATAAGCCTTTTCCGTCAGGGCCCCCATGAAGTTGCCGTCCACCACGCGCTGGAAAAAGGAGGGCGTTTCGCGGTGCTCCACCACCGCCATGCCCACAACTTGCCCCTCCAGGTCGACGGCCACGGCCACGCTCATGGGGCCGCCATACCCTTCGGCCTCGCCCAACGCCACGTACCCTATCGGCTCGTGGCCGTTGTAGGCCGCGTACATCTCGTCGCCCAGGGGCTCGAACGCCTCCGCGGCGGGCAGCGCCTGGGCCAGAAACGGCGTGACATCGCTGCGGTTGAGGGCCAGGCCCACAAACCAGGCCACCACCAGGCTGGCGATGGCCAACAGCGCGACAATCCGTTCGATTCGCCTCATTCGTTCTCGTCGTGACATATCGTTCCTACTGGGGGACCAGGCTGCCGATCTCCTCCAGGAGCCGGCGCGCCCTGGCTGCCCCATCTTCTATCCCGGCCTCACTGTATAAGGCCAGCGAAGCGCGGGCGTGCTCGCGGGCCCGTTGCACGTGCTCCGCCTGCATCAGCCCGCTTCCATCACCATCTGCGCCGTTGCGTCGCGCGCTGTCCAGGTGGGCCAGCGCCAGCATCGACAGCTGCTCGCCTTCCAGCTCCGGAATCTCCCGCTCGCGCGCCAGAGCCACGGCCCGTTCGTGATATTCAAGCGCTTCCGGCAGGCGCCCCGCTTCGGCCAGGGCCACGCCAATGCGCCCCGTCAGGTACGCTTCGTCCCAGCGGCGGCTGAGGCGAACGGCGCCGGCGCGCGCCTTTTCGTAGGCGGCAATCGCCTTCTCCGGCATCCCCGAGAGCAGATAAGACTCGCCCAGACTGACCAGGAAGTCAACCTGTCGCTTGCGGTCGCCGCTGCCGCGGGCGAGAGCGATAGCCTCTTCCGTGGCTGCTTCGGCCTGCACCGGTTGCTGCGCCTGGTACAGCGCCAGAATCAACGCTTCATAAAAGGTGAACAGCTCGTCGCCGGGGTCGTTTTCTGTCAGCGCGATGCCCTGGCGGGCGTACTCGATTACGCGCTCGTGTTGGCCCAGCTCCCCGTACTCCTGGACCAGATGGCGCAGCGCCTGAATGATAGACGCCTCGTCGCCCATCTCCTGCAGATAGGCCAGCACCTGTTCGTAATCACGGGCCGCTTCGCGGTGGTCGCCCAACCAGCCCACGATCAGGGCCCGGTTGCCCAGGAATCCGGCTTCCGCCTCGCGATTGCCCAGCTGCCGCGCCAGCCGCAGCGCCTTGTCGAAATAGGCCTGCGCCTGGTCCACGGAGCCGGTCGCCAGCGCCAGCTGGCCCATGGTCCCGGTGACATTCATCTCGCGGCGCGTATCGTTCAGAGCCAACGCCAGCTCGCGCGCCTCCTGGAACCGTTCCACGGCGATAATCGGCTCGCCGGAGTCCAGAAGGATCTGGCCCTGGCTCAGAAGCGCGTCGCACTTCATCCCCGCGTCGTCGTGGGTCTCGGCCAGTTGCACGATCTCCAGCGCCACCTTATAGGCGTCCGGCAGCCGCTCCGCCTCCTGCAGAGCCAGCATCTTGCGGCTGAGAACCAGCCGTCGCAGGTCCGCGTCGTCCGTCGTCGCCGCCAGCTCCGCCGCCGCGTCAAATTCCTCCAGCCCTTCTGCATATTTCTTCAGCTGAAAGAGGGTCAGGCCCAGATCGGTGCGCGCAACGCAAATGTGCTCGACCATGTTCGATGCCTGCGCCTCCTGCAAAAAGCGCCGGTGCTCTTTCAGACGTTCCTTCAGGTGTGCTCTCTTCTGCTTTGCCATCGATACTCCGCAAAGAGGGGAAGAAGGCTGCGTTCCTTCCCCCCCTCTACTAGGTAGACTACTCAGATACAACTCGCGCCTCGGCGGGTTGCGGGTTCATCGATAGAACGCGCCACAGACCCACGCCCAGGACGAGGCTGATGAACATACCCAGGGCGAACAGCCTCCAGGCCGCGCCGCTTTCATAGAACTCACCCAGAAACGTGCCCAGGGTGAAAAAGCTGGTCATGAAGATGCCGTACCACACGATGGCCAGCAGCCACTTCCACCAGGACAGCGCCCAGCCGCGGTCCTCGGCGAAGGCTTTGAAACCCACGCCGGCGACGACGGTGACGATGCCCAGGAGAAACCAGAATAAAGGTCCATTGAAAAACATCTTACGCTCCTTCGTGCGGGCTCACTACGTCAATGTCGAGATACTTCGCGCTTTCCAGGTAGGGCGGCTCCGGCCGGAAGCCGGCGAAGCGCCCGCCCTCGGCGGGACGCCGGTATTCGATTGCGTCCGGATAGTCGAAGAAGTTCTTCTGCATCCAGAGCAAGGCGCTGCTGGTGACGCCGGTGGGGTCGCGGGGATCCACGGTGCGGGCCATGTTGTGAATCCAGTTGTCCTTGCGGCTGTAAGGACAGGTGGCCACGCACAGACGGCAGCCCATGTCGCCCATCGTCTCGCGCCAGAAGTTGTAGCAGGCGCCGTTGTTGATGTACCAGTGTTCGTAACCGCGCAGCACCATGCCGTCTGGGCTGTCGGCCATGGAGATGGCGCCCGAGGGGCACGATTCGGCGCACAGCTTACACTTCTTGCAGAATTCTTCAACGCCGAAGTTGATGGGCTTGTCGATTTCCATGGGCAGGCTGGTCGTAACCATGGCCATGCGCGCGTTGCCGCCCAACTCGGGTGTGATGCAGTAGCCCGTGCGACCCACCTCGCCCATGCCCGCTTCCACGGCGTGGGGCGGGACGATCAGGTCGTAGTTGGTAAAGGGAGTGTGCGAGCGGGCCGGATAGCCCAGGAACTTGAGCATACCTTCTATACGCAGGGCCGCCATCGACACCCGGTTGTAACCATCGTAGCTCGTGGAAGATTGCGGGCTGCCCATAACGATGTCCCACTCCATCGGTACTGCCAGGACAATGCCGTACTCCCAATGCTCAGGCATCTGGGAGTAATCATAGTCCTCAGGACATCCACGCCATCCTTCGGAGTAGAGCCAGTCAGAGTTCGTTTTGGTTATACGCACCAGCGTTGCGCCATAGCGGTGCGCCATCTCTTTGATGAATTCAGCGGCCAGTTCCGGGCTCTTGAACGGAGCCTGCTCCCGGAGCCCCTCAAAGTCCGACTCTTCGGGCGGGCTTTGCGGACTGGGCAGGTTGCCCCTGATACTGGAGAAGCCTACGGAGTACGCCTCGGCCAGGAGGTAGTAATTACCGTACGTTTCGCGGTCCTTGAGGTTGTTGGGAATCGTCTCCTTGAACGTGCGGTAGTCCCACTCCAGCCGCTCCGGGAACTCCTTGTAGAAGGCCACCAGCGGCGCGGGTACGCCCAGCTCCTCGATGGGGTCGTCCAGCGTCCACTGCGGATTGGCCTCTGTCGCCGCCTCGAAGGTGGCCACGCGCCCGAAGACATAATCGGTCATGTGGCTGGGGCGGCGCGCCTCGCCGATCACGGGGTGGGCCGGGCCGGCGAACTCAAACGGTTTCCTGTCAAAAAACTGCGTGGACGGGTTGAAGGATTCCCAGCCGGTATACGATTTTGGATCGCTCCCGGCAGCAATCCCTGCCCCGACGAGCCCCCCGGCGGAAGCCGCCGCGCCGGCCAGGCCGGCCATTTTGAGGAAGTCTCGCCGTGAGACGCCGCCTCTTTCTTCATTGCGCTCACTCATCTTGATCTCTCCTATCTTTTGATAAAACAGAAAGCGCCGCACCGCAGTGCAGCGCTTCCAATCCTCGAGAACACATCTGCTTGAGAGTATCTGGCTTCCTCCATCGAAACGGAGGTCACAGTTGCGGGACAGCGCCGGACTTTCATCGGCTTCCTCTCGTGAACATTACTTTGTGAAATCTTACACAAATAGTACCGCAGGATGTCCGAGCTGCCATGGGGCTCAAGTTCCGTTTCGCCGTGGGACTTTAGTTGCGCCTCAAAAGTGAAGGATATCAGGGGAGGATTCGCAGAATGTCATATGACAGAGATCAGGTCTGTACTTCAAGCGCCGTTCGCCCTGCTGTTCACCCGCCCATGGCTCACATTTCCTATGTGCTCGGGAAGGCAATCGCCTTATACGTTACAAGAGAAGCACTTCATCATAGTAGCTTTGCCGTTAACGCCATAGTAGCTTCAGCGTCCACAGGAGGGTGTGGCAAATGATGCACAGGTCTCTTCCCGCACAGGCAAAACGAGCGCTTATCCTGACCATACCGCTACTCGGCGGCCTGCTATTATTGGGCGCGGTATTGTTCGGCGCGCGGAACACAATCCCCACCGCGCACGCCGACCCCATCGAGCCTCCCGACGGCTACGCCAAACTCAGCCTCTCTCTAAAGACGGTGACGCCAACGCTGGCTGCCGGCGGCGGTGAGACGCTATATTACGAGATCGAAATCCGCAACACCGGCGCTTACACGGCCACGGGCGTCGCCTTAAGCGACCCCATCCCCGCCAACACCAGTTACAACGGGGACGCCGCCGCCAGCGTCAATCCGCAACCCACATTCTCCGGCGGAGAAGTACAGTGGCAGGGTGATGTCGGCTTTGACGAGACGGTCATCGTTTCCTTCAGCGTGGATGTCGATGCCGGCTTTGATGGCGCGGTAGACAACACGGCTGAGATCACCCACAGCACACTCGACGAGCCGCTGAGTGTGACCGCCGAAACGGTAGTGACCGACGATCCCTTCCTGGTCGTCGGCAAGACCTCGGCCCCCGCCAAACCGGGCGCCAACCAGCCGCTGACCTACACCCTGGTCGTGACCAACCTGGGGCAGCCGGCTAACAACCTGCCGGTGGAAGTGACCGACGAGGTGCCGGAGGACACCACCTTCAACAGCGCCGGCCCTGACGGCTCGCACAGCGGCGGCGTGGTCACCTGGAACCGCGACGTAACCCTGGATACCGGCGAAAGCAGCGAGTTCACGTTCGTGGTAGACGTCGGCGACGTGCCCAGCGGCACGATCATCACCAACGACAATTACACCGTCTCCAGCGCCGCAACCGGGCTGAGCGCCGGCGACAGTTACACGACAACGGTCGTGGATCCCATCCTCTTTATCTACAAAGAAACGTGGCCCGATCCTCCCGGCTCCAACCGCGAGCTGACGTACACGCTGACCGTGTTCAATAAGGGCTCTGCGGCTACGGACCTCACGGTGACCGACATTGTGCCCGACGGTGTGGAGTACGTAAGCGGCGGGGATAGCTATCATCCGGGAAGCGGTGAAGTTTCGTGGTCCCTTTCCCGTCTGGACAGCAATGAGTCGGCCCAAGTCTCCTATGTAGTTTCTGTGGGCGACGTGGCCAACGTGGAGGTCGTCAACAGCGACTATGAGGTTTGCAGCAATGGGGTGTGCGAGGCGGGCCATCCCCTGACCAGCACCGTGCAGGGAGCCGCATTCCTGGCCACTGCGGAAGTGGATCCCATCGCCAAGAAGCCCGGCGGCGGCGGCGGGCCGGTGACGCCCACGCTGACCATCGAAAACCTGGGGCCCGGCAACGCCCTCGACGTCTCGGCGCTGCTGCGTTTTAATCGCATCAGCGTTTCAGCCAACGATCTGAACATCATACCGGACACGGGAGCAATCGTGGCCCAGCCAGAGTGCGGCGACAAGTGCGTCAGCTACCTGTGGCAGGGGGATATTGCGTTCGGCGAGACGATCACTTTCACCACCGGAGAAGGTCAAAGCACCATTGGCGGCGAGGAAGGCACCATCTACACGGCGACGGTGGTCATCACCAACAGCCACAGCAACCTGCCCGGCGCCCCGATCACGGCCACGGCGACCGGCAAGGTCACCCATTATGCCAACCTAGTGCCCCTCAAGTCTGCCCCCGTTGCCATCGGGCGCGGCCAACTGTTGACCTATACCATCCGCGTGTGGAACAGCGCCCTGAGCGTTGACGCCCCGCCGCAACCGATCCTGACAGACACCGTCCCCGCCAGCACCACATTCGTCAGCGCCAGCGACGGGGGCGTGGCCCAGACGGTGGGCGACAGCACCATCGTTTCCTGGACGCTGCCCGCGCTGAGCACAGGCGACAGTATTAATCGGTCGTTCACCGTGCGCGTTGATGGCGACCTGGTGAGCGGCACGCAAATCCTCAATAACGACTACGGCACGCGCTGGTATGAGTCGGAGAGCACAGCGGTCTTTTCCAACACCGGGCGGCCCGTGACCACGACCGTGCAGGAAGTGGGCCTGATCGATTCCTACAAGGAAGTAACGCCCACCCTGGCCCGACCCGGTCCCCACAATCTCCTGACTTACACCCTGCACGTCGTCAACTCCAGCCCGGTCGCTCTCAGCGACGTCGAGGTCTACGATTACCTGCCGTGGGAGGTCAGCACGTACCAGCGGGACGCGGCGATCAGCGCGGGCGCGATAGTGAGCGACATCGTCAGTCTGGCCTGGACGGGCGACGTCGACGCCTACGCCGAGGAGACGATCACCATGACGGTGCTCGTCGATCCCGGCTACGAAGGGCCGGTGACCAACACGGCGGTGATCACCCATGCGGCCCTCCTGGAACCGGTCGTTGTGGACGCCGTGGCCTACATCACCGACGATCCGGTGCTACAGATCAGTAAGTCGGCCTCGCCGGATCCGGTTGACGTGAGCGAGGAACTGCTCTACACCATCCGCCTCACCAACCGCGGTCAGCAGGCCACCGACCTGGTGATTACGGATACGCTGCCGTCGAACGGCGATTACGTCGCCGGCAGCGCCAGCAGCGGCGGCAAGCTGACCGGTGATGAGTTGCGCTGGCAGATCCCGGTATTGGACCCCGAAGAAACGCGCACGTACTTCTTCCGCGTGGTAGCCGGCGGCGGTCGCGAAATCGTGAACGCACACTACGGCGCGTCCTCCGCCGAAGGCGCCGGCGCCGTTGGCAAGCCGGTAACAACTACCATCCGCGGCGGCGTCATCAACCTGCCGTTTATTGTGCGCTGACGACGTCTCTCCTATGGGCGGCGGTGGGAGTCAATTGGCGCCCACCGCCACCCCTTCCCCACCTTGCGCACGTATCCCATGTTAGGAAAAGGCGCAAAGTGATGGGCGAACAGCAGCGTCTCCTGCGCCGCTGCGCGATCCATGACGCGACGCCTCGTGGCGCGCGCCTGCGCCGGGTCCAGGTCTAACACAGGATACCAAGCGGGGTGTTCCAGGTGCAGCGGGTGCAGGGCCACGTCGGAGATGTGCAACAGTCGCTCGCCGTTCGAGGTCACAGACACCGCCAGGTGCCCCGGCGTGTGTCCGTACGTAGCCACGGTGCGCACGCCGGACGCGATTTCGAAATCATGGCCCACAAAGCTCATTTGCTCCTGCAACGGCTCCAGATTCTTGCGCGCTATGCGCAGTAGATTGGCTGATACCCGCTCACTCGCCGCCTCCGACATCCAGAAGGCCCACTCCGCCTCAGCCATGAAATAACGCGCATTGGGAAAGTGCAGGTTGCCCTGCGCATCCAGCGCGCCGCCCACGTGGTCGGGATGGGCGTGCGTGATAATCACTTTGTCAATACTCTCCGGTTTAATCCCCACCGCCCTCATATTAGGCACAATCCTGCCCGCCACTGAGTTCGAATTATCCACCGAGGGAAAGAGGTGCACTTCATCAGGGCCCAAAATACCCGCGCCCATATCCACCAGCACGCGCTGCCCGCCTCCATCGACGAGCAGACAGGCGTATGGCGTTGTCACATGCTCCAGAGGCAGGTCACGCTGCCGCAACGCCCGCTCCAGCGCCGGTCGATCCGCATTGGCGAAGAATACGTCGAGCGGGTAATTGAAGTGTCCATCGCTGAACGAATAACAGTCGAATTCGCCTACAGTAAAACGGTAATGATCGACGCTCATCAAATATCCCCCTTCGTCATGCTTCTGATCGTGTCATGCTGAGTGGGCCATCTGGCCGAGGCGAAGCATCTCAGCGCGACCGTGCCGGGCGAAAGTGGGCGATCACCTCGCCCAACAGCGCCACAGCCTGCAGCGGATCCGGCCCCAGCGGCGGGCCAAAGCTCAGGTGCCGCGCCCCGGCCTCCACCAACGGTTCCAGCCGGGCGATGACGTCCGCGGGCCGGCCCACCACCCCCACGCGCAACATGCGCTCGTCCACCAGAGCCAGCGCCTTGGCCTCGTCGCGCTCCACCGTCAGCGCCTGTTGAATCGGCGCAAAATCCTCAGCCGTCAGCTCCAGCTCAGACAGAATCAACGGGCTGAAACTGGCCCCATAGTAAGCCACCTTCTGCGCCAGCGGTCGCCGCGCCGCCTCCCGATCCTCCGCCAGCGACACCCAGATGCAGGCCGCAAAATCAAGCGCGCCCAGCGTCCCCGGACGCCG
Organism: Candidatus Sulfomarinibacteraceae bacterium; assembly: GCA_035464315.1. Lineage (GTDB taxonomy): Bacteria > Chloroflexota > Anaerolineae > Promineifilales > Promineifilaceae > JAAYYY01. The sequence continues at coordinate 9,978 of DATHSI010000198.1, forward strand.
TTCCATACCCATCTCCAACAACGGCTTCACATTAAAGTAGTGCTCCGGCGGAAAGAGCAGCGGCAGCACCCCGTCGCCCAGTTCGCCCGCCAGCGCCAGCATCTTCGGGCCCATGGCCCCCACGTAGATGGGCGTCACGCGCGGCGCGGGAAAGCGCAGGTATGCTTCAGGTCCCCACTGTAAAAACCGGCCATCGAGGTCAGCCGGTTCGCCCGCCAGCAGGCGGCGCACAGCCCCGATCGTCTCGCGCATCGCCGCCAGGGGCCGTTCCTGTCGCAGCCCCACCCACTGCAAAAACTCGCCGGCCCCTGCCGCCAGCCCCAGGTTGAAGCGGTTGCCACTCACCTCGTCCATGGTGGCGGCGAACATGGCCAGCTCCGCCGGGTTGACCGTATAGGGATTGAAGATGCAGGAGCCGATCTCGATGGTCGTCGTGGCCCGCGCAGCCAGAGGCAAGATAGCCGCCGCGCTGCGCAGAAAGAGGTCGTGGCTGATCCAGAACTGGTCGAACCCTGCCGCCTCCGCCGCCCTCGCCAGCGCCTCATACTGCGCCGGGGCCAGGTCGTTGTTCAGCCGCAGGCTAAAGCGCATCATCCATACCCTCTGGACCGCCCGGGCCGCCCGGCTTATCGTCCGGGCCGCCGGCCCCCACAATGGCCTCCACCTCAATCTCCACCAGGTACTCCTCGCCGACCAGCCGCGCCTCGACCAGCGTGCTGACCGGATTGATGCCCGCGAAGCGGCGGCCTTGCACAGCGGCGACCGCCTCCCAATGGGCGATGTCGCTGACGTAGATGCGCGTGCGCACCACGTCCGCCAGTCGCCCGCCCAGCTCGACGACGGCCCGCTCGATCTTGTCCACCACGTACTCCGCCTGGCGCGCCGGGTCCCCCCGCCCCACCACCTCGCCATCCGGCCCCGTCGCCGTCGTCCCCGCCACCACAATGCGCTCCCCATACCGCACCGCGCGGGAGTAGCTATACTGCTCCTCCCAGACGGTGCCCGAACTCACACTCTGTCGTTCCATACTCCTTGTTGCCTCCCGGTGCAATAGACATCTGATTTTTCCAAAAAATCGGATGTCTCCTCTATCTCTATCTCTACTCCACCATCCG
>DATHSI010000199.1:0-5429 GCA_035464315.1 Candidatus Sulfomarinibacteraceae bacterium
GAAAGTTGCCGCCTACGATGAAGCCAAAATCGCCGCCTTACTGCAGAATCCGGGCATCGTGCGCAACCGGCTCAAGGTGCGCTCCGCGGTGCAGAACGCGCAGGCATTCCTGGAAATTCAGGAGGAATTTGGCAGCTTCGATAAGTACATCTGGCGCTTCGTTGATGGGCAGCCGATCCAGAACCGCTGGCAGGAGCTATCCCAAGTGCCGGCGGAGACTGACGAATCGCGGGCCATGAGCAAGTCCCTCAAGAAGCGTGGCTTCAACTTCGTGGGCCCCACCATCATGTACGCTTACATGCAGGCTGTAGGCATGGTCAATGACCACCTGGTGAGCTGCTTCCGCCACAGCGAGGTGCAGAACGAGTAAACAGAGACAATTGAGAGAACAGGAGATCCTCCGTGGTCCTTTGTGTAACGTTCGTTCCGTCCAACTGAAAAGCTCACCCACTGCCCACCCTGGATTAAGCACCGGCTAAAGAAACCAACCCTCCGCCCCTCTACCATTGCCCATCCCTGCCCCTCTGCTACAATCCAGGCGACGAGTGCTTGTGCAAGATGGAACAATAACAATTATGAAGCGCATTTTCTTACCTTTGCTCACCATTCTGGGCCTGGCGCTGCTGGTGGGCGGTGGCGTCGCTGCCTGCTCTACCTTCACCAGCACGCCGGAGTTCAACGGGACGGAGTACCCTGAGCCGCGTGACACGCCGGCCTTTACCCTGACCGGCGCCGCCGGCGATGACGTTTCCCTCAGCGACTTTCGCGATAAAGTAGTCCTGATCTACTTTGGCTACACCTTCTGCCCCGACGCCTGCCCCACGACCATGGCCGACCTGGCCCGCGTGCAACGCCAGTTGGGAGACGGCGCAGAAGCAGTGCAGGTGCTGATGGTCTCCGTCGATCCGCAGCGTGACACGCCGCAGGCAGCGCAGGCGTACGCGGAGAGCTTTGACCCGTCCTTCATCGGTCTCAGCGGCACGGAGGCGCAGATCGCCGCCGCCGCCGAGCCCTTTGGCGTTTTCTACGAGGCGCACGACGGCGGAGAGGGGAGCGGGTACCTGGTAGACCACACCGCGCGCGTCTTCCTGATCAACCGTCAGGGCGAACTACACCTGACGTATCCGTTTGGCGCTCCGCCGGAAGAAATTGCGGCTGATCTGCGCTACCTGGTGAGGGAGTGAGCGAAATGAAGCGCGTGATGCTCCTCATGCTCATCGTCCTGACCGCGCTCCTGGCGGGATGTGACTCGCAGCGGTCGGGCGCTGTCCTGGTGGAAGAGGTGTGGGCGCGCCCTACGCCGCAGGGCGCGCAGAACACCGCTTTCTACATGTCCATCGACAACGGAACCGATCAGGATGACGCGCTGATCGGCGTGGAGAGTGGGTTTTGCCAGGCCGTAGAGTTGCACCAGAGTTTCGTAGACGAGGAGGGGGTTATGGGTATGAGACCGCTTGAGGGCGGGCGCATTCCCCTGCCCGCGGGCGAAGAGGTAGAGCTGGAACCGGGCGGGATGCACGCCATGTGTCTGCAGGTTGCCGGCCCACTGCAGGAGGGCGACCGCGTCGTGTTAACCCTGCAATTTGAGAATACACCCGATATTCGCGTCACGGCCGAGGTGCGTGAAGAGGAACCGTAAGAGCCGGTCGCTACGCAGTGGTTGGTAGTGACCGCTTCAGCGGTCGGATGCTGCGTCATCGCGCAAATTGGGATTGTTCCGGTGCCGTTCCCGGTCGCGCTTTGTCTTCTTCTGCAGGTTGTGCTGCACCGCTTCTGTGAGGTCGATGCCTGTTTGGTTGGCCAGGCAGACCAGCACGAAGAGCACGTCGGCGAATTCATCGGCCAGATCGTGCGCTTCGCTCCCCTCCTTGAAGCTCTGCTCCCCATAAAGGCGCGCCATTAAGCGCGCCACCTCGCCCACTTCCTCCATCAGCACAGCCACGTTGGTTAGCTCTGAGTAGTAGCGCACCCCAACGGTGCCGATCCACTCATCCACCGTTTCCTGGTACTGGCGCAGAGTCAATTCTGTCATCTTTCTCCCAATGGTGATTGCTGCCGCTTCTCTTACGCGTCTACGCGTCGCCGGTAGCCTAACACAAAGCCGGCGACGGGCCAACGGGCTGTGCATGCCATGAGCGAATGGCGCGCCGCACGGGCTGATTGTTGCGGTCAGGCGGCGACCGTGTTAGACAAAAGGGTATGACACCATCTTCATCAACTGACTTGACCATCCGCCCCTACCAACGCCGCGACCGCCGCGCCGTGCACCGCATCGCCGCGGACACAGCCTACTTTGGCCGGCCGGTAGAGGGGGTCATCGAAGACCGCACTTTATATTCCGACATCTTCTTTTCCGACTATACTGACGTCCTGGCGGCGTATTGCTGGGTGGCTACGGCCGGTTCGCGCGTGGTAGGCTTCTTGGCCGGTTGCCCCGACACGGCCGCCTGGCGGCGGCGCTGGTGGCGCACCAGCCTCTTGCCCACCATCGGCCGCGGCCTGTTCGGGGCCTATGACGTAGGCCGCGGCTCTGTACGGTATGGGCAGGCGCTGGCCGGCGCCTGGTTGCGCGGGGAGATGACGCACGTTGACGTCGACGCTTATCCAGCCCATCTGCACATCAATGTGGCTGAGGGCTGGCGCGGTTGCGGCCTTGGCCGGCGGCTGATGAACGCCTATCTAGACCAGCTGCGCAGGCAGGGCATTCGCGGCGTGCACCTCAACACCACCAGCGCCAACGAAGCCGCCTGCGCCCTGTACGAAAAGCTGGGCTTCCAGCTCCTGGACAGCCGCGCCAGCGCCATGTGGCGCCCCTGGCAAGGGCGCGTGCTGCAGCAGCGCAGCTACGCCCTGTGCCTCTGACCTGCTCAATGCCCCACCGGCTCAATCAAAGTCGTCGTCATCGTCGTCGTGCTTGTGCACGCGACGCTCGTGTTCCACCAACCTGCTGACCGGTAGCAGCAATTGCAGTACAGCGGCGGTGAGCAGCGTGGTGAAGATGGCCAGAAAGTAAGCGCCTGTGCCCACGGCCATGCCGATGGCCGCGACGAGCCAGATCGTCGCCGCCGTGGTCATCCCCTTGGTGCGGTGGCGCGTCTGGATCAGGGCGCCGGCGCCCAGGAAGCCCACGCCACTGACGATTTGGGCCGCGATACGCGCGGAGTCCCGGGCGTTCGAGTCGCCCAACGGGAAGCCCTCGATGGAGAGGATAGTGAAGAGGCAGGAGCCCAGGGCGATGAGAATGTTGGTGCGGAACCCGGCCGAACGGCCGCGCCACTCGCGCTCGATGCCGATGATGCCGCCCAGGATCGCGGCAAGAGTGATTTGTCCCGCATTTTCCCAGCCGAAGGATTGCATAACCAGGGCCCAATCCGGTACTTGTTCCACAGCGCCCTCGCTTAAATCTTGACGCCGCGCAGCCGCAGCGCGTTGGTCACCACGCTGATGCTGGAGAAGGCCATGGCGGCGGCAGCCAGAATGGGATGCAATTGGCGCAGGAAGTCAGGCGCCCAGGCGAACGGCGCCAGGATGCCGGCGGCGATGGGAATCAGCGCCGTGTTGTAACCAAAAGCCCATACCAGGTTCTCCTTGATGTTGCGCATGGTGGCTTTGGATAGTTTCACGGCCTGCGGCACGCTGCGCAGGTCGCCGCGCATGAGCGTCACGTCGGCCGTTTCCATGGCCACGTCCGTACCCGTGCCGATGGCCATACCCACGTCGGCCTGGGCCAGCGCGGGGGCGTCGTTGATGCCGTCGCCCACCATGCCCACCACGTAGCCTTCTTCCTGTAATTGCCTGACGTAATCGGCCTTGTCACCGGGCAGCACTTCAGCGAAGACGCGGTCTATGCCGCCAACTTCGCGGGCGATGGCCTGCGCCGTGGCCTCGTTGTCCCCGGTCATCATCACCACCGTCAGGCCCAGTTTATGCATTCGTTCCACGGCTTCGACAGAGCCTTCCTTGATGACGTCGGCCACGGCAATCAGCGCCGCCGCCTGGCCATCCAGGGCCAGCCACATGGCCGTCTTGGCCTCGTTCTGCAGGGCGTCTGCTCGGGCTTCCAGGCCGTTGAGGCGCACGTTTTCCCGCTGCATCAGGCGCAGATTGCCCAACAGCACGTCGCGCCCGTCCACCGTAGCCCGGATGCCATGCCCCGCGATGCCTTCGAAGGCGCCGGGCTCGCTCAGCGCCAGCCCCTGCTCCTCCGCCGCGCGCACGATGGCCTCACCCAGCGGGTGTTCGGACCCGCGCTCGGCGCTGGCGGCGAGGGAGAGGAGTTGATTGGAGATTGGAGATTGGTAACTGGTAATTGGAGATTGGTTGACTGGAGATTGAACACCGGCCGGCACGGCAGCAGCCTCTAATCTCCGATCTCCAATCTCTAATCTCAAATCTCCAAGCTCTTCGGCTACGACGACGTCCGTCACCGCAGGCTGACCTTTCGTAATGGTGCCTGTTTTGTCCAGGACCACGGCCGTCAGCTTGTGCGCCTGTTCCAGGGCGGCGCTGTTCTTGAACAGGATGCCCTTTTCGGCCCCCTTGCCCACGCCGACCATGATGCTCGTCGGGGTGGCCAGGCCCATGGCGCAGGGACAAGCGATGACCAGGATGGCGATGAGCCGCAGCAGGGCGGGTACGAAACCGGCGCCGGCCAGCAGCCAGATGGTAAAGGTCAGCAGGGCGATAACGACGACCGCGGGCACGAAGTAGGCTGAGACGCGGTCCACCACGCGCTGGATGGGCGCTTTGCTGCCCTGCGCCTGCTCCACCAGCTTGATGATTTGCGCCAGCGCCGTCTCGCGACCCACTTTGGTGGCCTCGAACTTGAGTAGGCCCTGGCGGTTGATGGTGGCGCCGATGACCTCGTCGCCCTCCGCCTTCTCCACGGGCAGGCTTTCGCCCGTAATCATGCTCTCGTCCACGGCGCTGTGGCCACTGGTGACCACGCCGTCCACGGGGATTTTCTCGCCGGGGCGCACGATGACCGTGTCGCCGGCGATCACTTCCTCGATGGGCACGTCCTGTTCCTGCCCGTCGCGCACCACGCGCGCTGTCTTCGCCTGCAGGCCCATCAGCTTCTTGATGGCCTCGCTGGTCTGGCCTTTGGCCCGCGCCTCCAGCAGTTTACCCAAGACGATGAGGGTAATAATCACGGCGGCGGTCTCGAAGTAGACGTGTTCGCCCAGCAGCGTGCTGTTAAAGAAGCTGCGGGCGACGGTCACCGCCAGGCTGTAGACATAGGCCACGCTGGTGCCCATGACCACCAGCACGTCCATATTGGCCGCGCCGTTGCGCAGCGCCTTGTAGCCGCCGGTGTAGTAGTCCCAGCCCACGTAGAACTGCACAGGCGTGGCCAGCGCCAGCATCAGCCAGTTGACCCAATCGGCGTGCGCCCACATGCCAAAGAGGCCCAGGTCGCGGCCCATGCT
>DATHSI010000200.1:0-52468 GCA_035464315.1 Candidatus Sulfomarinibacteraceae bacterium
GTGACGATGGGCGGGTTGATCAGTTTGGCTTCGTTCTGCAGGCGCTGCATCAGGCGGGCTACCCGTTTTTCGTCGATGGCCTCGTGTGGCATCACGTGCTCGATAGGCACGACCTCTAGCGATAGCGTTTCGTTGGGGCGCTGGACGCGCAGCAACTGCGCCACCTGGCGAGCCACGGAGACCGCTGCCTCGCGCTGGCGGTCGCCGATGATACGCGTCACATGCGGCGCAACGATGACGTTGGGGTGCTGGCGCACGACCTCTGTCTCATCCTTGCTGGGACCGGCGATCTGTTGCGGGTACTCGGGCACGGCAGCCCCCGCAATCCACCCTTCGTCCAGAGCGTGTAACAATGCCGCGTCGTCCACCAGATCTGTGTGGCCTGTGTTGATCAAATAGGCGCTTTCTTTCATCGCCCGCAATTCGTCAGCGCCGATCAGAGCATCGGTTTCTTCTCTGAAGGGCACGTGCAGGCTGACGAAGTCGGCGTTACGCAGCAGCTCCAGCCAGTCTGTGGCGACCACCCCCGCGTCCAGCGCCAGTTCTGGCGTGAGCCGCGGCTGGTTGACGATGACGTTCATGTCGAAGGCAAGCGCCCGTTTGGCCACCTGGCGCCCGATGCGACCGAAGCCAACGATGCCCAGTGTCCTTCCCGCCAGGCCTCCGCTTTCCTGGGCGATCTGCATGGCCAGGCGCAACATGAGCGTGAGCGTGTGCTCGGCGATGGCTACGGCATTGCTGCTGGGACTGTTGCGAACCTCTATGCCCATGGCTCGGGCAGTAGTCACATCGATGTTGTCCAGACGGGCGCCGGCGCAGCCAATAACGCGTAGATTCAATCCCTCTTCAATGATGTCGTGGGTGATGCGACGTTTTGGCCCCACGACCAACGCATTGTAATGGCCAACGATCTGTTGGATCTCAGCGGTCGTAATATTGGGCCGCTCGTCGACCTCGGCGGCGTCATGAAGGATTCGCATTCCTTCTGGGTGTATGGAGTCACATACCAGAACTCTCAGGCGGTCGGTCATTAGATGCTCTCACTAACTTGATGGAATTGAAGCCAAGATGGTTGGCAGCAACTTTGAGTACTGTCAAAAGGCGCGGCCGGCGCCACGGTATTCTAAATGGTCCCCGCTATTCAGTCTAGCCGAATTGTGGTAACTCCACATTCAGAATATCGACGTTGCCCCCGCTGAGGAGAACGCCAATCCGTTTGCCGCCCAGGTTGCTATCGTAGCGAACGGCCGCTGCCAGTGGAACGGCGGCGCTGGGCTCGATGACGATTTTCAGGCGTTGCCAGACGAATTTCAGCATCTGAACGATTTCTTCTTCGCTCACCGTGGTCATGTCGGCCACGTAGCGGCGCATGATGGCCAAATTGTGGTCGCCCACATAGCGGGTGCGCAATCCATCGGCAATGGTCGACGGCGCCTTTTCCAGCGTTACCACGCGGCCCGTGCGCCAGGACTCAATGGCGTCGGCGGCCTGTTCTGGCTCTACACCTATGACGCGGCAGTGCGGCGCAAGCGCCGCCGCTGCCAGAGCGCTGCCGCTGATTAATCCCCCGCCACCAACGGGCACAAAAAGCGCGTCCAGCTCGCCCACTTCTTCGAAAAGCTCCCAGGCTGCCGTGCCCTGGCCGGCGATGATATGCTCATTGTCGTAGGGGTGGATCAGAACATAATTGTGGTCGGTAATGAGCGACTCGGCAACCTGCTCCCGCTCTTCGGCGGCGCAAGGCACGATGCGCGCGCCATAGCCTTCGGTGGCTTCCCGTTTGACAGCGGGCGCGTCGCGGGGCATGACGACGACGGCAGTTACGTCCAGCAACTGCGCAGCCAGGGCCACGCCCTGGGCGTGGTTACCGCTGGAGTGTGTGATGACGCCGCGCTGTTTTTCGGCCGGGTTCAACCGGCTGATGGCGTTGTAGGCGCCGCGGAACTTAAAGGCGCCGGCGCGCTGGAAGTTTTCACACTTGAGGAACACTTGGCGGCCGGTGCGACGGTTCAAAGTCCGTGATGTCATCACCGGCGTGCGGTTAGCCACGCCTGACAGGCGTTGCGCAGCCTGGCGCACGTCGCTGCTGGTGCTAGGCATGGGCCCCATCCCGCCATCCGCTCATGTCTTTGTACATTTCAACGCGGCGAAAGGCGTCAAAGTAACCGGCGCGCTGGAAGCCGGGCCAGCGCGGATCGCCGGCGGGGATATTTTCGGCGATGGCGTCCTGGGTGGGATAGTATTCGTGCAGTGTGTGCATGATGGTGGCGGTGACTGAGGTGGGATCGCCCTCCAGCACGCAGCAGACGATGCGGGTAAGGCGCAACAGACTTGATTTGTAGGTGACCCAGCCCTGCCCGCCATCTTCGGTTTCTACGTACAGCGCCGACAACTCAGAGACATTGCGCAGCGATTCCGTTTGATTGAGCCAGTTCGGTCTGTCGTTGCGGTCCTGGAGGAGTTCCATCGTTGCCTCATAGTCCAGCGTGCGCACATTAGCAACACGCGGGCGCACGGCGCGCTCTCCAGGCGCCAGTCTGCGAAAATCAGGCGGACGACGGGCCACGATCAGGTCGCGCGTTTTCTTGAAATCCAGATCGAAGAAGAGTTCGTGCGCCGGCGTATTACCTTCAATGACTTCCAGCCAGACGGCGGGCAACTTCTGCTTTGCTGCTGCATCAAGAAGAAAGTGCATGATGCTGCTACCAACGCCTTGCCGGCGACCTGAAGGCAGGACGCCCAGCCGCGTGACCCAGCCGCGCTTGTGGCGCACACCCAGCATGCCGATGCCCAGAATTTCACCGTCGCGCACGGCGGCGCAGGAGGAAGCGAGATCGACGTCGTAAACATTGATGTACGCCTTCAGACGCTCGACCGTCATGGGCATCGGTACAATATAGTCGATGCGCGTCTCGTTATAAGCCTCGGCCAGTTCTTCAAGGCTAAATTCGGTGGCGGGGATTAGCTCCAACATCATTGCTCAAAGGAATGGTTCGATGCGACACGCTGGTTCGCAGCCCCCTATGACGCCTCAGCGAGGTATCTGGCGATTTGTTTCGGGAAGTTGCGCACGCTGATCGGTTTGATGATTACGCCATCATAACCGTAGCGCTGGCACATTTCCTGGGCGATATCGGCGGGCCAGGCTGTAATGGCTACCAGGGGAACGCCCTCCAGTTCCGCGATCTGGCGCAACAAGGTGACGACGGTGTGCCCATCGATATCCGGCAGGCCAATGTCAATCAGCACGAGATCGGGCAGCTCTTCCACGGCTACCTGGATGCCTGTCTCGCCATTAGAGGCATGGCGCATATCGTAGCCATTCGCCTCCAGCACGCGTTCTACAAGGATGGTGTTCTCGAGACTGTCCTCGATAAGTAAGATCTTCTTCATGCGGTGCCCGCCAGAGTTATCAATGCGTGGACCATACCAGAAGGCCGTTGCCTTGGCAAGCGCCAGGGGTAACGTTGCGGTCGGAGATACCTTGCGCTATGTTTTGGTCAGTCACGCTGTTTTCGCTTGTTGCAAGTTGCTTGACCCATGATCGTTCCGGAAAATCAGCCGTCTACCGGCCGGGTGCACTCGTCGTCGCCAGTTGCCCATCACCGCGTTTTGCTGGCCGGGATTGCTGCCGCCTCTGTGGTGGTTCTGGCATTGTTGGGCCAGTGGCTGCTGGGCGAGCGGCCGCTGGTACTGTTGGGAGCTGGCGCCTTTGCCCTGTCTGTCGTCTTGTTTTTGCTGCCGCCGCTGGCAGCAGGGCGCGTGTCGCTGGCGCCGGACGCGCTTTCTACGACGGCAGATGCGACTCGGCCTCTGCTGCGTCCCCGGCAATGGCGTTGGCTTCTCGTCCTGCTGTCAGCATTGCTCGCCGCGCAGAGTTACTATCTGTTTGGCGGCAACCGGCTGTTGCCCGGGTTCTGGTTCTGGTCAGGCGCGATCGCCTGCTTCCTGCTGGCCACTGCCAGGCGCCCGCCGCGCCCAAGGGCCTGGCTGGCTGAGCGCTGGCGGCAGATAGACTGGCGTGTGGCGGTCCTGCTGCTGGCCATCACTCTGCTCGGCGCCTTTTTCCGGGTGTATCGTCTAGATACAGTGCCCGTGGAGATGACCAGCGATCACGCTGAAAAGCTTCTCGATGTTTACAACGTGTTGCATGGTTACCGGCCCGTGTTTTTCCCACGCAACACCGGGCGCGAAGCGCTGCAATTTTACCTGACGGCGGGATTAATCACCTTCACCCCGTTGGAGCTGGGCCACCTGGCGTTGAAGGTGGGCGGGGCTATTTTTGGCGTTGTCACCGTGCCTTTCACCTATTTGCTCGGGCGCGAGCTGTATGGTCGCCCGGCGGGACTGCTCGCAGCCTTTTTCGTGGCCATTTCCCACTGGCATGTAGCCATCACGCGGGTGGGCCTACGTTTCCCTTTTACGGCGGCATTGGCAACACCGGCGCTATACTTTCTCTTTCGCGCCCTGCGCTACAACCGTCGCAACGACTGGCTGGCTGCGGGTGTGCTGTTGGGGCTCGGGCTGCACACCTACACGGCGATGCGCATCGTGCCGCTGTTATTCCTGCTTCTCGTTCTGCTCAAAACTGCCACCGATCTGTGGCAGCGCTGGCGGGAGAAAATGGCCGCTGCGGATGACGTTGCCGCCGGCTGGAAGCGCTCATTCTGGCTAAACGCCACGCTGTCTGGCAGCGCGGCGTTGCTTCTCTTTCTGCCGCTACTGCGCTACATGCTGGAGAGGCCGGATATGTTCTGGTACCGGGCCGCCAGCCGCGCGGGAGACGGGAGTGCGCTGGCCCAGCAGTGGCCCACATTCTGGAACAACATGATCAATGCGCTGCTGATGTTTAACTATGTGGGCGATGTGGTCCCCGCCAACACAATCCCCGAGGAGCCGGCGCTAGGCCTGGTGGCGGGAGCTTTGTTTCCGTTGGGGTGTGCTTATCTGTTGTGGCGGCTGATTCGCCACAGAGAACGGCGGGCGGCCTACGCCTTGCTATCGTTCTTTGTGTTGCTGCTTCCATCCATATTGAGTCTGGCCTTTCCCCGTGAGAATCCCAGCGTCGTGCGCACGGGCGGCGCCTTGCCTTTCGTCATGCTGATGGTCGCCCTTCCGTTGGTCGTCGCCGGGCAAAGGCTGTGGCGCCTTTTGGGCAAAACGCGGCGAGCCCTTCTGGTGCTGGGCCTGGCGCTATTGCTTGCGCTGGCTGCGGCAGACGATTTCAACTGGTACTTCGTGAATTATGATGCCAGCGTTCGCGCTTCTCTCTGGAATGCCAGCGAGATGGGGCGCGAAGTGCGACAATTCGTCGAAGACGGAGGGTCGTTTGAGAGGATCTATCACGTTGCCTACCCACACTGGGTTGACACGCGCAACATTGCCATTATGGCGGGGGATATTACCTGGCGCAACGCGGTGCTGGATCTGGAGCAGATAGCGGCTCACAGTGGACAACCGGGACGCAAACTCTATCTCGTGCACCCGTCGCATCATGCAGCGGTGAAGATGCTGCAGGCGACCTATCCTGGCGGGATGATCAGACGATACCAGTCCGAGCGACCGGGCAAGGATTTCTTATTGTTCGTCGTTCCGGATAGCCCGGCCCCTTCCTCCCCGGATTGACGTTAAGCAGTAGATGGCGGTGCTTCTACTCAGCAGGTGGGGGAACCGGTAGCTCGTCCTCCGGTACGTCCTTCCACTTCTCCCCTTCTTCGATGAGCATGACGGGGATGCCGTCGCGGATGGGGTATTTGAGTCCTGAGTCGTCGGCCACCAGCCACGAATTCTTCACCAGCCGCAGGCGGCCCGGATCGTCTCCGTACTCGTCCGATTGCACGGCTTTAGGGCAGCGTAGAATCTCCAACAACTCGGGGCTAATTGCCAGTTCTTCCTGTTCATCGGCGCTCATATTGTGTTCGCTCATCATATCTCCTCATTGCGTGGTAGGATTGATCCGCCTGAGATCATACGCTTATCGCTAAGGTCAGGCAAGTGGAACCGGCTGCGTAACAGGCAAGCGTACGGTCCAGTTTGAACGATCTATTCCAGACGTTCGACCTGGATTGCGTTGGCGACATTGAAGCCAATCACCTTAACTTCCCCGTCCAGATCCAGTGTGAGTGGGCCTTCAAACGGAGCAACTTCGCGCACGGTGAAGGTGATGCCGGGCGTGAGGCCAAGACTGGCCAGATAGCGGAGCATTTCGCTGTTCGCGTCATCCACAATGCGCGAAATGCGCGCGCGCTGGCCCTGTTCCATGGTGGTCAGCGGATGGGTGTCGGCGCTGGTGATCGTGCCGTCCCTGGCGGGAATGGGATCCCCGTGCGGATCGACCGTGGGGTGATTGAGCGCGGCAGCCATCCGTTCCTCTAGCTTTTCGCTGATGACGTGTTCCAGAATATCGGCCTGCTCGTGCACTTCGTCCCAGCGGAAGCCGAGGGCTTCCATGAGGTACAGCTCGATGAGACGGTGGTGGCGGATGACCTCCAGCGCGATCTGGTTGCCCGCTTCGGTGAGGCTGACGCCGCTGTGCTTCTCATAGTCAACAAGGTTTAGGCTGGCCAACCGCTGCATCATGTTGGTGACTGAGGCCGGCTTGACATCACGGGCTTCTGCGATGCGCGAAGTGCTGACCGGGCTTTCCTCTTCGGCCAGGGTGAAGATCGTTTTCAGATAGTCCTCTATTGCCTGGTGGTTTAGGCTGTTGCGCTGTGCGGAGGAACCGGACGGGAGGTTTTCAATTTTTGGAGACATAGCAGTCCTTGCTCTGATGACGACCGGCGCGCGTAACGCATGGTACGTCGTCTACATTCCTGTATATTATAACGGATTGTTCTGGATGGAACGCATGCGTAATTGGGAGACTGATTGAAGGAACTATGAGACAGATCTGGGCGACGAAGAGTGGAGAGCCGGGCGTGCTGCAGGTACAGGACGCTCCCGACCCTGTGCCGCGCAGCGGGGAAGTGCGGGTGCGGGTTGTTGCCAGCGGCGTGAGCATGACCGATGTTCTGGCCCGTGCCGGATTGACTCCGGAGGTTGCCAGACCGCCTTTTGTTCCCGGCTTCGAAGTGGCGGGGGTGGTCGACATGGTTGCCCAGGGAGTCAGTGGAATCCAGGAGGGCGATGCTGTGATCGCGATGCCCCGCCTGGGCGGGTATGCGGACCTGGTGTGCGTACCTTACCGGAAGGTGTACCGTCGTCCCGAGTGGATGAGCGCTGAGGACGGTGCTGCAATTCCTCTTGATTACCTGACCGCGTATATGGCGCTGGTGGTAGCCGGGTCAGTGCGCAAGGGGAGTAAGGTGTTAATCCACGAGGCGCACAGCGGGCCGGGTCTTGCGGCCCTGCACATCTGCCGCATTCTGGGCGCTGAGGCGTACGGCACAGCGCCAGCCAGACGTCATGAGTTTTTGCAGCGCGAGGGGCTGCAACAGGCTATTGACCATGCGGCCGATGAGTACGAAGAAGCAGCGCTAGAGCTCAGCGCCGGTCGCGGTTTTGAAGTGATTGTCAATCCTTATGGGGGCGTGCACCAGGAGAAAAACTTCCGGCTGCTGCAACCGGCGGGCCGGCTGATCCATCTGGCGCACTGCAGTGCTGTTACAGGTAGGCCATCTAATCTGTCTGCACGCCTGCTGCGCCTTCTTGGCGCTGTGGCGTACACGCCGCAGCAACTGATGTATGAAAACAAAGGGGTCATCGGTTTGCGCATGGACCGGCTGTGGACGGACGTGGAGACGATAGAGAAGCCGATGCGACAATTGCTGGAATGGTACGATGAAGCGCTGTTTCGGCCCTGTATCGATAGCATAGTTTCCTTCGAGCAAGCCGCAGAGGCTCACACTCACGTGCAAATGGAGCAAAACGCGGGCAAAGTGTTGTTGCGTCCCTAGGGTTGCTCTTAATCGACCGCAACATCGGGCCAGGTCTGGGCTACAAGGGCAGGAAGAATGGCCCCGGCCGGCCCGCGTAACTCGAAGTCCATCCATTGCGACAGGGGGGTCTCCTGAGGATTTATCTCGGCGGTGCTCGTTCCCCGTTGTATTGCCAGGAAGGGCAGGGACGCCGCGGGATGAACCAGGGCCGACGTGCCTACGCAGAGCAGCAGGTCACACGCTTCTATAGCTGCGGTCGCCGCGCGCAGCGTCGCCTCGGGCAGTGGCTCGCCAAACCAGACGACGTCAGGCCGCAACAAGGCGCCGCAGTTGGGGCAGTGTGGAAGCTCGTCATCAGTGGCGCCTTCTCCGGGCTCAGGAGCGACGACGATCTCTTCGGCCGAGCAGCGGGCGCGCATGATGTTACCATGTAATTCCAATACGTCGCTGCTACCAGCCTGTTCGTGCAGCCCGTCAACGTTCTGGGTTACGACGGTCAGTCGTGACGTTTTCTGTTCCATCATTACAAGCGCGTGGTGGGCCGGGTTGGGGCTGGCCTTCTTCACCAACGAGCGCCGCCAGCGATACCAGTCCCAGACGAGCTGGGGATTGCGGCGGAAGGCCTGGGGGGTCGCCAGTTCCTCCGGGTCGTACTGGGCCCAGAGGCCAGTCTGTGCGTCGCGAAACGTGGGAATGCCGCTCTCTGCGGAAATACCGGCGCCTGTGAGCACGACGACGTGTTGCGCACGGCGCAGGGAGCGGATAAGGGGGGTGGGAATCGCATAGGAATTCATAGGATGCCTCCGGATCACAGACCGAGTACCACACGAGCGATCATGAAATAGATCAGTAGCGCCGTGGCATCGACAATGGTGGTGATCATGGGGGCGCTGATCACCGTGGGGTCTATGTGCAACACTTCGGCGGCGATGGGTACCAGCGTGGCGACCGTGTTGGCCCAGAGCACGACCAGAGGCAGCGTGAGGCCCACGACCAGGCCAACCTGCCAGTCGCCGCCCAGGACGGTGGCTACGCCAAGGCCGATGACACCAAGCAAGACGCCAATCACGGCGGCTACTGACACTTCGCGTTTCCAGGTGCGCCCCACGTCTGAAGGCCGCACGTCATCGACGGCGATGGCGCGGATTACGGTGGTCACCGTCTGGGAGCCGGCGTTACCGCCGGTACCCGTAATCAGGGGAATGAAGGCGTTAAGCACGACGAAGGCTGTCAGGATACTCTCAAAGGAACGGATCACGGTGCTGGTAAGCAACGAAGCTAAGAAAAGGAGCATAAGCCATACGATGCGCTTGCGAACCACCTGCAAGACGGAAACGGCGAAATAGGGATTGGCCAGTGGCTCTGAGCCACCAAGGCGCTGGATATCTTCCGTAGCCTCTTCAGCCAGCACGTCCAGGGCATCGTCCACGGTGACGACGCCGAGAAGGTGGTTGTCAGCATCGACGACGGGAATGGCGACGAAGTCGTACTTAGAGATGAACTCCGCCAATTCCTCCTGATCGGCCGTAACGGGCACGGCGACTATGTCATACATCATAATGCTTTCCACCGTGGCATCGGGGTTGGCCATGATCAGGTTGCGAATAGGGACCACGCCAATTAGATGGTAGTCGCGGTCGACGACGTAAAGATAGTGGAGGGTCTCAGCCTCATCCAGAGAACGCAAGTAGTTCAGTGCCTCGGCCGCTGTCCACTGCCGGCGCAGGGCAGCCACTTCGGTGGACATCAAACGACCGGCCGTTTCTTCCTCATACTGAAGTAGCTCGCGGACGTCTTTGGCTTCGGCCGGCTCCATCAGCTCCAGAAGACGATCGGCCGTTGGCTCGGGCAAATCCTCCAGGAACTCCGCGGCGTCGTCCATGGGCAGCTCATCTAGCAGGTCTGCCAGGCGCTCGTCGTCAACTTTGTCCACCAGCTCCTGGCGCACAAGGCTACCGGTTTCGTCAAGAACCTCACTGGCCATTTCCAGGCTTAGCAGGTTGAAAAGGATGACGGCTTCGGATGGCTCAAGCTCGTCCAGGATGTCGGCAATATCCGCCGGATGGTACTCTGTCAGAAACCCAGCCAGGCGCGGTAAATCGCCAACCCTTATGAGACGGCGAATTTCGTCGAGGATAGCGAACTCTTGCTGTTGTTCTGGTGTGGTCATATTGCCTTCCTTCTGCAGTCCATTGTCTGGCGGTTGTGGGCGGGATGCCTGACCCCGGCGCTGTGGAAACCGTGGGTCACCCGCCGATGCCGGCGTGGCAAGGGGGCGTGCTGCGCCGGCAATCGCACGAATCGAATTATAGCGGAGTGTGCTGGACTTTGTCGCATCTATGCAACAAGAACAGTGTGGATTGGTGTCGACGTGGTGGCAGAGAAAAGGAAACGGCAGATAATAGAATGTGGTTGCAGGACGCCAACTGTGGCTGCAACTGTCACTGTTGGTTTCTCGTACTGGGCCTTGGGAAGGATGGGCATCAATGTATTACGTTCTCTATGCGCTGAACGGCCTTCTAATGCTGGGCATGCCTCTGTTGTTGGGGGTGATCATTGCCCGCCGCGGCAAGGTGCGGTGGGGCCTGTTCGCTGTCGGCGCGGCTACTTTTGTCGGAGCGCAAGTGCTGCATATTCCATTCAACTTCCTGGTGGAACGCACGGGGCTTTTACCCGCCGCCGGCGCGGGTACAGCCAGTCTTCTCGTCCTCTCCCTATTCTATGGGCTATCGGCCGGCGTATTCGAGGAAGGCGCGCGATACATCGTTTTTCGGCGATGGGCGAAGCGGGCGCGTAGCTGGTGGCAGGGTCTCATGGTCGGGGTTGGTCATGGCGGTATCGAAGCGATGCTGCTGGGGCTGCTATTCGTCGTCAATATGGCGGTATTGATTGGCGTCCAGTCGGGACGTTTTACTGAGCTCATGCCGCCCGATGCCCTGCCCGATATCGAAGAACAGGTTGCGGCGCTGTTCAGTGTGCCCTGGTATGAGACGTTGCTCGGCGCGCTTGAACGGTTATTTGCCCTTACCGTACATCTGGCGATGTCCCTGCTGGTGTTGCTCGGCGTGGTGCGGCGGCAGGTGCGCTGGCTGGGGGCGGCGATTTTGTGGCACACACTGCTGGATGCGGTGGCTGTTTTCACCATTCAACAGTGGGGCGTATATGTTGCCGAGGCGGCTATCGGCGTTTTTGCCGTTCTGAGCTTGCTGATTATCTTCGCCTTACGTGACGAGTTCCCCTCCGCACCGGATGACAGTATTGTTGAGATAACAGAAGAAATGGCGCCGTCGCCGGACGGCACCATCGTCGTCGAGCAGTCGTCTGAGCGATTGGACGAAAGCCGGTTCGACTGATGGACCCGTGTTGAATTGGACTGGGATGAGCTGAGAACATGATTACAGCAGAAGGGTTGACAAAAGCATTTGATGGGCACGTCGCGGTGCAGGACCTCTCGTTGGACATCGCGGCCGGCGAAGTGTTTGGATTTCTCGGGCCCAATGGGGCCGGCAAGACGACGACCGTACGCCTGCTCACCAGCCTGATCGCGCCCACAGCCGGAACGGCGCAGGTGGCGGGTTACCGCCTGGGCGAGGATGACCGGGAGATCAGGCGGCGCGTGGGAATTCTTACCGAAGCACCGGGGCTCTACGAACGGCTGACCGCGGAGCGCAACCTGCGTATCTATGCTGAGCTTTACGAGGTAGAGGACGTGAGCGGGCAGGTGGAATGGTATCTGCGCATGCTGGGGTTATGGGAGAGGCGGCGCGATGGCGCGGGGACTTTCAGCAAGGGGATGAAACAGAAGCTGGCGATTGCGCGAGCCCTTCTGCACGAACCAAAAGTGCTTTTTCTGGATGAACCGACGGCGGGTCTCGATCCGGAGGCTGCCAAACTGGTACGGGACTTTATTGGCGAGCTGCGCCAACAGGGGCGGACGATATTCCTCTGCACACATAATCTGGATGAAGCGGAGCGCCTGTGTGACCGTATTGCGGTGTTCAATACCCAAACACGCGTTGTGGATACACCGGCCGGATTGCGACGGCGTCTTTACGGCCGGCAGGTGGTCTTTCACCTGGCTGCTGAATCGCAGCCGTTTGCCCTGGCGCTGGAACAGTTCTCTTATCTCAAGGAGGTCCGGGCCGTGGATAATAAGCTCATTGTGGCCCTTGACGACCCAGAGCAGCACAATCCAGAGCTCATTCGCCATCTGGTGGATTGCGGCGCTGAAATCCAGTTCGTAGGCGAGTTGCGCCACTCGCTGGAAGACATTTATCTGCAGTTGATGCGAAGCTGAGAGGCCCGGCAGGCGTCTCCACAGGGAGTGCGGTTGGATATGAACAAGGTCAAAACAATTATCGCTAAAGAGTGGGCGGAAGTCTTCAAGAACCGCCTGGTTCTCTTCAGCGTGGCTTTCTTACCGCTCATTTTTATCGCGTTGCCGATCATAACGCTGATGGCCGGAGGCGATATGGCCGACGTCAGTATGGCGGGCACTGCCGCCGAGGCTCCTTTTCCGGGGACCGAGGCGCTTTGCGAGGGATTGAATGTTGCAGAATGTGGGGAAGTCTATCTGCTCAACATCTACGCCTTCATGTTTATGATTTTGCCGGTAGCCATTCCCGTAACCATCGCCGCCTACAGCATCGTCGGCGAAAAGACCATGCGCAGCCTGGAACCATTGTTGGCCACACCGATCACGACGATGGAGTTGCTGGCGGGGAAAGCGCTGGCGGCAATCGTCCCTGCCATTCTGGCCACGTGGCTTAGCTTTGTCATCTTCCTGGGGGTCATGCGTTTGTTGGTCAGCGATGCCGCGTTCCGCTTCTTGCTAGATCCATTGTGGCTACTGGCCATCTTTGTGGTCGGTCCCATGCTGACGTTGCTGTCTGCAAGTATTGCCATCATGATCTCAGCTCGCGTGACCGATCCGCGCGTGGCGGAGCAGATATCAATGCTCGTGATCCTGCCTATCATCGCCGGCCTCATCAGCCAATCGCTGGGCCTTATTCTCATCGACCGTGAGTTTGTGCTAATTGTGGCCCTGGTGGTGTTCGTGCTGGATGCGATTCTGCTCTTCTTTACTGTACAGGCGTTCGAGCGCGAGACGATTTTGACCAGGTGGAAGTGAATGGCGCAAGTGCGATATGCGGGGCGGGGAAGAGAGCGGCAAAGGTTTGCGTATTTATTCACGCAAGTTATAATCGGGCTGCTGCCTTTTTAGGGAGCGCAATCTACACATGCCTCGACCATCTCGGGTGTGCTCGCATCGTATCAGTGGTAGCATCCAGTAATAACCTCGGGTGTATAAGCTAGGTACGCAGGCCGTGCGAGTTCTGGGCTGGGTTGAAGGGCATGGAAGCCTAAAACAATAGAAGGAGAATAAACCTCATGGCCGTAGTATCAATGAAAGCACTGCTGGAAACCGGCGTGCATTTTGGACACAGAACACGTCGCTGGAATCCGAAGATGAAGCCGTACATCTTCACGGAGCGTAACGGTATTCACATTCTGGATTTGCAGCAGACGATCCTGATGATTGACGAAGCGTACAATCTGGTACGGGACGTCGTCGCCGACGGTGGGGAAGTGCTCTTTGTGGGCACGAAGCGCCAGGCGCAGGACACCATCCAGCGTGAGGCAGCGCGGGCGCGCATGCCCTATGTCAATCAGCGCTGGTTGGGTGGTACGCTGACCAACTGGCAGACCATCAAGGAGCGAATCAAGTATCTGGATGAGCTGGAGCAGCGCCGCGACGAGGGCGAGTTCGATCTGCTGAAAAAGAAAGAGCGCCTGATGCTGGAGCGCGAAATCGAGAAGCTGACGCAGCGTCTTGGTGGTATCCGCAAGATGAAGGGCTTGCCTGACCTTCTCTTCGTTATCGACGTGAACAATGAAGAGACAGCCGTCCGCGAGGCGAATATTCTGGAGACTCCGGTCATCGCCATGGTGGACACCAATTGCGATCCAGACGTCATCGATTTCGTCATACCGTCCAACGACGACGCCATCCGCGCTATCAAACTGGTAACGAGCAAGATGGCCGACGCGGCCCTGGAAGGGATGCTGATGCGCGAGGAGGCATTGGTCGAAGAGCTGCGCGAGTATCAGGAGGACGTCGATTACGAGGAATACGACGAGTACGACGAAGACCTGACGGACGAAGATCTTCTGGGCGCGGCAACCCTGGCCAAGATTCGCGAAGCAGAAGAGGCTGTGGCTGCTGCCGAAGCCAGCGTCGAAGAAGAAGAATAAGGCAATTGCCTGAGCTCAGGTTCAGGCCAGACGAGCTAAAGAGAATGGGAGTGACCGGTATCAATCGAAAGATGCCGGTCACTTACTGTAAGCAGGGAGAAGAGATTCCATGGAAATTACAGTTGATATGATTCGAGAGTTACGTGAGCTCACCGGCGCCGGCGTCCTGGATGTCAAGAAGGCGTTAGAGGCAGCGGATGGTGATTTCGAGACGGCAGCAGCCGAACTACGGAAGAAGGGATTAGCGCGCGCCGAAAAGCGTTCTGACCGCGAGGCAAGAGAGGGTGTTATCGAAGTCTACTCGCATCTGGCAAATCGCGTTGGCGTCATGGTGGAAGTAAATTGCGAGACCGATTTCGTGGCTCGTAATGAGCAGTTTCAAGAGATGGCGCACGATCTGGCGTTACATGTGGCAGCGATGGCGCCGCGTTATGTATCGCGTGAAGATGTGCCTGAGGATGTGCTTGAGGAACAGCTTTCCAAAGTGCGGGCCGAGGCTGAGGGCCAGGGCAAGCCTGAGAACGTTGTAGAGCAGATCGTCCAGGGCCGGATGGAAAAGTTCTATAAGGAGATTGTCCTGTTGGAGCAGCCGTTTGTGAAGGATGACAGTATGACGGTGGAGACGTTGGTTAACAACACCGTCGCTGTACTTGGCGAGAATATTATTGTGCGCCGGTTCGTGCGTTACGAACTGGGCGAAACCGACTAAATTGTTCTGAAGGGCGTTGCGAGACGCCCTTCTCTTTTGTCTTCTTGTGTTCGCCGGAGCGGTTGGCAGCTCTGGCCCTGAACGGAGTGAAGGAATGCCAGATCCTATTTACAAAAGAATATTGCTAAAGCTGGGTGGTGAGGCGCTTGCCGGTCCCGGCGGATTCGGAATAGATCCCGCGCGCGCTGCTGAGGTTGCCGAGATTGTGAAGGAGGTTTATGATCTGGGTGTGCAGGTGGCCATCGTCATCGGCGGCGGTAATCTGTGGCGCGGCACCATTGGCATCGAGTATGGAATGGAGCAATCCACCTCCGACCATATTGGAATGATTGCCACGGTGATGAATGCGCTGACACTGCAAGATGCGCTGGAACGGCAGGGGATTGTGACGCGCGTGCAAACTGCCGTAGAGATGAAGACGATTGCCGAGCCTTATATTCGGCTACGAGCCATTCGGCATTTGGAGAAGGAACGAATCGTCATTATTGGCGGAGGCACAGGTAATCCGTACTTCACGACCGATACCGCTGGAGCTTTACGCGCCATGGAAATTGGCGCGGACGTTTTGATCAAGGCCACCAAGGTGGACGCCATTTATGACGCCGATCCCATGGAATATCCGGATGCCAAACGCTTTGATCGCCTGTCCTATATCGACGCGCTTAATTTCCGTTTGCGCGTGATGGATAGCACTGCTATTTCACTCTGTATGGAAAACGATCTTCCTATTGTTGTGCTTAACCTATGGCAGGAGCATACTGTCAAACGGTTAGTCCTGGGAGAGTCTGTAGGGACGACGATTAGCAACTTCAAGGAAGTGTAGGGGGCGAGCCAGAGGTTCACCCTTGGCTTAGGAGGATGCAATGATTCGAGAATTGCTGCAAGATGCTGAAGGACGTATGGTCAGTGCGGTTCATGCGCTGGAGGCGGACCTGGCGACGTTTCGAACTGGCCGGGCCTCTCCGGGCATCCTGGACCGTGTCATGGTAGAAGCGTATGGGTCTGAGGTAAATTTGAAGCAGCTGGCGTTAGTGTCCGTTCCTGAGCCGCAGCAGTTGGCCATTCGACCCTACGACGTCAATATTCTACCGGAAATTGAGAAGGCGATTCTCAAGTCTGATATCGGCATTACCCCTAATAACGACGGCAAGATCATTCGACTGACGATGCCACGGCTCACTCAGGAGCGCCGGCGCGAGCTTACGCGCCAGGTTGGGCGACGGGCTGAGGAAGCAAAGGTTGCCGTGCGTAATGTGCGTCGCGATGTTCTAAACGACTTGCGCGAATTCGAGCGCGAGAAGTTGATCGGTGAAGATGAGTTCTATGATGCTCAGGACGATCTTCAGAAACTGACCGACAGATATATTGGCGAGATAGATGAGCTTGGCCGCGAGAAAGAAGCCGAAATAATGGAAGTCTGATGTCAGCAAACAAAACGCCGCTGGACCTGTCGGCGGTCCGCGTTCCGCGTCATGTGGCTATCATCATGGATGGCAACGGCCGGTGGGCGCGGAAACGGAATCTTCCCCGCGTCGCAGGCCATCGCGCCGGCGCTGAGAATTTGCGTCGCATTATTAATGCCTGTGTTGAATTCGGCATAAAGATCCTCACAATTTACGCCTTCTCCACAGAAAACTGGGAACGGCCGGAACAGGAGATCCGCGGCCTGATGAAGATTTTTACGCGGGTTCTGGATCAGGAGTTGGCCGAGCTTCACGCCCAGGGGGTGTGCCTGCACCATCTTGGAGATTTGAACGGGATTGAGCCTGAGCTTCAACAGAAAGTTCTGGACGCCCTGGAGCTTACCAAGAACAACGACCGCCTGATTCTCAACGTGGCCTTCAACTATGGTGGTCGCGCGGAGATATTGCACGCGGTGCGCCAGATGCTGGCCGATGGCGTCTCCCCTGATGAACTGAACGAGGAGTTGTTCAGCTCCTATCTGTTTACGGCCGGTTTGCCAGATCCCGATCTTGTGATACGCACCAGCGGCGAGCTGCGCATCAGCAACTTTTTGATCTGGCAGGCGGCCTATGCAGAATATTACGCGACGCCGTGTTACTGGCCCGACTTCGGCCGAGAGGAACTGTACCAGGCGCTCGTCGCCTTTAGCCAACGGGAGCGGAGATTCGGTGGTCTTCCAGAAGAAAGCGGATAAGTCCAGTTCTTTGACGGACTCAATGTTCCTACGGCGTTTTGTCACCACGTTTACGATCGGCCCACTCGCTCTCTGGTTTATCTACCTGGGAGGCTGGTTTTACTTCATTCCCTTGTGCCTGATTGTGGGGTTGGCAACGGTGGAGTACGCTACACTACTGGGGCACCTGGGATGGCGGCTGCCGCTGTGGATTCTTTTGCCCGCGGTTGTGCTGCAGCTGGTTGCCGCGCAGTGGCCCTCGTTGCAGCTATCAGGGCCTGTACTGGTGATTAGCCTGCTGGTAGCCATGCTCTATGCGTTGTGGCTCTATGAGCGACGGGCAAGCGCTGTCGTCCCCGCTGACTGGGCCGGGCTGGCGGCCGGCATATTGTTATTGGGGTGGGTGAGCAGTCATTTCTTTCGTTTGCGCGGTGTGGAGCATATGGCGGCGCAGTGGACCGTGCTGGCTATGTTGAGCACGTGGATTGCCGATTCGGCAGCTTACATATTCGGCACGTTGCTGGGCAAGCACAAGCTCGCCCCGCGTCTGAGCCCCAATAAGACGATCGAAGGTTACATAGCGGGCATCGTGCTTGGAACGGGCTTGACGACGGTACTGGGGTATGTGTTACAGTTACCTTGGACGGTAGCGCTCCTGCTTGGCCTATTGATTTCTGTTATCAGTCCGGCTGGGGACCTGGGTATCTCTTTGTTTAAGCGGGAAGCTGGCGTAAAAGATTCAGGACGCATCCTGCCCGGGCACGGTGGTGCGCTGGATCGCATCGACAGCCTGGTGTGGTCGGTTACGATAGCCTATTATGTGATCATCTACTTGACTTGATTGGCGCTTTCGCCTGGTCGGGGCTCCGCGGAGCCACATCCCATTTCCCATCCACTATTTCACCCACTGAACTGGAGTCGAAGGAGGAGTCATGATAAGACCCAGAACGGAAAAGATTGTCACCATTGAGCGCTTCATTCTTGATCATCAGCCGGAGACGGCCCGCGGGGAGTTCACAAATCTGTTGTATGACATTGCTCTGGCGGCGAAGGCCATTGCTCACAAGACGAACCGTGCTGGTCTGCTGGACGTCCTGGGCCGCGCGGGCAGCGTCAATATCCAGGGCGAAAGTCAGCAGAAGCTCGACGTTTACGCCGACACCATCATCTATCGCCTTTGCGACCATACTGGTCGTTTGTGCGTGATGGCCTCTGAAGAACAGGAAGACATCGTACACATCCCGGCCGAGTACGAGAAAGGCAGCTACGTCCTGGTCTATGATCCCTTGGACGGGTCATCGAACATCGACGTGAATGTCAGCATCGGCACCATTTTTGCCATCTTCCGCTGTGTAGACTGGGAGAGGCGCGGTCGTCTGGAGGATGTGCTGCAACGCGGCGAGAATATTGTCGCCGCGGGCTATGTACTCTATGGGGCGAGCACGATGCTGGTTTACAGCACGGGCAAAGGTGTGCACGGCTTTACGCTCGATCCTGAACTGGGTGAATTCTTGCTTACGAATGAGATGATGCAGCTTCCGGAGCCGCCAAAGTACTATAGCGTGAACCAATCCTACTTCAGCCGCTGGTCGCCCGCTGTGAAACGGTACGTGCGATGGTTGGGGGGGGTAGATGGTGAAGATGCCCCGAGCCTCTCGCAACGGTATATTGGTTCCCTGGTCGCCGATTTCCACCGAAATCTGTTACGCGGAGGCATATTCCTTTATCCGGCGGAGGTCAACAAACCGCGTGGCAAGTTGCGCCTGCTGTACGAAGCGGCGCCCCTGGCCTATCTCATCGAGCAGGCGGGAGGATATGCTTCCGATGGCGAGCGGCGGATTCTGGAGATCGAGCCTGAATCGTTGCACCAACGGGTGCCACTGTTCATCGGCAACCACTCGTTGGTGAAGCAGGCTGAAGCATTTATTGCCGAGGAGAAGAAGGAGACGGTCGCGGGCTAATTGGCATCGGGACGCCTATCGTTGTTGGCGTTTGCGTGTGCCGGCCGGACGAGCCAGTCGAGGAGGGAAATCCGTTGGAACTGCATAAGATATAATTGACGCGCTAAATGGCTCATGTTATACTTTCAACGCCTGTTAAAATTCCCGTTTAGTTTTCCTCAAGTGGCTAAAATGGGCGCGTGAGCGAGCAAGCTCTCGTTTACAAGTCCCCTTTTTAGTTCCCCAGCGCAAAGTGTATCTTGAGAAATCTGCGTTAGCTTACCTGTATTGTAGCGCATAAGTCCAACTAAGCTGAATCAGGACGTCACCGGCGAGCGGTGATTGCTGAGGAAAAGCTGCATGGGCCAGCATATTTAATTGGGGCGTGTCAAAATCCACTATTTGTCTTCACAATGGAATTGCCCACTTACGCATGTTTGCGAAAAAGCTATGCGTCACGTAACACGATGGGGTACCGCTGCGGCATGACCTTGATCATTTGTATGGAGTGCATGGGGCGCATCCATTACCAGGTACCCGAACTGGAGAGTTTTTGATGGATATAGCAGAACTTGAATCACAACGATTGACCGAGTTGCGCGATATTGCGCGCGATATGGACGTGAACGGCTTCAGCACGATGAAGAAGCAGGAGCTGATTTACGAAATTATGCGCGCCAAGGCGCGCGAGAAGGGGCTGGAGTTCCGCGGCGGCGTTCTGGAGACGATCCACGATGACAAGCAGCCAATGGGCTTCTTGCGCACGGATCGCAACTATCACCCCAGCCCAGGAGACATTTATGTCTCCAATTCTCAGATCCGCCGGCTCGGGCTACGCACCGGTGACATGATTATCGGCCAGGTGCGCGAGCCGAAGGAAAACGAGAAATACCACAGCCTTTTGCGGGTCGAAGCGGTGAACGGTCTCGATCCTGAATCGGCGCGCCGCCGCCCCCGCTTTGAGTCACTGACACCGATTTTCCCCGAGCGCAAGATTAAACTGGAGACGAAGCCGCACATTCTTTCCACCCGCATGATCGATCTGGTTGCGCCAATTGGTCGCGGGCAGCGCGGTCTCATCGTTTCGCCGCCGAAGGCGGGTAAGACGACGGTGTTGAAAGAGATTGCCAATGGTGTCTCCGAGAATTATACGGACATCTATATGATCGTGGCCCTGATCGGCGAGCGTCCGGAAGAGGTCACCGACATGGAACGTTCGGTGGAAGGAGAGGTTGTAAGCTCTACCTTTGACGAGCCGGTAAAGAACCACTGCCTGGTGGCGGAGATGGCTCTGGAACGGGCCAAACGACTGGTGGAATCGGGTCGCGACGTGATTATCTTGTTGGACTCGATTACGCGGCTGGCGCGCGCGTACAACCTGACGGTTTCCCCCAGCGGTCGCACGTTGTCCGGTGGTCTGGATCCAACAGCCCTTTATCCGCCTAAGCGCTTCTTTGGAGCAGCCCGTAACATTGAAGAGGGCGGTAGCCTGACCATCATGGGCACATGCCTGGTAGACACGGGCAGCCGCATGGATGATGTCATCTACGAAGAGTTCAAGGGTACGGGCAACATGGAGCTGGTATTGAGCCGGCGCCTGCAGGAACGTCGCATCTTCCCCGCGTTCGACATCGAACGCTCCAGCACGCGCCGCGAGGAGCTCTTGCTTTCCGGTGACGAGCTGCAGCGCGTTTATACAATGCGCCGCATGCTGGGCCACCTTATGGACACGCCGGGCTATGATGTGAGCAGCGCCACCAACGCCGTCTTGCAGCGCATGCGTGGCACCGACGACAATTACGAGTTCCTGGAAACGTTGACCAAGGATATGGGCTAAGGGAAATGTGCCGTAGCCGGTGTCTGGCGGACGGCAGGCCGGTCGACACAAATGAGTAGCGAATAAATGAAGGGGCTCCTCCGCTGGGGCCCCTTTTTGCTGTTGCCCGCCTTTATGCTAGCATTGTCGCTTTGGAAGAGGACAAGTCTATGCGTGATGGCAAAATCCTACAACGTTACGCGGGCCACCTGGTCCTGGCGACGGTGGCCCTTTTGTTGGTTGTGGCAGGCCGGATGATTAATTTCGGCGAGCTGCCGGCAGTTGACGATGCGATCATGGAGGCGCGCCCGGCGAGCGCAGCGCGTCTATCTCTTTCCACGATAGCAGGCGACAGCGCGGAACCAACACCGGAGTTTGACGTGGCGGAGTTACCCATCATCGCTGACAGCGGCATTTCGCCCGCGCTTGTGCCGGTCACTTACAAGCCAGAACAACCCAACCACGAGTTCATTACCTACACGGTCCAGACGGGAGATACGGCGATTCGCATTGCAGAACGCTTCGGGATTCAGGAGGAGACGATTCTGGGGGGTAATGCCTTTTTGAGCAACGATGCGGGCCAGCTAATGGCGGGCACGACGATTATCATCCTGCCCATCGACGGTGTGTTACACGACGTTGTCGAGGGCGACACGGTGGAAGGGTTGGCGGCGCAGTATGGGGTTGCGGTCGAGGACATTGTGGCCTACGAGCCGAATAATCTGGAATTTCCTTATCGTCTTTATCCGGGGACACAGATTCTGGTTCCGGGGGCCGTGCGGGAAGTATTCGTGTGGGATCCGCCGTCAATGGCCACTTCATCCAGCTCCGGCTCGTCCGGCTCGGCGGGTATTACGGTGGCGGTGCCCGGCACGGGCACCTTTGTCTGGCCAGTGGGCGCCCGCAGGATCACGCAGCAGTTCTGGTACGGGCATCAGGCAATCGACGTGGGACTGGTCACAGGATCGCCGGTCTACGCGTCGGATACAGGTACGGTGACGTACGCGGCGTGGAGCCCGTATTGTTACGGAAACCTGATCGTGATCAACCACGGCAACGGGTTTGAGACATTTTACGCGCACCTTGACGGGTTCAATGTCTCCCCTGGACAGACCGTTTACCAGGGCGGCCTTATTGGTTGGTCGGGGAACACCGGGTGTTCCTCTGGACCTCACCTCCACTTCGAAATTCGCTTCAGCAAGGCGCAGGACAACCCGCTGAGTTATCTGCCTTAACCTGCGGGCTCATGCGCCTGTTGCGTATTCTGGGCAACGCGTTCGGCAACGATACGGTCGCGCAACTGGCCGCAGCCGGCCTCGATGTCAATGCCCCGCCGCACGCGCACGGTACTGGTGACGCCGTAGCGCTCCAACTCTTGTTGGAAGGCGTCCACGCGCGCTCGCGACGAGGGCTGGCCCGCATAGCCGGCGGTAGGGTTGAGGGGGATGAGGTTGACGTGCACCAGCATTCCCTGCAGCAGCTCGCCTAACTTCTGCGCCTGTTCGATAGTATCGTTTTCGCCGTTGATTAGGGCCCATTCGATCGTCACGCGGCGACCGGTCTGCTCGATGTAGTAGCGAATGGTGTCCATCAGCTCTTCGATAGGCCAGCGGCGGTTGATGGGGATCAGCTTGTCGCGCTCTTCATCGGTGGCTGCGTGTAGCGAAACGGCGAGGGGCGTCTGGCGTTTCTCGTCGGCATAGCGGCGAATTGCCGGCGCCAGGCCCACGGTGGAGATGGTGATTTTGCGCGCGCCAAGGTTGATGCCGGATTCGTCTGTGAGACGGTCAATGGCTTCCAGCGTGTTGTCGTAGTTGTGTAGCGGTTCGCCCATACCCATGAGCACCACATTGGTCACGCGCTCACCCTCCGCCGCCAGGCGGCGGGCGAAGTAAGTCACCTGGGCCACGATTTCTCCTGCCTGCAGGTGGCGGAAGAAGCCCATCTGGCCCGTCGCGCAGAAGACGCAGCCCATGGCGCAGCCGGCCTGCGTGCTGATACAGAGTGTGTGGCGTTTCTCATAATCCATGCGCACGGTCTCTACAAGCTGGCCGTCGTCTAACTCGAAAAGGGCTTTGACCGTCTTGCCGTCGCTGGAGCGCAGTTCCGATACTGGATGCAGTACGTCGAGCGTGGCTACCTCAGACAGGGTGTCGCGCAGAGCCCTGGGTAGGTTGGTCATTCTCTCGAAATCGTCGACCAGGTGCTGGTAAAGCCACTCCCAGATCTGGCGCGCGCGAAATGATGGCTGGTCCAGCTCTTCTACGAAGGCTGTCAGCTCCTCAAAGTCCAGATCGTATAGATTTACCCGCTGCGTTTCCTCGCTCATCGGTTACCATCTGTCCTTTCTCCGGCGACCAGGGCCGTGCTCTCGTGCCGGTGGTTCAGATAGCGGGTCAGCGCCTGGATATTGTCCAGAACGAGATCGGGCTGTACGTCGCTCGTATCCAGGTGGGCGCGTCTGGTTACCCCAGAAAGAAGTAGAATGGTGTGCAGCCCTGCGGCCTGGGCGCCGATAATGTCAGTCTCCAGGCGGTCGCCGACCATGGCCGTATTCTCCGGCGTGCTGTCCAAACGCTCCAGCGCCTCCATGAAAATGGCCCGTTCGGGTTTGCCGATAACGGTTGGCTCCTGCCCTGTTGCAGCCCGTAGGAATGCCAGGATGGAGCCGGCGCCGGGCATGAAGCCGGCTTCCGCGGGAAACGTAACGTCGGGATTGGTGCCTACAAAGCGGGCGCCGTTATTAATAAGGTGCGCGGCGCTGGCCAGCTGCGGATAGCAGACGTGGCGCGTGAAGCCCACAACGACGAGCTCGGTGCGCGCGCCGGCCCCGACAAAGTCGTCAGCCTCCAGCAGCTCGAAGCCCTTCTGGCGCATTGTTGTGCGCAGTCCGCTTTCACCTATGACGTAGGCCGTGGTCCCCGGCGCGTACTGTTCCTGCAGATGTTCGGCTGTCGCTTCGGCCGACGTGAGAATCGCCTCGGTGGGGACCGTGACTCCCATACGGCCCAACTTCTCGGTGTACTGGCTGGCTACTTTCGTAGCATTGTTGGTAGCCAGCACGAAACCGATGTTCAGGCGTCTCAGCGTGGCGAAAAAGTCGGGGAGACCGGGCATCGGCTGCTCCCCGCGCCATAGGACGCCGTCCATATCCAGAATAAGGTTGTCAGTTGGTATCATGTTTTGCATATTGTCAGTATGTGTTGTTGCGCGTCAGAAACGGGTTAACGTTAAGGAAGTTCTAGTGTCACTGCAGACCTAGCGGTTTGCGCCGGTGGCGCGGGCTCATTATAACCCAGGACGGCTATGGGCACAGGGCCACGACGCCAGGACTCACAGAACGTAGCCTTTGCAGTATAATGCAACCGCCACATGATCGAGCGTAAGAAGCGGAGCGAAATGAATCTGTCAAATCCACGAGAATCGGGCGTCAGAACGATTGCACAAAGGCACTTGCGGCTGGCGCCCGACGTGGTTCTGAACAACGCACACGTCATGCAGCTGCTGCTGGCGGCGCTAATCTGGCTGGGAGCGATTGTGCGCCTGCCGGGCCTCTTCGACGCCGGCATGCATGCGGACGAAGCGTTGTTTGCCAGCTATGCCAGGGCCATCGCCGTGTGGCGCGATCCTTTATTGGTGCTGCCGGTGGTTGACAAACCACCCTTGCTCTTTTATCTGCAAGCGCTCTTCTTTCCCATGATGGGCTCTGCCGAGTCGTGGGTGGCCCGGCTGCCCAATCTGATGGCCTCGCTGCTGGCGATTCCCCTGTCCGCGCGCCTGGTGTGGCTGCTGTACCGTGACAGGTTGGCGACGGTCATCGCCGCCCTTTTTATGGCGTTTTCTCCCCTCGCCGTGCAATTCTCACCCAGCGCGTTTACCGATCCCCTGCTTTCCTGCCTGCTATTGGCGGCGCTGGTGGCCGTTGCAGGCGCAGCAGGGACGGGGGGCCATGGTGCGGTTGCCGGCGGTCTGCTCTTTGGCCTGGGAGCAGCGACGAAACACCAGGCGTGGCTTTTCCTGCCGCTGATCGTGAGCCTGATCTGGCTCCGTCGCTGGTCGTCGCACCAGATAGCGCGCTGGGCCGGCGGCGCGGCGTTGCCTCTGCTGGCCCTGGTCGCTTGGGATCTCGCGCGCAGCGGGCGGCTGTCCCTGTGGTCGCTGCAGATGCAGAGCTATGGCGGATTGCGTCCCGCGTGGTCCTGGGAGTTGTGGCCAAGATTGGAAGCGTGGGCGCAGCAGTGGGAACTGGTGTGGGGATCGCCCATCCTGGTCTTTTTCCTGATATTGGGCCTGCCTCTCTTTCTGGCGCTGTTGATTAGCGAACAGGATTGGCCCACAGCCTATGACCAGCTGTTTGTGATCTTCGCCGGTGCTTTGGTCTTGCTGCTTTGGGTGGTCGCTGTGCCCGTGTGGGAACGGTATCTGCTGCCCCAGGTCCCTCTGGTCGCTTTGCTCCTGGGGCGCTTTGTCTCGCGAGCGTTGTCATTCCTCGCACCCGATCTGCCCCTGACGTTGCGCCAGTTGCAGGCCGGCGCACTGCTGTTGCTTTTCTTGCTTCTGGCGCCGGTCGCTTATGAGACAGGGCGGGAGATTGCGGCCGGTTCGCCGGGTGAAGGCGCGGCACAGGTGGCCGATCGGTTGCGGGACGAGCCTGATGGCGTGGTCCTTTACGATCATTGGTATAGTTGGCAGTGGCGCTACTATCTATTTGACAGCGGCGTGTACGTCAGCTGGTTTCCACATCCCGCGGCCCTGGTTGAAGATCTACAGGCGTTTGGCCATCTAGGGCCGGCGCGTTACGTGGTCTTGCCTGTTGGCGATCAGGCTCGGCCTGTGCTACGCGCCATATCCGGCGCCGGTTTCTCTCTGCAACGTATCTTTGAAGCGGAGGGCGTTTCTCTGTACCGTCTATCGGCGGAGCCTCAGGGCGGGGCGGCGGGCTCTCAATGAGAGTGGAGGTTGGTCGCCAGAGCGGCATAGAGTCGAGGACAGAAGCAGGGCCGCTGCGACCGGTGGCCCGCTACGCGCCGTTGCTGGTGCTTGCCATCCTCCTGGCCCTGTTCTTTGGCGCGCTGCTGTTCAGCAATCGCATCCTGGCGCGCGGCGACACGTTCCTTTATTTCTACCCTTACTGGGAGGCAGCGGCGGCAGCCCTGCGGGCAGGGCGCGCGCCGCTGTGGAATCCATCGTTGTTCATGGGCGCGCCGTTCCTGGCCAACAGCCAGGTGGGATTCTTCTATCCTCTCAATTGGCCCCTGTGGTGGCTGCTGGAAACGCCCTTTGCCGCGAGCGCGTCGATCTTCCTGCATCTACTGGTTGCCGCCGGCGGCGCTTACGCCCTGGCGCGCCGCGCGCTGGACTTGTCTCGCAGCGGCGCGTGGGCGGCGGCTCTGCTGTTTGCCGCCGGCGGCTACGTGACGGCGCAAGTGGAGCACATCAACCAGCTGCAGGGAATGGCCTGGTTGCCCTGGTTGCTGCTGACGGCCGATTGGACGTTGGCCGGTGATAACAGGCGCCGCCTGCGTGGAAGCTTGCTCCTGGCAGCGCTCTTTGCCCTGCAACTTCTGGCGGGCCACACGCAAAGCGTGTTTATCAGCGGGCTGGGCGTGCTGATTTGGCTCCTGTTGCGCGCGCCTTCGCGGTTGAGGCGGGGCGGCACGTCATTGCTGAAGCAGGCAGTGGATCTTGTCTGGCCCCTTGTCCTGGGGGCGCTGCTGGCGCTGGCGCTCGCAGCAGTTCAGCTGGCTCCTACACTGGCCCTGATGGCGCAGTCGAGCCGGCAGGGCGGCCTGCCCCTGAATGAAGCGCTTTCCTTTTCACTGCACCCTCTGTTATTGGGACAGTCTCTTTTGCCGCACCTGGGACAGTCGCTGTTTACGGAGTACGTGGCGTTTGCGCCGCTGACGGCGTACTTGTTGGCTGCGGTGGGCGCCTGGGGCTGGCGGCGACAACCGCGGGTTCTGGCTCCGCTGGGCCTGGCAATCGGTGGGTTTCTGCTGGCGCTGGGTCGTTTCAACCCTCTCTATATACTGCTGGCCTCGATGCCCGGGTTCAATCTGTTCCGGGCTCCGGCGCGCTGGTTGTTGCTCTATGCTCTGGGTGTGGCTCTGTTAGCGGCGGTTGGTTGGGACGTGCTGCGCCGGCGAATGCAGGCTGAAGGCGGGCAAGGAAGTGGCGCGACGCGCGCCCTTCGCGCCGGACTGCTCCTGGTGATGGCCCTGATTATATGGCACTTCCTGGCTGTGCCGTTGGGTGAGTACATTGCGGTTGGCCCTGAGGCGCCGCTGGAACTGCCAGCGCCGGGTACTGTTCTGCTGTGGGCCGCCGAATTGGCTCTGGCCTACATGCTCCTGTTCCGGGCGCAGTTGTGGCGGGCACTCGCGCGGCGTGGCCTCTGGCCTGTTCTTGCCGGCGGTGTGCTGGTGGGCTCGCTCTTTATTGCATCGCGCCCGCTGCCATACGCGCAGCCCACAGCGCCCGCGGCCTACTTTGACCTGCGCCCGCCTCAGGCGCGGCTGCTGGCCCTGAACAATTGTGAGTTGTTGCCGCAACAGTGCCGGCAACCGCCGGGACGGCTGTTGAGCCTTTCTAACATATTCTTTGACCTCGGCGACCAGGTGGAGATAGAAACAATCTACGGTGGACAATTAACGGCGCAGGCTCTGCACGATTATGTGGTGGCTACGAAGCAGAAAGAGATTGTTGCCCCAAATCTACCGCTGGCGACGGGCCTGGCATCGGTTGATGGCTTTGACGGCGGCATTTTGCCCCTGCGGAATTACACACTTCTGGTGCGGCTCCTGTTGCCAGAGGGGGTCGAGGCCAGCGATGGTCGGCTGCGAGAGTATCTGACGGACGTACCTGAGGCGCGCTGGCTGGACCTGTTCAACACGCGCTACGTCATTACAGACAAGGTGCGTGACGAGTGGCGGCGCGACGTCTTTTTTGACATGACTCACGCCGTAGATGTGGCTCCCGGCGATCGCGCTCAAGTGGGCCACGTGCCGGCCTTCGAGGGCACGGCGCTGTGGCTCGTCGCCGGCGGCGCGACGGGGACGGTGCTGATGGAGACAATGGACGGTGAACGGTGGGAGCTGACGCCAGAGCCTTTGGAAAGCGAGCTGTGGCGGGCAGAATTGCCACAGCCAGCGGTCGCGCAGAACATTGAGCTGGTAGCCACTGATGCGGTGTGGCGCGTACAGGGCCTGGCGCTCGTGGACGAGCGCGATGGGGCGTTTCACGCTCTGGCGCCCGGCGCTTATCGCTTGTTGTACTCGGGCGACGTGAAAATCTACGAGAACCTGGACGTTTTGCCACGCGCTTTCATGGTTCACCGTTGGCAGTGGCAACCGGACGTGGCGTCCAGCGTGGCGGCCATGTCCGCGCCTGATTTTGATCCAGGGCAAGAAGCGGTCGTCGTGGGAACGGGCGAGGAGGTGGGCGTGGAAGGGTCGCAGGGCGAGGCCCGGATTGTACGTTATGAAGCGGAACGCGTTGAGATTGAGACAGAGTCGGTCAGTGAGGGGTTATTGGTGCTCACCGACGCTCACTATCTGGGTTGGCGGGCAACGCTGGACGGTGAAGAAGTAGCCATCCAGCAGGTGGATGGCCTGTTCCGTGGCGTCTTCGTACCGCCTGGCAGCCACCGCATCATCTTTACGTTTATTTCCCGGCCGTTCGAGGTGGGCCGCCTGCTGAGCCTGTTGGCGCTGGCGGGATGGGCCGTAGCGCTGGTTGTGATTGGACGTCGCCGCTTGTAGCCCTATAGACCGGTTTGCGACTAACGTTTGCTATTGCACCTGACGCTTGGCTGGCTAAGATCGGCATTGAACCTTAGCGAACAATGGAGGCAACGTGTACGACGTTCAGAAGCTGCGACGGGACGAGTTTCCCCTGAGTGAAGCGTATCTATATTTTAACCACGCCAGTATTTCGCCGCTGCCTGTCCGCACGCGCGAGCGCATGACAGTGGCAGTACAGCGATTGGCTGAGCACCCAATGAAGTTCTTTGCAGAGGTCTTAATGCCGCTGACGGAGCGGCTGACGGGCGACATCGCGTCTTACATCAATGCGGCGTCTGCAGAGGAGATCGTGCCGGTCTCCAGTACCTCTGCCGGCCTGTCCGCGGTTGCCCGGGCCATCGACTGGCAACCGGGCGACAACGTTCTGTTTTGTGAGATCGAATTTCCCTCGAACGCCTACCCCTGGTTGAGCCTGGAGCGGGAAGGCGTGGAGGTGCGGCAGGTACCGGCTGTGGCGGGCGGCCTAACGCTGGACGCTCTGGCCCCCCTGGTAGACGAACGCACGCGGCTGGTGGCAGCGAGCGCCATCCAGTTTTTTAGCGGGCATCGCACCAACCTGGCGGCTGTCGGCGCTTTTTGTGATGCTCGTGACATTCTCTTTGTGGTAGACGCCATCCAGGCCATCGGCCACATGGCCATCGACGTGAAGGCCATGCATATTGACGCCCTGGCCAGTGGAGGACAGAAGTCGCTGTTGGCTGCTCCGGGAATCGGATGCCTGTACGTGCGCAATGACCTTTGCAGCCAGTTACAGCCGGCTCCTATTGGCCCCAACGCCACACAGGACTTCATGCACTGGCTGGACTATGATTTGACGCCGCGACCTGGGGCCGCGCGGTTTGCCATGGGCACCTGGGACGTGGTCGGCTGGTACGGCTTGGCCAGCAGCCTGGAGCTGTTGCAAGAGCTGGGCGTGGAGAATATAGACCGCCATACGTCAACACTGGCTGCGGAAGCGATCGCCATGCTGCAGCGGCAGGGCTTTGAGGTCCTGACGCCGGCTGGCCATGGCCCTATCGTCACCTTCCGATCCGGTTTAAGCAGTGAACAGACGGATGAGGTCGTGGCGCGGCTTGACGAGGAAGGTGTGAGTGTGGTTAAGCACCTGGATGCAGCAGGCGAGCCCCATATCCGGCTCTCGTTCCATGCATACAATACGAGCGACGAGTTACACCGCTTTGAGAGGATATTTAATGACGCCTATGAGGAGGTGCGTACTGAGTCGTAATCGCGAGGGCAAAGGCGCTTACATCATGGAGAGTGTGGGTTCTTTTTCTGCATGGCTCTCCCACCAGTCGCGGATGCGCCCGCCGGTGCGCCGGCCGGTCAGTTCGTCGGCCACAGCCACGGCTTCCCACAATCTGGAGAAGTCGACGCCCGTGCCCAGGCCCATCTTGTAGGCCAGGAACACGAGATCCTCGGTTGCCAGATTGCCCGCGGCTCCCGGGGCAAAGGGGCATCCACCCAGCCCGCCCACGCTACTGTCAAAGGTGCGAACGCCGGCAGAAAGCGCCGCTGAGCAGTTGGCCAGGCCCAGCGCCTGCGTATCGTGCAAATGGGCCGCCAGGTTGTCCATGCCCGTGTAGCGTCCGATCTGCTCCAGAAGCCGGCCCACGGAGACAGGATCGGCGTGGCCGATGGTATCGGCGACAGCCAACTCGTCGATGCCCATGTCCCACACCTGGCGCGCGTAACCCAGGGACTTGCGAGGCAGCATGGGTCCTTCGAAGGGACAGACCCAGGCGGTCATCAGGTAAGTGCGGGTCCAGACGCCATCCTTCTCAGCGCGACGGCTCAGGCGACGGCAAATCTCCAGCGCTTCCTTCGTGGACATATTGGTGTTGCGCTGGCTGAACGTTTCGCTGACGGCGACTCCCAGCGCCATGTGCCGGCAGCCCGCTTCGTACGCGCGATCATAGCCGTGCTCGTTGAGCACGAGGCCCACGAAGGTAACCGGGCGCGCTTCATACTTGTTCAAGATATGGCTCATCACCTCGTCCGCGTCGGCCATTTGCGGCACTGCTTTGGGGTGGACGAAGCTGGTGGCTTCGATGCGCGGCAGGCCGGCGGCGACCAGCAAGTCGATCAGGCGCAGCTTTTCCTCAGTAGACACGTGCGCCGGTTCGTTTTGCAAGCCGTCACGGGGGCCCACTTCGTAAACCTGGAGAAGGTTATTCATGATACCATTTGTTGCTGGCGCAACAGTTCCATGAGGCGGGAGACGACCATGTCCAGCGCCACCTTATTCATGCCACCACGGGGAATGATGATATCCGCGTAGCGCTTGCTGGGTTCAACAAACTCGAGGTGCATGGGCCGCACCGTCTCCAGATACTGCTTGATGATGGCGTCGAGCGAGCGGCCTCGTTCCTCCATATCACGCACTACGCGACGGATCAAGCGTACGTCTGCATCGGTATCCACGTAGACCTTAATATCCATTAGCTCCCGTAGGCGGGTGTGGGTGAAGACGAGAATGCCCTCGACGAGGATGATGGGGCTCGGTTCTGCCAGGACAGTGCGCTCGGTGCGGCGGTGGCGCGTGAAGTCGTAGATGGGAACCTGGACCGGCTCTCCCCGCAGCAGTTGCTCCACGTGCGAAACCATCAGATCGGTTTCTAAGGAATCCGGATGATCGTAGTTAAGGCGCGACCGTTCCTCGAACGGCAGGTGGTCCATGTCTTTGTAGTATGCGTCGTGAGCCAGATAGGCGACCTGTGAGGCGCCCACTGCGTCGAGAATCGTATTGGCCACTGTGGTTTTGCCCGAGGCAGTTCCCCCGGCGACGCCGAAAACAACCGGTCTACGTTCAGCCATTAGACGAGAATGCTTTGAATAGCGTTTGTCAACCTGGTAGATGATACGCAGGCGTGTTGAAAACGGTAAGAGATAAAAGATAACCCTGACAGGGCCAGGGTTATCTTATCACTATCGCCACAGAAAGCTACCTGCACTCTGGGTCAGGCAACGGGCGTCAGGCCGGTTGCTTCTGCGCTTCCGGTTTGCCCTGAAGCAGTTGGCGGGCCTCCTCTGCAGCGTCTTTGACGCGGATGCCTTCGCCAATGGCATCACAGTAACCATAGAGGGCAGTGAGCACCGCCTTGTTCAGCTTCGGGTCAAAGTCGCCGGCGACAAAGCTGTACCAGTCGGCGAGGCGGTTTTCCGATTCCAGGACGCGGTCGATGCTATCGAGCCGGAAGGCGGCATAGAGGAAATCGTCCAGCGTGCCGGCCTCGTGGACCATTTCCACTAATTCTTCCTCGCTAGGGGGCTTCACGCCCTGGAGCCATTCTAGCAACGTGTCGGCCAGTTCTGCGCCAGGTTGTCGGATGACGGCGCCTGTGAGCGCGGGGCAACGCGTCTTGCTGACGATGGCGTTGTTTTCGACGTCCATCTCCAGAAAGAGGTCGAATTCGTACTCGAAGCCATCGCGCTGAATGGGAGCCATGCCTACTTTCTGCGGCACCTGTTTGCCGTTGCGCTCGATCAGGACGTAATCTTGCTTGCTGCGCATGGTGGCGATGACGTGAACGCGGGAACCGACGATGGCTTCGATGAGCCGATTCTGGATAGGCGTGCCTTCGCTCCAGGCCATGTAGGAATTGCCTTTGTACTTGCGAGCGGCAACGTCTACGATTTCCAGGAGGCCGCCTGTGCCATTCCAGGCATGGCTGACGCTGTCCAGGATAATCACATCATAGCCTTCGTCCTCGGCGGTATGAATGGCCTCGACGAAGCGGTCGGGGTGAAATGGGGCGTCGAAATGTACGACGTCAAAATCGAAGATGTCGGCGTATTTGCTGGCGCTGCCGTGTTCGGTGTCCACGACGGCGACGCGGTCGCCGGCCTCGCGGGCTAGCGCAGTGCCTACGGCGAGGGCAGTGTACGTCTTGCCAGACCCAGAGGGCCCGGCGATGGCCAACCTTAGCTTTGCCTCGTGTTTTACGGCTGTTCGAAACATGGTAACACTCCTGTTCCTTGTGCCTCTGCCGAAGAAGTGTTGCCAGGCATGTCGGTCATGTTGCCGGCAGCGGCTCATAATTGATAAACGGCCCATCATATGGCCGGCCCATTTTGGGCCACGAACAGGTGTTTACACTGTCTCCCAGCGTGGATTATCTTTAAGGCTACCCCAGACGCGACCAGGGGGTGTCGTCGCCTGCCTGCATCCACCCGCTTCGACCCTCTCATTTGTACGACGACCTTACTGACTTCTGGAGTGCAGAAAGGTCGCGATAAAGATGAAGCGGAAGCCACCGATGGGACTTGAACCCATAACCTATCGCTTACGAAGCGATCGCTCTGCCAGTTGAGCTACGGTGGCGCATACGGCACTCTTCCAGTGCAAGGCGAATTATACCAGTAGAGGGGGGCTCTGACAATAGAAATTGTATTAGTGAACGGTGTGACTGGGCGGCAGGGAGCCGGGCATGATCCGCAACATTTTGCCGGTCTGGAGGCGTTTTGAGCAGGTCGCGTTTGACAGCTAGGAACACCGGCGCTACGATGGGGGCAATTGAATACGGGCATGCAACAGCGCATGGGTCCTGTAGCCGGTACGGTAAGATGCATAATAGCGTATGATGCGTACCGGGAACAGGGTTGACGAGGTGGAGGTTCCTCATCGC
Organism: Candidatus Sulfomarinibacteraceae bacterium; assembly: GCA_035464315.1. Lineage (GTDB taxonomy): Bacteria > Chloroflexota > Anaerolineae > Promineifilales > Promineifilaceae > JAAYYY01. The sequence continues at coordinate 33,168 of DATHSI010000200.1, forward strand.
AGGATGGGGGTCTGCCCAGACCGGGCAGAAATCGAACGATCAGCGGATGCCTCCAGGGCCGGCCACGGTCCTTTGTACTGCCCCTGATAAGCAATCCTACAAAACGGTCCGGTGACGGACCGCACAAAAGGGATTGTGGTGGCCACAGCACAGGCTTACCGCGTGCTGTGTAGAAGCAGGGGCGCCCCCTCACACGATCACCAGACGAGCGGGTACGCCCATCAAACTTTGCGCCGGCCGGATCGCGGCGCGATCCTGTGGCGCGCCAGGCCAAATTAATGGAGGTATGCGTATGTGTGGTATCGTGGGGTATGTAGGTCAACGTGAGGCGCCGGCCATCATTTTGAACGGCCTGAAGCGCCTGGAGTACCGGGGGTACGATTCGGCGGGGCTCGCCATCCTAGAGCAGAATGGTCAAATTGCCATCAGGCGCGATCGGGGCAAGCTGGTAAATCTGGCGGAGATGCTGCGCAAGTTGCCATTGCGCGGACACGTGGGCATCGGACACACGCGATGGGCCACTCACGGCAAGCCCAGCCAGCGTAACGCGCACCCGCACGTAGGCATGAACGAGCGGGTCGTCGTGGTGCACAATGGTATCGTGGAGAACTATCAGGAATTGCGCGAGGAGCTGGAAGCGGAGGGCGTGCGTTTTGACTCGGAGACGGACACCGAAGTCATCGTGCAAATGCTGGAACGGTACGTGGAGGCCGGGTTGAGCCTGATGGAAGCAGCGCGACAGACGTTTGGCGAGCTGACCGGCTCTAATGCCATTGTCGCTCTGTCGATTGATGAGCCGGACCGCCTGGTCTGCACGCGTCTGGGTAATGCCGGGGGCATTACGATCGGCCTGGGCCAAAATGAAATGTTCGTTGCCTCGGACATCCCGGCCATTCTGGAATACACAAGGGATATGGTTTTCCTGGAGAGCCGCCAGATGGCCGTGGTCACCGCCGGAGGGTATGAAGTGTATGGCCTCGATGGCGAAAAGGCGACGGCCGAGGTGCACTCCATTCCCTGGGACCCGGTCAGCGCAGTGAAGGGGGAGTACAAGCATTTTATGCAGAAGGAGATCTTCGAGCAGCCTCGCTCCCTGATCGACACGCTTAGCGGCCGCGTCGATTTCGAGTCGGGAACCATTTCCCTGCCAGAAATGAACCTGACGGAGGACGTGGCGCAGCGATTGCAGAAGATGTTCATCGTGGCCTGCGGAACGAGCTACTACGCCGGGCTGGTAGGTAAATACATGATCGAGTCGCTGGCCCGTTTGCCGGTAGAGGTAGAATATGCTTCAGAGTTCCGCTACTACGATCCCATTGTCGATGAGCGCACGGCGGTGCTGTCGATCACCCAGTCGGGAGAGACGGCGGATACGCTGGCGGCGAGCGAACTGGCCCGAGAGCGAGGCGCGATGCTGTGGTCCATCGTCAACGTTATCGGCAGCCAATCGATGCGGCTGGCCGATGGCTATATCTCCATGAAGGCCGGGCCAGAGATCGGTGTGGCCAGCACAAAGGCGTTTTCCACGTCAATGACCGACCTGTTCCTGCTGGCCTGCGAATTGGGCCGCCTGCGCGGGGTCCTGTCGCAGGCGCAATTGCGCGAATGGGTGGCTGAATTGAGCCGCCTGCCGGACCTGGCAGGCCGCGTGTTGGACCGCGATGGCGAGTATGAGCGGCTGGCCAACCGCTTTCACCGCGTTGACGATTTTCTGTTTTTGGGGCGCGGCATCAACTATCCGATAGCCCTGGAAGGCGCGTTGAAGTTGAAGGAGATCAGCTACATCCACGCCGAAGGGTATCCGGCGGGAGAGATGAAGCACGGGCCGATTGCCCTCATCGACGAGAATATGCCTATCCTGGCCATCGTGACCCGTGATCAGGTGTACGAGAAAATGGTGAGCCAGGTGGAGCAGGCCCGCGCGCGCGGCGGCGTGGTCATCGCCCTCGCCAGCGAAGGAGACGAGGAGATCGCCTCCAGGGCCGACCATGTCATCTACGTGCCGCACGCATCACCGCTGCTGGCGCCTATCCTGAACGTCATGCCGCTACAACTGTTGAGCTATCACATTGCCGTGCGGCGCGGTTGTGACGTAGACCAGCCACGAAATCTGGCCAAGAGTGTCACGGTGGAGTAGGGGGCTGTGATGCGCCTGCCGCATTTGTGGCGGCAGGCGCATTTTCGTTGCCCGAATTCAGTGCTTTAACTCTGGCTGGGAATCCGCTAGACTTAGGGTAGCGACGGCGTCCAGCTGCTCGCAACCAGCAAGAATAGACAAGGAGTTCTCTCTATGATGCTCAAGCAACGGGTGGTCGATGCCCTCAACGAACAGCTTATTAGCGAATTTGCGGCCTCGTCGCAGTACGTGGCCGCGGCCATCTACTTCGACGAATCAGTGCTGCCCGAGTTGGCCCAGTTCTTCTATCGCCAGGCCGAGGAAGAGCGCATGCATGCGATGAAGATCGTGCATTTTCTGCTGGAAACAGGCAGTAAACCGATCATTCCGGCGACGCCGGAGGTGCGTAACGAATTCGATAGCGCGGAGGACGTGGTCCAGATGGCCCTTGACCAGGAAATGAAGGTGACCGAGGAGATCAATAACCTCATGCGCATTGCCCAGGAAGAGGGCGACTATACCACACAAAGCTTTCTGCAGTGGTTTGTGGACGAGCAGGTGGAAGAGGTGGACACGATGACAAGCCTGCTGCAGACGATCCGCCACGCCGGCGGCAACCTGCTGTGGGTTGAGGATTACGTGCGCCGCAACCCGCAGCATGCCGGGGAAGCGGAGGCCGAAACGGAGTAAGGTAACAAAAAAGCCCTGTTACCTCACATCGCTCAACGCCAGTTCTGCTTCCAGCTGGGCCTGGCGGGCGAAGTCCAGGGCCATAGCCAGGATGCGGGCGGACTCCTGCGGGCTGTGGAAGCCGGTGCTGTTCTCGGAGGAGACGAAGTCCCAGCGTAGGGAGGCGCGGCGGTGCAGGTAGCGGGCTTCGGCCAGCGCTTCGTCGCTGGCTCCAGCCTCCTGGGCGGCTACGATGGCGTCGATGGCGTCGATGATGGCGTCTTCGGTGAGGCGCAGCAGTCCCGCAGTCCGGTTCTGGATGGTCAGGATGCGTTCGCTCAGGGTTTCTTCATCCTGCTGGTGGCAGGTCTGGCAGGCCTGGCTGACGTTGGTGAGGGGGCTGCGCAGCCAGTGGTCGGACACTTTGACCGCGCCGTCGCGCACGTAGGGCATGTGGCAGTCGGCGCAGGTAACGCCGGAACTGGCGTGAAGGCCGGTGCTCCACATTTCAAACTCGGGATGCTGGATCTTGATCATCGGGGCGTTGGTCTCGGCGTGGGTCCAGTCGGCGAAATCGTAAGCGTCGTAGTGGGCTTCGATATCGTCGATGGTCAGGCCCTGGTTCCAGGGAAAGGTGAGTACCTTGTCGTCGCCCAGGAAGTAGTATTCCACGTGACATTGGGCGCAGACATAGGTGCGCATCTCCTGGCGCGTGGCCTGTTCCAGGTCTACTTCCCGCGCTTCAAGGGCATTGAGCAGCGCGGGCCGCGTGATGCGCAGGTCCATGGTGTCCGGGTCGTGGCAGTCGGCGCAGGAGGAGCCCAGGTGTATGTGCTCTTTCAGCTCGTTGTAGGGCGTGCGGTTAAAGGTTTCCCACCCCATCTCTTCGATGAGGCCGGGGGCTTCGGCGGCGTGGCAGTTGACGCAGGCGCCAGGCTGCTCGACTATCTGGACCCGTTCGGTATTCTCCTGGTCGATCTGGGCATAGTAATGACCGCGCTCTTCATTATGGTCGATGGAAAAGGCGTAGCCGGCCCACAGGCGGACCATTGCCGGGTAGCGCTCCAGTTTGCTATAGGGCACCGAACCGCCGTAGGGGGTTTCGATGGTGTCGTCCTGGGTCATCATGAAAGTGTCGTACTGGCGGGGGAAGTTTTGACCCCAGACGGCAGGGTCCAGTTCGTCTGGCGCAACCTCTACCACGCGGAGCGGAAACTCGACGGCCTCCGCTTTGCGCTGCTGGATGTTGATGAGAAGCGCCGCCAAACCGGCCATGATGAGCATGCCGGCGACGAAGGCGGCGATCAACAACAGGGGCCGATTACGGTGGGTTTCTTGGTCGGTCGAGGCCATCTCTGACTCCTTTAAGATCGGATGCTACTAAACGGCCCGTACCCGGGCCGGGATGACGCAGACAAGATAGACGAACTGAGCGTTATCTGCGTCCCCATTGGTCAATTGTCGTGCCCCACGCCGGAATGGCAGCGCAGGCAATCGGTCGGGTCGTCCGTTCCCTGGTGACTCATAGCCACGACGAAATCGCCGTGACAGTAGAGACAGTTCTCCAGGGCCACGTTGTAGTTCAAACCGGTGATGCGCAGCGGCTCGTGAAAATCACCGGTGGTAAAGGCCACGCTGTGATTCCAGCCGTTGAGGCCTTTGACGATGTACTTGTCAGGAAATCGGTGAGGGGTGTGGCAATCGTTGCAGACGGCGACGGCCTTGTGGCTGCCTTTGTTCCAGGCGTCGTGAACTTCGCGCATGACGTGGCAGTTGACGCAAGTATCGGGATTATCGGAGATGTAGGAGCCACCCTCGGCGTAGATAAAGGTGAAGCCGCCCAGCCCAAAAACTCCTCCGGCGATGCCGGCGAGCAACAGCCACAGCCAGAACGGAGCCAGGCTCAACCAGTTCCCTTGGCCCCCACGACCTTCTGACTCAGCAGCTGTGTCCGGCATAGCAACCCCCTGCTATTCTCTGTGGTCAGACAGGCCTGCACGACACAAATATAGACCGAATGGGGGCCGGGGTCAAGAAGGTGGGTGAACACGTCTCCGCGGGCGGTCTGGCGGGGCAGGCGCGTTCTCAGTTGTTGCACGAATGCTTGCTACACTAGGTGATATGAGTGGCGCTCGTAGGCGCGAGGGCCTACGAGCGCTCGCAACTATGGGCCGCTTCTAACTGTTGGAAGGTACAGGGTGGCCATTTCCTTCTGCTCCGTGACCGAAACCTCGAAGCTACTGTTAGCGGTCAGGCCTCCGGTGTCTTCTACCTGCACAATCACCTGCGTCGTACCTGTCCATCCCGCCTCGGGGTTGATGTCCACGTAACGGTTGCCGTCGATGGCCACGCCGGCGCCGGGGTCGGGTGTGTTGCTTATGGTGAAGAGTAGGTCGGCGGCGGCGTCTTCAGCGTCGCTGGCGAAGGCCCAGAGATCGATAGCGTTGTTCAGGCTTGCGCCTTCGGTGAGCGTCTGGTTGGGCAGAGGGGCGAAAGTGGGTGGCGTGTTGGCACCGTTCTCACAGGTATAAATGCGCACATCGTCGATGAACCAGCCGTAGTCGTAGAAAAGCAGATCGGTGCCGATACGGAAGCGGAAACGGACATCTTCGCCGGCCAACGAGTTGAGGTCCAGGCGGCTGGAGATATAGCCGCGGCTATCGGCGCCGAACGCCTCACGACCACCCAAGGGATTACCCGCGACGTCGGAAACGGCACCGTTATAACCGTTGTGCGTGAAGAGCGTACCGGCATCCTGCCAGCTTCCGCCGTTTACTGAGTACTCAAGCACGCCACCGTCCCAAAAGGTGGCGCCGCTGTCGTCAGATTCAAAGCCGAAAGCGTGATTAAAGTGCAAGTAAGCGTTCGCCGGGAGTGTGACATTATTTTGCATCATAAGGTAGGTATCGGACGTTTCGCCGAAGTTCCAACCCTGTGCAAAGCCCCAGATGTTGTCTACGCCACTGGTCGCATACGGTCCGGGAAGTCCGATGTTTTGCTCGGAATGTGGCGCGAACCAGTATGACGTGCCCAGATTGCTGCCGTCCTGCCACTCACCGCCGCCCGATTCCAGGTCATCGTAGAAGATGTCGCTGGGCGTGCCCGTTTCACATACCGGCGCTTCCGGCGCCGGACAATCGGCCGGATCCTGATTCATTTCCACGGCGTCCAGGGCGTCTTTCACAGCTTCCTGTTCCGCATTGCTGAATCCAAGGTTGACGCTGGCCTGGATGAGGGCGTCATAGAGATCGACGTAATCCGCGGCGGAGGTCAGCATCCCGGTCTGCACCTCATAATAGAGCTCGGCCACCTTCTCGATGCCCAGGCCAGTCACTGTGTAGCCATTGAAGTTGCCGCCGTCAGTCATGAGGAACACCGCTTTGTTATTGACGCCGCTGTTGATGTGCACGCCGCCGTTATCTCCCGCGCCACTGTACAGATCCGATTGCGCACAGTAGTAAAGTGCGCTGCCCACGCGATCAGGATGGTTGAATAGTGTGGGATCTTCCATATTGCGAATGGCGCCCAGTCCGCTTACATCCTCGCCGATGGCCCAACGGTCGCCTGGAGCGTCGCTACCCGCGCCGTTGGTCAGATCCACGAACTCGCCCCACACGTCGGAAAAGGACTCGTTGATGGCGCCGGACTGATAGAAGTAGAAAAGCTCTGAGCTGTGATCGGTCACGCCATGTGTCAGCTCGTGGGCCACGACGTCGTCAGCCAGGGGGAAGCCATAGGCGTCTCCATATACCATCTGTTCACCATTCCAGAAGGCGTTGGCATAGTTGAGGCCATAACGAACGGTGGAGATGATGGTCATGCCGGCATCGTCGATGCCGTCTCGTCCATGGTGATCCGTATAGAAGTCGTACGTATCGCCAGCGTATTCGTGGGCGGCTTTGGCGTGGGCATCGCCAGCAGCGCAGGTCGGATCGCTTTCGTCGCAAACCAGCGTGCCCGGCAGGGTGGTGGCGTTCCCTGCCGTATAAGTTTCGCGGTCCTTTGCCGTGTGGACCTGGTTAAAGTGTAGGGCGATGGCGCCCAGCTGGGCGTCGATCAGCACGAATTCCCTGATTGGCAACAATTCAACGGGTGTGACTTCCACGCGCCAGACAAGCCGGCTAAACTGTGGTCCGGGCCCTCCCATGATCGCAGGGTCGTAAATCCATAACTCCGGTTCGGTGGCAGTCAGGTCAGAGCTGGGTAGACCGTACTCCTTGGCCACTTTGCCCAGCGCTACTTCGCGCGCCGTCTCGATATCAATGGCCGGCGTGGGGTCCAGCTGCAGGCCGGGCAGCAACTCGCCATTGGCGGAAATGACCTGCTGACGTGGGCCGGTCTGCACGATCAGCTCGCCGCCGATGATGGGGATGCCGTCGTATGTCTGTTGGAAACGCACGAACGAGCGCCCGTCCTCCAGCGTCTGTTGTTTTTTCAGCCTCAGATCGCGTTCTGCGTCGGCGAGGCCAAACAACTTGCCGTAGGTGGAAAGGAAGGCGCGGGCGGTGGTTTCCGGTGAGGCAGCTTCCGGCGCCTGGACCGGGGGAGACAGCGTCAGCGGCTTTTGTGGGGAGCTACCCAGGAAGCGCACGGCGCCGGTGTCACGATGATAGGAAAGGCGTAGATCTCCGCCGGCGCCCTCTCGTAATTGAGCGAGAAGTTCATTGTCAATAGCTCCCTGGGTGGCGACATCCGCCTCCGGAGCGGCTGCTCCAGCCCCGGGTAATATGGCTGCAGCCAGTAATATGAGGAGGAGCAGCAGTGAAAAAGGGTATCTATTCATGGAGGGCCTCGCTTTAGCCTGCTTGTTTGCTAAACGTGAATAAAGGGTTGGTGGGCTCCAGCATAGCACTCAAGGTGCCTTGTAAATGGTATGAACGGTAAATGGTATGAACGTTGGCTCTACTGTTTTTCCTGCACGGACGACGACGTAACTGGACCGCACAAAGATAGCAATCAACCGCCGGATGTCAAGGAATTCAGCGAAATTGAATTTCTTGACATTACAAACGCCATCATCTAGAATGGTGACGCGTGTCACTGACGCGCGTCACTAACAGTCGTAGGCAATAATCGTCCGCTTCAGGGTGAAGATAGTGGGAAGCAAACGAGTTACAATGAGTCAGATCGCACGAGTTGCCGGCGTTTCGCGAACGACGGTCTCTTACGTGCTTAATGACGTTTCGGGCGTGAACATCAGCCCGGCCACTCGCGAGCGCGTGTGGGAGGTTGCTCGCGAGTTGAATTACCAGCCGGACACAGTGGCGCAGAGCCTGGCCAGCGGACAGGTCGGCGCGGTTGCCCTGGTGCTGACACAACGCCCTCATCTGATAAGCGAAGCCTTTCTTTCATCGGTGGTGTCTGGGTTAGCGGCAGCGGTGAAGCCGGATGGCTTTCACGTTCTGATCGAGCCCCTTAACCCTTCCCATCAGGAAGCCGCCTATGGCAATCTGGTTCGTAGCCGGCGGGCGGACGGCATCATCCTTGTTGGTCCGCGACCCAACGATGAGGAGATGGAGCGCATAACGGCCGATGGCATTCCCCTTGTGCTCATCGGAAAGGTACAAAGCCGCGCCGTTCCCTACGTGGACGTGGATAACGTTGAAGGGGCTCGCCTGGCGGTGGAACATCTCCTGCAACTGGATCACCGGCGTATCGCGTGCGTCACGAACGCGCCGCTGATCCATCCGGCAAGCCAAGACCGCCTGGATGGATATCGTCGGGCCCTGGAGGCGGCGGGCGTCACGTACGATCCTGCTCTGGTGCGCTATGGCGCGTTTACCGATGAGAGCGGCGCGCAGGCAATGGAGGACCTGCTGCGAACGTTGGACGACCCACCCACGGCGGTGTTTGTCGCCAGCGATCTGGTGGCCCTGGGCGTCCTTTCTGTTTTGGAAGCGGCCGGATTAAGCGTACCAGAGGATGTGGCCCTGGTTGGCTTTGACGACATCCCGCTGGCGCGCTTTATATCACCACCGCTGACCACAGTGCGTCTACCTGCTTACGATCTGGGTTATGAAGCGGGCGAGATGATGATCCACCGCCTGCAGCAGCGTCTGCCTGGCGGGGAGTGGCAGAAGCTTCTGAATACAGAATTGATTGTGCGTCGCTCCTGCGGCGGCACGGAGACGATCTGAGCCTGACCTTTCTCTGGTCGCCCCGCGTATTTCGTGAAGAGGTCCAGTCGCAAGTGCCGGTGTTGCAGCACGACAAATCGTCGTGCGCCAGCCAGGCATTCATCTATCAGCAACGCATAAGGAGGCATACTCATGCGCAAGTTATCAGGAAGCCGGAGTTATATTTTGGTTGTTTTCGTATTGGCATTGTTACTCGCAGCGTGCTCGCAACAGGCGGCAGCGCCTACGACGGCGCCGGAGCCAGTCGACGGGCCGGAGACCACGGAAGGCGAGCCGGCGGAGGCTGAGGAAGAGTAGGACGAGCCGGAGGAGCCAGTGGCGCAGAGCGGTGACATCGATTGTATGGGGGCGGCACCTGGCGATGAAGTGACGATGTTGTACCAGTGGGCGGGCGTGGAAGAGGAAAATCTCAACCGAGTGCTGCAGCCGTTGATCGACGCCTGTGGCATCACGCTCTCCCCGGAATCCTCGCGTGACCAGGGTCTACTGGATACGCGAGTGCAGGCGGGCACGCCGCCGGACATCGTCTTCTGGACGTTCCGCCAGGCGCAACAGTATCAGGACGTGCTGGTGCCCATGACGGACCTGGGCGTGCACGAGGAGAATTACGCCGACTTTTGGCGCGAGGCGGGAACGTTAGGCGGCGAATGGTTGGCATTGCCCGTGAAGGCGGATCCGAAGACGCTGGTCTGGTATAGTCCCGTGAACTTCGAGGCCTTTGGCTATGAAGTGCCGGCGACCTGGGAGGAGCTGGAGGATCTGGTGGAGCAGATGGTCGCCGACGGCAACGTACCCTGGTCCATGGGCCTGGAGTCCGGTGACGCGACGGGCTGGACGGGCTCCGACTTTATCCAGGATATTTTGCAGGTGAAGCAGGGCCCCGATTACGTGCGAGGCATCATAGACGGCACGGTTCCGTACGATGACGCCGGCGTGCGCAACGCGTATGAGTTGTACGGCGCCTGGGCCGCCGATCCGGCCTACACTGTGGGCGGCGCACAGGGCACACTGTCCACCGCCTTCCTGGATGCTATCTATAAGGTATTCTCCGATCCGCCCGAGGCCATGATGGTCGAGCAGTCTGGTTTCGCCGGCGGGGCCATCGCCGAGCAGTTTCCCGAGTTGACCTACGGCGTGGATTACGACTTCTTTAAAGTGCCCGGCGCAGACAGCCTGCAGGGTGGCACCTCGTGGATGATGGCCTTCAGCGACGAACCGGCGGCACAGGCGCTGGTGGCCTATCTGAGCAGCGACGCCGGCGGCGTCAAGTGGGCCGAAGTTGGTTTCGACCTGACGCCCAACTCTGCCGGGACCGATGCTTACACCGATCCTGCCCTGCTGAAGAAGGCCGAGATGCTGGCTGAGACTGAGGACTTCGTCCCCGACCTGGGCGACAGCATTCCCAGTGGCTTCGGCAACGCCGAGTGGACTGCGATTATCAACTTCCTTAACGGCGAAAGCCTGGATGTCGTCCTCCCGCGCGCTGCTGAGGTGCAGGCGGACGCCACGCAGTAGTCGCTGTGTGATGGCTTGATACGATTTTCGTAGGGTGGGGGTCGTCCTGACACGGCGACCCCCACAGATCCGCCGCACGCAGTAAGCGGCGACCGACCACCACGGCTGGTAAGGAGGCGCCATGACCACAGAGACTGCTCCTGAAGTAACAGAAAGCCTGGAAGGGCCACGTAGCCGCAAGGGCCGGAAAAAGGGGGGCGCCAGCAACGTGCCGGCGATCATGAACCAGGGCCGCATCGTTCCCTGGTTATATTTACTACCGGCCCTGGCGGTAATGTCCTTTTATATCGTTTTTCCCATGTTCAATACCGTTTCTCTCAGTTTCATGAACCGGGATGGGACGGCGCCCGCTTCGACGGCGTGTGTGGAGGGCCGGCCATGTTGGGGCGTGTTTGAGAATTACCGCTACGCGCTCACCGCTGAACTGGATCTCAGCTCACCGGCGCGTACCTGGCGCACTTTCTGGCAATCGTCCTACGGTAATAATCTGAAGTGGATTGTGTTCATGGTGAGCGGCACCGTGGGCCTGGGGTTGCTTACGGCGATGCTGGCCGACCGGGTGCGTTATGAACCATTGGCCAAGGCCATTATCTTTATGCCAATGGCGATTTCGTTTGTGGGCGCCGGCGTCATATGGAAATTTATGTATGACTACGGCACATAGCAGGTGCAAGTAGGCCTGCTTAACTCGATTATCACACGCCTGGGCGGTGACCCGGTCGCCTTCCTCTCCACGCCGCAAATCAACACGTTCGCCTTGATCGTGGTCGGCATCTGGATCTGGACCGGTTTCTGTATGACGATTCTCTCCGCCTCGCTGAAAGCCGTGCCCAGCGAAATTGTCGAAGCCGCGCGCGTGGATGGCGCCGGGGAGTGGACGCTGTTCTGGCGCATCCTCGTACCGATCATCATGCCCACGATCCTGGTCGTGATTACGATCATGACTATCAACGTGCTTAAAGTATTCGACATTGTTTACGTAATGACCGGCGGCAATTATGGCAGCGACGTGATGGCCAACCGTATGTACAAAGAAATGTACATCAATTTCAACGCCGGTCGTGGTACGGCAGTCGCCGTGGTGTTGATCGCGGTCATTATCCCCTTCATGATTCTTAACATTCGGCGCTTCCGGGCCCAGGAGGCAATGCGATGAGTAAGGAGCGTCTGGTAAAAACCCTGCGCGGGGTGCCCACACACCTGGCGCTCATTGCTCTCGGTGTGATCTGGCTGGTGCCCACGCTGGGGCTCCTGGTCACTTCGCTGCGGCCGTTTCAGGATGTGAATAGCTCTGGCTGGTGGACCGTGTTTTCGGCGCCGCCGGGGGGCGCCGAGTACGACGCGGCCTGTGCAAGCTGTCATGGAGCCGCCGGCGACGCAATCCCTCACGCCGATCTCAGCGACCCCGAGACGATTGCGTCGTTCACACGCTCGCTGCAGATGGTGGCTATGTTGCGCCAGGACGTTAACGGTGAGCCACATATGGGCGACCGCGAGCTGCCGGACGCGCAAACTGCCGCCGACATCCTGGCCCACCTGAAACGGACGTCGGGCGTCGAGTCAGCTTCGCGCTTCACTCTGGACAATTACATTGATGCGCTCATGGGCTATCGTGGCACGGCCACATACCTCGCAGATTGCGCCTCGAATCAGCAGTCGCTGGATCTGAGCTGTACGGCCGCCGATCTGCTCAACCCGCGCGGCATGGGCCGGGCCATGCTCAACACGTTAATCGTGACCATACCGGCGACCATTCTTCCCTTGCTCTTTGCGGCGTTTGCCGGCTACTCGTTCTCCTGGTTTCACTTTCGGGGACGAATGACGCTGTTCGCAGTGCTGGTGGGCCTGCAGGTTGTTCCGCTGCAGATGACGCTGGTGCCCATCTCGCGAATCTACGCCGAGCTGGGTCTCAATGGAACGTTCTGGGGCGTGTGGTTGTTCCACACCGGGTTTGGCATGCCCTACGCCATCTATCTGATCCGCAATTTCTTGGGCTCGTTGCCGCGGGACCTCTTTGAGTCGGCATATCTGGACGGTGCGTCGCACTGGACGGCGTTTACGCGCCTGGCGCTGCCGCTCTCCATGCCCGCCATAGCCTCGTTGGCCATCTTCCAGTTCTTGTGGGTATGGAACGATCTGCTCGTGGCGCTCGTCTTTCTCGGCGGCTCAAAGCCTGTGCTCACCTACCAGATCAGCAATATGGTATCGTCGCTGGGCGCCGGGTGGCATCTGCTGACGGCGGCTGCTTTCCTCTCGTTCTTGTTGCCCATGATCGTCTTTTTCAGCATGCAACGGTACTTCGTGCGCGGCATGTTGGCCGGTTCCGTTAAGGGCTAATCTGCGTCACAGCGACGCCTGGGATAAGAGATGCAACCAAACATTATCTTTATCACCTGTCATGATCTGGGAAAACATCTGAGCTGTTACGGCGAGAAGACGGTGAATTCCCCGGCCCTCTCCGAATTGGCCGAGAGCGGGGTTGCCATGGATAACGCCTTCTGCACGGCGCCGCAGTGCAGCCCCAGCCGCTCCGCGCTGCACACCGGGCGGCACGCCCACGCTAACGGCGTGATGGGCCTCACGCACCAGCCGTTCAATTGGGGGCTGCACGGTCACGAGCGACACGTGGCGCAGATCTTGCGGGAGAATGGCTACGTCACGGCGCTGCTGGGTGAGCAGCATCTCTCTCACAACCCTGTCTCCCTGGGCTACCATTTGGTGCGCCCCCGGAAGGCGGCGGCGGACGTCGCCCGCGACGTGGACGATTTTTTGTGCACAGCGGCGCAGTTGGGAGAACCCTTCTATCTGGAAGTCGGTTTGGTGGAAGCGCACCGGCCGTACGATTGGGGCGGCGCGACGCCGGATGACGCGCTGGGGGTATCGGTTCCGGCCTATTTACCTGATGCGCCTGAGGCGCAAAAAGAGTTCGCCGAGCTACAGGGAGCGATTCGCGCTCTGGATCAGGCCATCGGACGCATTCTGCGCTCGGTAAAGGCCTATGATCTGGCGCAAAATACGTGGATACTGTTTACGGCGGACCATGGTCTGGCTATGCCCCGCGCCAAAGGCACGCTTTATGATCCGGGGATCGGCGTGGCTCTCCTGATGCGCTGGCCGGAAGCCGGATTGGAAGGCGGGCGGCGCTATTCAGAACTCGTGAGCCACGTGGACGTGGCGCCTACGTTGTTCGAGGGCCTTGGCATCGAGACGCCGGGAGATGTACACGGTCACAGTTATTGGTCGTTGCTGCAAGGGGAGGCGTACCAGGCGCGCGAAGCGATATTTGCGGAGAAGACATTCCATACTGCTTATGAGCCGATGCGTGCTGTGCGCACCAGGGATTTTAAGTTGATCGCCAACTTTGAAGTGGGCCCGCTTGTGGATGTGGCCGACGACGTGCGCCACAGTCCCATTTACCCGTTGATGTTGGACCAGATCACGGGCCAGCGCCCGCCGCTGGAACTGTATGATCTGCATTCTGATCCCTGGGAGAAGCGCAATCTGGCGGGGTCAGCACAGTGTGCTCAGGTTAAGCAGGACCTGTCACGACTGCTCGTGGAGTGGATGCGTTCGACAGATGATCCGTTGCTGCGCGGGCCAATTCCCTCACCATTTTACGAGCAGGCGGTGGCGGGCCTGCGGCAGGGGAGCTGAGCACGCTGCGCCCGGGGGCAGTCGCCTATGGCTGTTCCCGGGTCAGTTCTCTCATTGGCTTTGTCCTGATTCCGCCGCCTCATAGACCAGCTCGACGCCCTTGATGCGGCTGACTATCCCCTCTGTGACGTAGAGGACGAAGATAAATACGATGTCTACGCCGATGGCTAGAGAAAAGGCCAGACCCAGGTAGCCGAACAGCGTGGTGAGCGGGTCGCGCAAGCCGTCCAGCACCAGTTGGCTCAAATCGAGCCCGTAGAGCACACCGGCGCTGAGCGCCAGGAGCAAGAGGAAGGCGGGCCAGGCGCGGCGGTCGGAGGGGCTGGGCATCATGGCATTGCTGATGGCAAAGATCAGGTAGAGCCACACCAGGAAGTCGGGCGTCGTGAAAATCTGGCTGAGAGCGGTGGTCAGTTGTTCAACGTCTCCACTCTGAATAACGGCCCTGAGGTTGCCCACGTCGAAGACACGCAGACCAATGAGAAGGACGGCGAGCGTGCCCGTGATCAGGGGCGCGCCGCCGATGAGGCTTTCCCGAATCGGGTCGAGTGTGCGTCCCTTGTAGTACTCCACGTATCCCAGGCGAATGGTTCCGTCCTTCTGCGCCTGCGGCAGTAGCGAGATCGACCCCGTGCGCACGCCCAACAGGCGCGCGGTGATCAGGTGGCTCAGTTCGTGTAGCAATACACCGGGAAAGAGGACAATGGCGTAGATGAGGACAGACCAATTCATGCGTCCTGTGATCAGGTAGGCTACGCCCCGCAGGTGACGGTGGATCCAGCGCTGCAGAAGCAACAGGATGGGCAGAGTGAGGGCCAGCCACAGGAAAGGCATCAGGGCGTCGTCCATGGGGATTTAGTCTAACGAAAAGCGGGCAGGCGTCAATGGCTGCTGACACCTGCCCGCGATGCGCCTTCTATGTGTTACTCTACAGCGTTTCGTATAAGTCCGCCGTTTTCTTCACCATGTCCACGAATCCAGGCTTGAGGCTGGCGCCGCCAACGAGGGCGCCATCGATGTCCGGCTGGCTCATGAAGGACACGATGTTTTCGGGCTTGGTGCTGCCTCCGTATTGCACGCGCACCTGCCCGGCCGTTTCCTGGCCATAGAGGCGGGCGATGGTTGAGCGCACCGACTGGCTGATGATGCGGTTGGCATCTTCAGGGCTCGCCGCCTTTCCCGTGCCAATGGCCCAGATGGGCTCATAAGCCACGATGAGCGAGCCGACCTGGTCGGCTTCCAGTCCGTCGAGCGCCGCCGTTACCTGTCCGCTGACAAAAGCGTCAGTCTCACCGGCCTCGTTTTGCTCCAGGCTCTCGCCGACACAGACGATGGGGGTGAGGCCGTGCGCCAGGGCAGCCTTCACCTTGCGATTGACGCCTTCGTCTGTCTCTCCGAAGTAGGCGCGCCGCTCAGAGTGGCCCAGGATGACGTAGTCGCAGTAGGGAGCGATCATGCCCGGCGCCAGCTCGCCGGTGAACGCGCCGCTTTCCTCGTAATACATGTTCTGTGCGCCAACGCCGACCCGTGTCCCTTCCAGGGCCTGGCGCACGGCGGGAATGGCAATGGACGGCGGGCAGACCACGGCGTCAACGCCCGTTGTGTTGTCCAGCCCTTCGCTGATGCCGCGCACAAAGGCCACAGCCTCCTCCACCGTCTTGTGCATTTTCCAGTTGCCAGCGATGATTGGGGTTCGCATTATTTCCTCCTGATGCCGGCGACAAAGGGCTCAGACTGGCGCCTGAGCCCCATTCACCGCTCGCTATTACTTGGCAAAACCGATAGATCTTGTTTCACGGATGACGGTTACCTGGATCTGGCCCGGATACTGCATGCTGTCTTCGATGGTCTTGGAAATCTCTTTGGAAAGGCGCATGGCGCCGAGATCGTCGATGCTGTCCGGCTTCACCAGGATGCGTATTTCACGGCCGGCCTGCAGCGCGTAGGCTGTCTCTACGCCGTCAAAGCTGGCGGCGATGTCTTCCAGCGTGCGCACGCGCTTGATGTAGTTTTCCAGGCTCTCCCGGCGCGCACCGGGGCGGGCGCCGGAAATGGCGTCGGCCGCTTCTACCAGGATTGCTTCTACCGATTCCTGATCCACTTCGTGATGGTGGGAGGCGACGGCGTTGACAACTTTAGGTGGTACGTTAAAGCGCTTGACAAATTCAGCGCCCAGTAGAGCGTGCGTGCCTTCCTGCTCGTGATCCATGGCCTTGCCCAGATCGTGGAGCAGGGCGCCCATTTTGGCCGTTTCCACGTCCCCGCCCAATTCTGAAGCCAGTACGGCGGCGATCTTGGCCGCTTCCACGGCGTGGTGCAGCTGGTTCTGGCCATAAGAGGTGCGGAATTTCAAGCGGCCCAACATCTTCAGAATCTCGGGGTGTAGGCCGTGCACATTGGCTTCGTAGGCGGCTTCTTCGCCCGCCGTCTTGACCACACGGTCAACTTCGTCCTCCTGCTCCTTTATCAGCTTCTCGATGCGCGCGGGATGGATGCGACCGTCGGAAACCAGTTTGGTCATGGCCCGGCGCGCCACTTCGCGTCGCGTGGGATCGAAGCTGGAGATGGTGACGGCCTCCGGTGTGTCGTCGACGACCACGTCGACGCCGGCGGCCATTTCGAAGGCGCGTATGTTGCGGCCGTTGCGGCCGATGATGCGTCCCTTCATGTCGTCGCTGGGCAGGGATACCACAGAGATAGTGACGTCGGAAACGTGCTCGCTGGCGACGCGCTGGATGGCCAGCGAAATCAGCTCGCGGGCTCGTTCCTCGCCCATCTCGCGGGCCTCGTCTTCTATTTCGCGCATGATGCGCGCCATATCCTGCCGTGCTTCTGATTCAACAGCATCCAGCAGAAGCTGCTTCGCTTCCTCTTCCGTGAGCCCGGCGATCTTTTGCAGCTCCTCGTTACGCGCCTTCTCCAGTTCTGAGAGCTCGTTCTGGCGCCGGTCGAGCCGGCTCTGGCGCTTGTTCAGGCGTTGCTCTCTTCGTTCAATTTTGCTCTGCTGCTTGTCCAACGTGGATTGCCGCCGGTCCAGGCGCTCTTCGGCGCGCGACAGATCTTCATAGCGGCGCTCAACCGCTTTCTCTGCTTCAATCCGCAGTTGCTTCGCTTCTTTGCGGGCGGCTTCGACCTCGGCCTGAGCTTCTTGCTCAGCCTTCTGTTTGGTCTGGGCTGCCTCGTCGCGGGCGTCGGCGTATATCTGCTCGGTGCGTGGGCGCTGCACGTAGTAGGCAATCCCGCCGGCGATGGCGCCACCGACCAGCAGGCCGATGATGATGCCGATTACCAATTCCATGTCATGTCTCCTTTACGGTGCCGATTGCTCATCGTTGTTTAGTTCTTGCCACACTTTTTTTACAACTGGCTTTACTATGGCATATTTGAAGCCGCGCCGCTGCAAATAACCGGCCACTTTCTGGCGGAATTCGTCGTAGGGCAGGTGTGCCCAACGGCGCGCTCGTTTGGCTGCCGCTCGTTCGGCGGCTGCCGTTTCATTCACATCCTCCACGGCCTGATCGATGACCGCGCGGGCGACGCCTTTCTGGTATAGTTCCTGGCGCAGGGCGAAGCGGCTGCGCGGTTTGAACGCCTCTCGCTGCTCCACCCAATAGTGGGCGAAAGCCTCATCGTCCAGGTAGTCGTTATGGCGCAAATAGTCGATGACGCGCTCCACGAGAACCGGATCGTACTCTTTACCCAACAGGTTCTGGCGCACTTCGGTCACGCTGCGCGGACGGTACGAGAGAAAGCGAAATGCGCTCTTCTTGGCGCGTTCGTATGCTTCCTCATCCTGGATGGCGGCGATGGCCTCCTCATCCAGTGACTGCCCGATGCGCAGGCCCAGAGCCACCTCGGCAGACAGGCCAAAGGCGAATTCGCCGTCCAGGTGCACGTTAACCCGGTCCTTGTTGCGTTTCTGTGGTTCGAGCGCGGTTATTATAGGCATGATTTCTAAATACAAAATGCCATGGCAATATCCTGCCACGGCATTCAAGAAGGCGAATCGATTCTTGTTTTGAAACAGCGAGTAGTCGCCGAGAGCGGAGACGCCGGGCGCTCCGCCGGCTGCTCTACGTCAGGCGTGGGCGTCGATCAGATGCCGACTGCCCGACGCTGGGCAATCACTGGTGAGAACGTTGTCTGGTTTCAATGCTGGTCACATACCAAATTTCTAAACTCTGGCCAGTCAGTTGCCCGGCAAATCCGGTGCACACTGTCCGGCGAACTGGCGCATCGCAATCCGTTTCCGCTAAGAGAGATTCGTTCCCAAAAAGTGTCTTCTTCGCTGCCAATGCCGCTGGTCAAGATGTTGCGGTCGTTATATCCGTCTTAAGGCGCTACTGTCAATCTGCCTCTACTGCTTCCGCCTGCGCACTCGGCGCGGCCAACCCTGCGGCCTGGCGGATAGCCTGTTCAATCTCATCCATCATCTGCTGATTGTCACGTAAGAATGCCTTGGCGTTTTCACGACCCTGGCCCAGGAGCTCTTCGCCATAGCGATAGTAAGAGCCGCGCTTCTCCAGGATTTCGTATTCCACGCCCAGGTCCAGAATGTCTCCGGCTTTGGAGATGCCTTCGTTGTACATGATGTCGAACTCAGCTTCGGTGAAGGGGGGCGCTACCTTGTTCTTCTTGACCTTGATGCGCGTGCGATTGCCCACCACCGACCCGCCGTCCTTCAGGCTCTGAATGCGCCGGATGTCCAGGCGCACCGAGGCGTAGAACTTCAGCGCGTTGCCGCCGCTGGTCGTCTCCGGATTGCCGAACATCACGCCGATCTTCATGCGCAGCTGGTTGGTGAAAATCATCACCGTATTGGTCTGCTTGATGACGCCGGAGAGCTTGCGCAGCGCCTGGGACATCAGCCGCGCCTGCAGGCCGACGTGGGCGTCGCCCATCTCCCCTTCGATTTCGGCGCGAGGCACCAGGGCGGCCACAGAGTCGATGACGACGACGTCCATGGTACCGGAGCGAATGAGCGCTTCGGCGATTTCCAGGGCCTGTTCGCCGGTGTCGGGCTGGGAGACGTAGAGGTTTTCGATGTCCACGCCGCATTGCGCAGCGTACTGCGGGTCCAGAGCGTGCTCCATGTCGATGAAGGCGCAGATGCCGCCCCGTTTTTGCGCTTCGGCGATGATGTGTTGGCAGACGGTGGTCTTGCCCGAGGATTCGGGGCCGTAGATTTCGATGACCCGCCCGCGGGGCAC
>DATHSI010000201.1:0-2578 GCA_035464315.1 Candidatus Sulfomarinibacteraceae bacterium
CGCGGTCAGGTCGAGCTCGACGTGCCCCCCGATCCTGTCTACACGCCTCACCAACAGCTCGCCTACCTCCACGACGAAACCACCGACGAATATGATCCAAACCTGCAACCACCCAACCTGCAACCTGCAACCCAGTCCCCCACATATCCGCTTGACGAAGTAGCCGCCGACACCGGCTTTCCCCAGGACGATCTCGCCCGCTGGGTGCAAGCCATCGAACGTAAGGGACAGGCCATCTTCTACGGTCCGCCGGGCACGGGCAAGACGCTCCTGGCCCAGGCGCTGGCCCGCCATCTGACCGGCGGCGGCGACGGTTTCGTGGACCTCGTGCAATTTCACCCCGCTTACCAGTACGAAGATTTCATCCAGGGTCTGCGCCCCGTGCGCGACGACGGCGGCGCGCTGACCTACGAGATGGTGCCCGGCCGCTTTCTGCAATTCTGCCAGGCGGCGCAACGACGCGAAGACCGCTGCGTGATGATCATCGACGAAATCAACCGCGCCAACCTCAGCCGCGTCTTCGGCGAGCTGATGTACCTGCTGGAATATCGCGACCGCGCCATTCCCCTCGCCGGCGGCGGCGAGCTACGCATTCCGGCCAACGTGCGCCTGCTGGGCACCATGAACACCGCCGACCGCTCCATCGCCCTGGTGGATCACGCCCTGCGCCGCCGCTTCGCCTTCATCGCCCTGCAGCCCAACTACGACCTGCTGCGCCGCTACCACGCCGAGCACGAAACACACTTTCCCGTAGAGAATTTGATCGCCATTCTACAACGCCTCAACCGCCAGATCGGCGACCCCCACTACGCCGTCGGCGTCACCTACTTCCTGCGCCCCGACCTCGCCGGCCACATCGCCGACATCTGGCAGATGGAAATCGAGCCTTATCTGGAGGAGTACTTTTTCGACCGCCCGGAGCAGGTGGATGCCTTTCGCTGGGGGGAGGTGGGGGAGGAGATTGGGGACTAGAGATTGGAGATCGGAGATTGGTTGAGTGAAGATTGGGGAGCTGGTCGCGCTAGGGAGATTAGAAAAGCATTTGCCACGAATGACACAAATTTCACGAATGAAATAAATGAGTTAAAATTCGTGCCATTCGTGAAATTCGTGGCGAAAATAGCCAATCTCTAATCTCCAATCTCCATGACCCCTCCCCCCCGCTGGAAACTAATCCTCGCCTTCGCCGCCGTCTACACCATCTGGGGCTCCACCTATCTGGCCATCCGCTTCGCCGTGGAGACCCTGCCGCCGTTCCTGATGTCCGGCGTGCGCTTCCTGATTGCCAGCGCCATCATGCTGGCCATCGCCCGTCTCCAGGGCGCGGTGTGGCCCACGCGCCGGCAGTGGCGCGGCGCGGCCATTGTGGGCGTGCTGCTGCTGTTCGGCGGCAACGGAGGCGTCACCTGGGCCGAGCAGTATATTCCCTCTGGCCTCACCGCCCTGCTCATCGCCAGCGTGCCCCTGTGGATGGTGCTCATGGACTGGCTGCGGCCCGGCGGCGTGCGGCCCGGCGCGCGCGTCTTTGGCGGCGTGTTCCTGGGCCTTGTGGGCCTGCTGCTCCTCGTGGGACCCGACACGCTCACCGGCAGCAGCGGCATGTACGGCGCCGGCATCCTCGCCGTGCTCCTCGCCGCCTTCAGCTGGGCCGGGGGCAGCATCTACGGCGGTCGCGCCGAGCTGGCCCGAGCGCCGCTCATGGGCAGCGGCGCGCAGATGTTGTGCGGCGGCCTGGCCCTGACGCTGGGCGGCCTGCTCCTGGGCGAAGCGCCCCACGTCAACCTGCAAGCCGCCAGCACGCGCTCGCTGCTTGCCGTGCTCTACCTGATCATCTTCGGCTCCCTCGCCGGCTACACCGCCTATAGCTGGCTGCTGCAAAACGCGCCGCCGGCCAAAGTCGCCACCTACGCCTACGTCAACCCCGTCGTGGCCGTCTTCCTCGGCTGGGCCCTCGCCGGCGAAACGCTCAATGCGCTGATGATCGCCGGCGCAGCGATTACCATCGCCGCCGTGGCCATCATTACCACCTACCGCCTCCGCCCGCGACGCAGACGAAAGCCCTCGCAGCAGATGGCGGAGATTGGGGATTAGAGATTGGAGATTGGTTGATTAGGGATTGGAGAATTGGAGATTAGGAGAGCCAGGTTCGCAGTTGGCGCTTTAGCGCCTCTTGTCTCGAGCGTGGAGGCACTGAAGTGTCCACTACAAACCGGCAACACAGTATGCCCGACGACCACCTGACCCACCGCCAACTCACCTGGGATGCCTGCCACAACGTGCGCGACCTGGGCGGGCTGCCCACCGCGGACGGCAAACAAACGCGGCGCGGTTCCATCGTGCGCGCCGACCTGCTGGGGCGCCTGACGCCCGCCGGCGAGCAGGCGCTGCAAGCGTACGGCGTCAGCACCATCATCGACCTGCGCACGCCCCAAGAAGCCGCCGCCGAGCCGTCTGCCTTTACCGGCGAGACGCCCAATACGCCAACCTACCGCAACCTGCCCCGGGACAGAAAACGGCCCCACGACGAAGCCCTGCTCCAACGCCCCCTGTCCCACGCCGAAGTGTACAAAATCACCCT
>DATHSI010000202.1:0-5124 GCA_035464315.1 Candidatus Sulfomarinibacteraceae bacterium
GTCTACGAGCGACTGGCGGCGTTGCTGGCGCGGCGCGTGCTGGTCCGGGCGCGCCAGGGATTCTATCGCGCTTATATAGAGCAAACCGCGCAATTGCCCTACGTGCGCGGGCGGATGGATCCCGTTGCGAGCCGCGCGCTGGCCGGGCAGCCGCAAGTGACCTGTCGCTTTGACGAGGCCACCACAGACGTCGTCGACAACCAGATCCTGGCCTGGACCCTGCGCTGCATCGCCCACAGCGGGTTGTGCGCCAATGGCGCGCAGGAGCTGGTGCGGCGCGCGGCGCACAGCCTGGACGGTGTAGCCCGCCCGCTGCCGGTCAGCGCCGATGAATGCGCGCAGCGCACTTACCACCGCCTGAACGAAGAGTACCGCCCGCTACACGCGCTCTGTCGCTTCTTTCTGGAGCAGAGCGGCCCCAACCACCGTCCTGGCGACCGCGACATGATCCCCTTCCTGGTCAGCATGCCGCGTCTGTACGAGCAGTTTGTGGCCCGCTGGCTGGACGCGCACCTGCCCGCGCCGTGGATGGTGCGCGCCCAGGAACGGGTCGCCGTCGAAATGGCGTCCCACCCCCTCTCCTTCTTCCCCGATCTGGTCCTCTACGATGGCCGCGGCGCGGCGCGCATGGTGCTGGATACGAAGTACAAAATGCCGCAGACGCCCGCCGCCGCCGACGTGGCCCAGGTGGTGGCCTATGCTCAGAGCAAAGGGTGCCGCGAGGCGGCGCTGGTCTACCCACGACCTCTTTCGCGCCCGCTGGCAGCGCGAGTTGGCGAGGTGCGCGTGCGCGCTCTGCACTTCGAGCTGAAGGGCGACCTGCAGGCGTGTGGGCGCGCGTTCTTACAGCAACTGGGCCACTGCTTGTGGGCGTCCCCCAAGGCCCCGGCCTGATGCTTGCGCATCGCACCCTGTCTTCCAGTTTCATCTCCGCTTAAGTTTCAACTATAATAGAGCCGTTGTGACCCGACGGCGCCGTTCGGGGGCGAGGTATGGAAGATTCTGTTGACCTCGGCTACCTTCAGACGCTCGTGCCATGATCGCAGATTCATTGTATGTATCATTGCGGTCCACGGCCCGCGGTCCGCGGTCCGCCGTCTGCCGTCTGCCGTCCAAACCAGAGGAGAAAACAGATGCCAACACCTATCATTGGCTGGGAGCAAGAAACGCCGGTGCCCGATGACCACGCTTTCAACCGTTATCTGACGGGGCGCGGCGGCCATCTCTACATGAATGAGCTGGATCTGGCCGAGCTGTTTGTAGACGGCGCGGCGGGGACCAACGCGGGCGAACCGTTCGGCAGCCCGCTGGAAGTCGTGTACCTGCCGCTGATACGGGAACAGATAGCGCGCATGAACGGCTGGTTCGACGACGTGAGCCAGGAGCTGGGGTATGAAGGTCGCTTTTACTATGCTTACGCTTCCAAGGCCAACGCCGCAGAGGAGGTGATCCGGGCCGCGCTACAGGGCGGCGCGCATCATGAGATGTCGTCGACGGTGGACGTAGACATCGCCCGCATCATGATCGAGCGCGGCCTGCTGACGCCGGAGCGGCTGATCGTCTGTAACGGGTTCAAGCCGGAAGGGTCGGCCTACGCGCGCAACATCGTGAAGCTGCGCCGGTCGCACGAGCATGTGATACCCGTGCTGGAGGATTTAAACGAACTCGCGCCGCTCATCGACTCCGGCCTGACCTTTGACGTGGGCGTGCGCCAGAAAAGCTATGGCGCGCACGCCGACCTGGAGGAGATGGAGGCGGCTAACTCGCGTTTTGGGTTGGACGTGGATGGCCTGTGGCGGGCGGCGGATTATGTGTCCGCCGCGCCTAACCTGACCCTGACGCTGTACCACGCCATGGTCGGCAGCCAGCTCACGGATGCGGAGGCGTTCGTGCAGCGGCTGACCCCGCCCATGGAGCTCTACGCCCGGCTGCGGCGGCGCCACCCGTCGCTGCACATTTTCGATTTTGGCGGCGGCGCGCCTGTGGCCATGACCCTCGATTTCGAGTTCGACTACCGCGCCTTCGTGCGCCTGCTGCTGAGCACGTTGCAGGAGGTGTGCGGGCGCTACGGCGTGCCCGTACCGGACGTGATGGGCGAGTTCGGGCGCTATACGACAGCGGAGCATGGGGCGCACCTTTTCAAGGTGGTATCGGTGAAGGAGAACGATTCGGATCTGCCCTGGTATCTGATTGACGGCTCGATTATGTCGTCCTTCCCCGACAGCTGGGCCCTGGGCGAGCACTTTATCGTGCTGCCGCTGACCAATCTGGACAAGCCTTTCCAGCAGGTGCAGCTGGGCGGCATCACCTGCGACAGCGACGACGTCTACCCGCCGAAAGGGAGCGACTCGCCCCTTTTCCTGCCGGTGGACACGGATGACCTGTACATCGGCTTCTTCGGCATCGGCGCCTACCAGGAGATGCTGGGCGGTGTGCGCGGCAGCAAGCACTGCGTGCTGCCCGAAGCGGTGGAGCTGATCGTGGACCGCGAGGGGGAGGAGTACGCTTTCGAGGTGTTGCCGGCCCAAACAAACGAGGATGTGTTGCGCAACCTGGGGTACTGACATTGCGTAGAGGGTTATGAGTAACTAATGTGACACGGAGGGACGCGGAGAAAAGAGCGGAGGACCACGGAGAGAAACAAGAGGAGAACCGATTACCGGAGAGAGTTTGAGGAGAGAAGTAGAGAATTATTGATGGCGCTTGATAGGAGGGATGGGCGGTTGCGTTACCGGCCGTTGACGTCGAAGATTATTGGAGCGGCGATTGAAGTGCATCGCCATCTAGGGCCTGGTCTTCTGGAATCGGCGTACGAGACTTGTATGGCATACGAGTTGGAAGAGCGCGGTTTGCCGGTGGAACGACAGAAAGCGCTGCCCATTCACTACAAAGAAATCCGCATGGACCATGGTTATCGTATCGACCTGCTTGTAGAGGGCAAGATGGTGCTGGAGATAAAGGCCGTGGAGGCCCTTACAGCGGTCCACGAAGCACAGGTGCTGTCATATTTGAAATTTGCAGAATGTCCTGTAGGGCTGTTGTTTAACTTCAACGTGCTAAAACTAAAAAACGGAGGCATCCGCCGCTTTGCGCTCTGACATGGAGGCTCAGACCCTGTCCACGGAACTCTCAGTTTCTCTTTTCTCTCCGTGGTTCTCCAGTCTTTTTCTCCGTGTAACTCCGTGTCACATTATTTTCTAGCGCGCTAGGTAGCTTAATTTAGGAGATCATTATGCAGAACATGGATCGCACCCGCATCATATTCATAGCCATTGTTGGCGTGGCGCTCATGGCCGTGTGTGTGGCCGGGGCCGTCAGCATCATACAGGGACAGTTGGGCGGCGAGGAACCGCCAGCCGCGGGCAGCACCGCCGTTGCCGGCAGCACGCCAGAGGCCCGCCACACGCCGACCGTCACCCTGGACTCGCCCGATCCCATCTTTGGGCCCGATTACGATGCGGACGACGACCTGCCGACCTATATTTGCGGCGCGGATGCGTTTGGCAGCTACTTCACGTTGCAGCAGATGCAGATGTCGGGCAAAGATGTCGAGCACGGCTTCCATCTGGGTATCGTGCCCTTCTTCCTGGATGACGATCCGGCCTATGACGTTTCTGAGGAGCAGCGCAACGCCCTGGTGCAGAGCGGGCAGTGGGACTGCCTGCTGACCACGCTGGACGCCGTGGCCCTGGAGAGCCCTGGCGTGATCACGGCTATCGTAGACGAGAGCGCGGGCGCCGACCAGTTGTGGGGCCGCGACATCGACACCCTCAACCAGTTGCAGGACAAGCGGATCTCCTTTGCCCGTGGCAGCGTGGGTGAGTATTTCGTCTACTACGCCCTGTCCATCGCCCGCCTCAACCCGCGCTTCGACGTGACGCTGGTGCCTCAGGACAGCGTCAGCGAAGCAGTCAATGCCTTCAACCGCGGACAGGCCGATGCCGTCTCCGGTTGGGAGCCGGACATCTTCGAAGCGGAGGAGAGCGGGGGCGTACCCCTGCTCAGCTCCAGCCAGTTGCGCATCGTCATCGACGTCGTCGTCACCTCGCCCCGCGCCATCGACGAGCGCGCCGACGCGGTGCAGAATTTCCACGATGCCTGGTTCGATACCCTGAAACAGCAGTTAGAAGATTTCGACAGCGCGGCGCAGCATATAGCCGCCTGGGGCCACAACGACTGGAGCTTCGTCTATCCCGAGACGGCGTCCGAAGATCTGCACGCCTGGCTGGAGAACGTGGCCCAGGCCGACCTGGGCGACAATGCCGCCGTGATGCGCGACCCGCGCCCGCTGGTCAGCCGTCTGGAGATTGCGCGGCGCGTGTGGGCCGCTGCCGGTCTGGAGGTACCTGACGACGATGTCAGCGAGCTGATTGACCCCGGCTTCGTCTCCCGCTCCGCCCAACAGGCCAGCCTGGCGGCGAGCGGCGCCCCGGTCAACGACACCTTCTCCATTTCGGCGCAGATTGACCTGAGCACCGTGGGCACGGAAGACGCCGTGACCCTGGCTGTGTTGCCCTGCCGCCGCTTCTCCTTCCTGCCGGATTCCACGGAGCTGACGCTGGAATCGCGCCGCATTCTGGATGAGTGCGTGGTGCCCACCATGTCGCAGAGCGTGGGCCTCCTGTTGGAGGTAAAAGGCTCGGCGGCCTGGCCCGAAAACGACCCGCCGTACACCGAAGATGACATTCTGGAGTTCGCCGAAGCGCGGGCCCAGTCGGTGGTGGACTATCTGGTGACCCAGGGCATCGACGAGGCGCGCTTCATCGTCACCGCCACCCTGCCGCCCGAAGATCACTGGGAGACCGACGATCCCGCCGTCCAGGCCGAAGACCGCTACGTGGAGATGACGCTGATTACCGCGGGGCGATAAAGACCGCAGACGGCGGCTTAGTCCTGCGGACACGCTTTGGACGGCGGCTTAGTCCTGCGGACACGCTTTGGACCGCGGACAGCCGCAACCTGCAACCTGAAACCTGATACTTGACACCTGAAACCTGACACCTGAAACCTGAAACCTGACACCCAACCCGAGGCCTATATGAAACAACGACCTCTGATCCTCCTGCTCCTACTACTACTCTTACCGGCGTTAGCCTGCGGGTTGGAACTGGGCGATGACGGGCC
>DATHSI010000203.1:0-7645 GCA_035464315.1 Candidatus Sulfomarinibacteraceae bacterium
ATACAGGACAAATGTCCGCCTAAGAGACCCGACCCAAGAGCTGGGCGACGTGCATCGATTTTATCGGAATTGTTGCCCCTCTGCCACGTCATACGTCCCGCATCCTCTCCTTCATCCTTCTCACCATCACCCGCAACCCGACCACATACAGCACCCCCGTCCCACCAAGCACCAGCAGCGATTCGGCGATTTGGGCGGGGGTGTAGTTGAAGTGCAGCTCGGTGAGCACGACGGTGAGCAAGAGCAGGCCGGCGGCGAGGATGGTGCGGCGGCGGTAGACGGCGAGATAGGCGGCGAGGAGGGCTGCGGGGTAGGTCAGCGTGGAGACGGAGAGGCTGATCTGCAGGCCGCCGTCGAACATGGGTGTGTGGTGGATGGCCCAGGCCCAGACCAGCGTGCTGAGAAAGACCGATTCGCGGAGTTGTTTCGTGGATGCCATAACCCTTTCCCTGTGCATGTCCCCGTATTCCTTTACATCGTGTGGCGCGCGCACAGGCGGGAGGCCCCGCGTCGCGCCGGCCCGCGCCCCGGAGCCCTGATTGTAACGGACGGTGGGGACGATGCAGATAGTACGCCGGTCTTCTCATCTGCATTCCATATCCATCGGTTGTCTTTCATTTGAGAGAGGGTCGTGCGCAATCCTCCCGGAGGTTCGAAGGTTCGGGTTGTTCCGGCGCCCTGGCGGGAACCTCCGGGAGGATGGGCGGTCACCGCTGTGGATAGAGGGCTACTCAATCGGGAGAACAATGTGGTCGGCGCCAGAGTCCGTCTTCAGACGTTCGCCCGATTGCCAGTTGTAAACGCCGACGCGCAGTTGAAGATCGCCCGCTGCCGCGTCGCCGGGCGCTTCCAGAACCCGCCTGTCGACGACGATGTCGCCCGCTTTCCAGGCCAAAGGCGGAAAATCGTCGTCCGCCCCCGGCGCCTGATCGTGCTGGGCCTGCATCTGGCCTTGTGCGTCGAGCACGTGTACGAACACGGAATAATCGAAGTCCGGTTTCCTGACGGCCTGCCAGTAGAACGCAACCGTGAGCTGCGTCTTATCGCCGAGCGGTTCCGTAGACCACTCATATCCGCGCAGGGCGAACATCTCGTCGAATGTGACCTCCGTGCGCTGGGACACGGTCAGCAACGTGGTCTTTGGTTCGGGCACAACGTGATAGGCGGGGGCGATCACGCGGAACAGGACGTAAGTGGCGAGAATGAATAACGAGATGGCGGCGAGGATGGCGGCGGGCCAGGAGACCCGCTCCGGGACAAGCGCCAGGAGCCCGACTGCGGCGATGAACATGATGGGGACGCTCGCCGGCAGGAGAAAGCGTCCCTGGGCCAACGCCGCGTTGTGCACGGTATTCTGATAGATGAGAAAGGCCTGGAGGAGGAGGAGATGAGCTGCGAAGATGAGATAGATGCTTTTCTGGTAGCCGGTCAGCGCGCGCGTCTTTCCCCGCATCGCCGCCACGATCCAGCCCATGGCCCCCAGAGCGAGCAGGCCGCCTGCCGCCCAATAATACCATTGCGGCAGATACAGATTCATCCAGCCGAAAACGCCCCAAAACGACTGGAACTGCGTGCGCAGGAGAGAGGGCAATTCGGCGATGGTGAAGGGCCCGGTTCGTAAATTCGCGGACCACGCCTGGCGGTAGACGGCCCACCCCAGAGGATCGCCGTACAGCAGTTGATTGCGCACAAACCACCAGCCGCTCAACAGGGCCATGGTGAGGCTCAGCGCGAGGCCATGCTTCAAGTACGAGGCCTGGAATTTAGCCCGGGCCCAGAGGAACAGCCAGCAGGCGAAAATGACGCCAACGACCACCAGACCGAGGGATTTGGACAGGATCGCTGCCGCCGCCCACACGCCGAGAAACACCCACTGCTTCGTGGCCTGGGGCTGTTGAATGATCCGCATCAGTTGCCACAATGCGCCCGTCGTGGCGGCAATGAGCAGGCTGTCGTTGTTGACGGTGCTGTTCACGAAGAGGAATTGGGGGTTGAAGGCCACCAGCGCCGCCGCCAGCAGGCCCACTGCTTTGTGCGCGGGGAAGAGCGACGCGCCAATGGCCATGGCCAGGATGACCGTCAGCAGTCCGGCCAAGATGGAAACGAGGCGGGCGAGATGAAGGCTAAGCACTCTGCCGGAATAAGGGAAGGTCTCGGCCGTATGGTGAAAGGCCACCGCAGGCCCCTCCTGTCCCGGCCAGACAAAATCGGGGTTCAACTGGGGCATGCTCTGGAGATCATTTAGTGAGGTGAATGCAACGGGCAATGCCGCTATGCCGTAATAGAGCGGCGGATGGTGCGCATAATTGGGCGCCGTCACACTTTGTCTCGGCAGCGAGCGCCTGTTGACGATGTGTGCGATCAGGTCGAAGTGGCCGGGCTCATCCGGCGCTTCATAGAGCGGCACGTGAACGCTATACAGGAGCGCCGCCAGTACGTAGGCGACCAGAAGCGACAGTGGCAACGCACGCGCGCGATCCAGCGTCATTGAAAACCGGTTACGACTCACCACAACTTCTCTTTCCCTGTCCCATTGCATGAAACATAACCGAAACATCTTTGCGTGTCGGCGAGCGATGCATGATAATGGAGCAGGGATAATCCCGCAAAAGGATAGATTTGCAGCCTTAATTACGACAGACATTCTCAGCAATAGCAACGCGGGTGGCCGTGGGCTTCCATCGCCGGCAATTGTCCGGCCGGATGTGGCCCGTGACGCGCCGCGCACAGCTTCAGGAACGAACGTTTTTATGACCGAAACGAACGAAACCACTTCCCATTTCATCCGCACCATCGTCGAGGAGGATCTGGCCAACGGGCGCTATGGCGGGCGGGTGCACACGCGCTTCCCGCCGGAGCCCAACGGCTACCTGCACATCGGGCACGCCAAGTCGATTGCGCTCAACTTCGGGCTGGCCGAGGATTACGACGGCAAGTGCAACCTGCGCTTTGACGATACCAATCCCGTCAAAGAAGAGCAGGAGTACATCGACAGCATGATCGAGGACATCCGCTGGCTGGGCTACGACTGGGGCGACCGCCTCTATTACGCCTCGGATTACTTCGAGCAATTGTACGAGTGGGCCATCGAGCTGATCGAAAAGGGCCAAGCCTACGTGGACGACCTGAGCCCCGAGCAGATCCGCGAGTATCGCGGCACGCTGACCGAGCCGGGCCAGAACAGCCCCTACCGCGACCGCTCTGTGGAAGAGAACCTGGACCTCTTCGAGCGCATGCGCGCCGGGGAATTCGAGGAGGGCTCGCGCGTGTTGCGGGCCAAGATCGACATGTCTTCGCCCAACATCAACCTGCGCGACCCGGTGATGTACCGCATCCTGTACGAGGACCATCCGCGCACGGGGAACGAGTGGTGCATCTACCCCATGTACGACTGGGCGCACGGGCAGTCGGACGCCATCGAGGGCATCACACACTCCCTGTGCACGCTGGAGTTTGAAGATCACCGCCCGCTCTACGACTGGTTCCTGGAGCAGCTGGAGATCCACCACCCCAAGCAGATCGAGTTTGCGCGCCTGAACCTGACCAACACGCTGATGAGCAAGCGCAAGCTGCTGCACCTGGTCAACGAAGGGATGGTGGATGGCTGGGACGACCCGCGCATGCCCACGCTGTCCGGCATGCGCCGCCGCGGCTTCACGCCACGGGCCATCCGCCGCTTTGTGGAGATGGTGGGCGTGTCCAAGGCCAACAGCGTGGTGGACGTGGCCATGCTGGAGCACGCCATCCGCGACGACCTCAACGAGCGCGCGCCGCGGGCCTTTGGTGTGCTGCAGCCGCTGAAGGTGGTCATCGAGAATTATCCTGAGGACAAGGTGGAATGGTTTGAGGCGCCCAACCACCCCGGCGACGAGAGCATGGGCACGCGCCAGGTGCCGTTCTCCCGCGAGGTGTACATCGAGCAGGAAGATTTCATGGAGGACCCGCCGCGCAAATTCTTCCGCCTCGCGCCGGGCCGCGAAGTGCGCCTGTACGGAGCCTACTACATCACCTGCAACGAGGTGGTCAAGGACGAGAACGGCGAGGTCGTGGAACTGCGCTGCACGCTGGATCCAGAATCGCGCGGCGGCTCCACGCCCGACGGGCGGCGCGTGAAGGGCACCCTGCACTGGGTCTCCGCCGCGCACGCCGTGGACGCCGAGCTGCGCCTCTATGACAAGCTGTTCCTGACCGACGACCCGGAGGAGGGCGGCGGTTACCTGGAGAACCTGAACCCCGAATCGCTGATCGTGCTGGAAGGGGCCAAGCTGGAGCCCAGCCTGGCCGAGGCGGAGCCGCGCGTGCGCTACCAGTTTATGCGCCAGGGGTACTTTATGATTGACGATCAGGATAGCGCGCCGGACCATCTGGTGTTCAACCGCGTCATCTCCCTGCGCGACACCTGGGCCAAGATTCGCGAGCGGTTGCAGGAGCAGCGTTGAAAAGACCGCCTGCGATTGAAATCACAGGCTACCAGGAGCAAACATGTTTCAAACATGTTTCCCGTTTATGTCAACATGTTTGCGCCGCATAGCTGCCGATTTCAATCGGCAGTCCCCTGATAGGAGCACGTGATCGATGGCGGCGTGGCACACAATATCGACCTCTGAAACGCTGCAGCAGCTGGATAGCAGCGCGGGCGGATTGACGGCGGCGGAGGCAGCGGCGCGCCTGGAGCGCCACGGCTCCAATGAGCTGAGTGAGCGGGGCGGGGTCGCGCCCTGGCGCATCTTCTGGCAACAACTGTCCAGCACGATGGTGCTGATCCTGATCGCCGCCGCCGTTGTCTCCGGCTTTCTGGGCAAGACGACGGAAACGGTCGCCATCCTGGCTATTGTGCTGCTCTTTACCATCCTCGGTTTTCTGCAGGAGTACCGCGCGGAGCAGGCCATGGCGGCGCTCAAACGGCTGGCGGTGCCCCTGGTGCGCGTGCGGCGCGACGGCGCGGTGGCCGAGCGCTCGGCGCGGGAGCTGGCGCCGGGCGACGTCATCCTGTTGGAAGCGGGCAACACCGTGCCCGCGGATGTGCGCCTGTTAGAGAGCGTCAATTTGCGCATCCAGGAGGCGGCGCTGACGGGCGAGTCGGAGCCGGTGGAGAAGATTGACGAGCCGTTGCCCACGGCAGACGTGCCCCTGGGCGACCGCCTCAATATGGCCTATATGGGGACCACGGTGACCTACGGGCGCGGCAGCGCCGTGGTGGTGGCCACGGGCATGGACACGGAGCTGGGCAAGATCGCGACCCTGATCCAGGAGGTGGAAAGCCGGGAAACGCCGTTGCAGCAGCGGCTGGACCAGGTGGGCAAGACGCTGGCCGTTTTCGGCGTGATCGCCGCGGCGCTGGTCATGGGTCTGGGCCTGCTGCGCGGGGAGCCGCTGAACGACATGTTCCTGACCGCGGTGAGCGTGGCCGTGGCGGTGGTGCCCGAGGGCCTGCCCGCGGTGGTGACCATCACCCTGGCCCTGGGCGCGCAGCGCATGTTGCGCCGCCGCGCGCTGGTGCGCAAATTGCCGGCGGTGGAGACGCTGGGCTCGGTGACCACGATCTGCTCGGATAAAACGGGCACGCTGACGGAGAACCGCATGACGGTGACCGTCATCGACGTCGCCGGGCACTTTTTGGAGTTGAGCGGGACGGCGAAACATCCCGCGCCGGCGCTGACGTTGAGTGGGGTTCAACCGGATCTGTTACAGAGCCTGCCCCCCTCCGTGGGGCTGGTCATGGCTGCCGGGGCGTTGTGCAACGACGCTTCCCTGCAACCTGATCCACAGAGCGGGCGCTATCTGGCGCTGGGCGACCCTACCGAAGGGGCGCTGCTGGTGGCTTCGGCCCAGGCGGGCCTGTCGCCGGAACAACTGCAGGCGGCGCTGCCGCGCGTGGCGGAGCTGCCCTTTGACTCGGACCGCAAACGGATGACGACCGTGCACCGGCTGCCCGCGGATGCCGCTGCGCTGCCGGCGGCGCTGCGACAACTATGGGCATTGGACGCACCGTTTGTGGCCTTCACCAAGGGGGCAGTGGACGGCCTGCTGGAGATCAGCAGCGAGGTGTGGGAGAACGAGCGCCGGGTTGCGCTGGACGACGCCTGGCGCGAGCGGATCCAGCGGGCCAACGAGGACCTGGCGCAGAACGGCATGCGCGTGTTGGGTGTGGCCATGCGCCCGCTCGCGGACCCGCCCGATGGCCAGACGGCGGCGCTGGAACAAGACCTGATCTTCGTGGGCCTGGTGGGCATGATTGACCCGCCGCGTCCCGAGGTGAAAGAAGCGGTGCAGATCTGCCGCCGCGCGGGCATCCGGCCCATCATGATCACGGGCGACCATCCGCTGACGGCGCGCTTCATCGCTTATGAGCTGGGCATCACGGACAATGCCCGCGTGAAGACGGGGCAGGATCTGGCGCGCATGTCCGCCGGGGAACTGGAAGCGGTGGTGGGAGAGGTCAGCGTCTACGCGCGCGTGTCGCCCGAGCACAAGTTGCGCATCGTAGAGGCCCTGCAGCGCCAGGGCCAGGTGGTAGCCATGACGGGCGATGGCGTCAACGACAGTCCGGCGTTAAAGAAGGCCAACATCGGTATCGCCATGGGCATCACGGGTACGGACGTGGCCAAAGAAGCGTCGGAGATGGTGTTGCTGGACGACAACTTCGCCACCATCGTGGCTGCCGTGGAAGAAGGGCGCGTCATTTACGAGAACGTGCGCCGCTTCGTCAAATTCTCCATCGCGGGCAATGTGGGCAAGGTGCTGGTCATGTTGCTGGCGCCGCTGCTGGGCATGACCGTGGCCCTGCTGCCCCTGCAGCTACTGTGGCTCAACCTGCTCACCGACGGCCTGCTGGGATTGGGGCTGGGCGTGGAGCCGCCGGAGAAGGACACCATGCAGCGCCCGCCGCGCTCGCCATCGGACAGCCTCTTTTCCGGAGGGCTGCTCACGCACATCCTGTGGCTGGGTGCGCTGATCGGAGGTGTGGGGCTGCTCGTAGGCTACGCCTACTTCGACCCGGCAAACCCGGCAGACATGACGTGGCAGACAATGATCTTCACCACGCTGGCGCTGTTGCAGATCGGCCAGGCGTTCGCCTCGCGCTCGACGGAAGCCTCCATTTTTTCCCAGGGGTTGCGCTCCAACGCTACATTACTGGTTCTGGCCATTGTGACTGCCGTGCTGCAACTGCTGGTGATCTACATTCCTTTCCTGGACCGCTTCTTCCAGGTGACGCCCCTGCCGCCCGCCGATCTGCTGGTGGCTGCCGTCGCCGGCAGCGCGGCCTTCATCGCCGTGGAGATCGAGAAGTGGCTGCTGCGACGGCGCAAGAGGATTGGCGGAGACGCCCCCAGTTTGCGGGCAGCGGGTAAGAGCGTGGTACAATAGCGCCTCTGAACGATTTGAAAAAATCGTTCTACATTGTGGCTGGTGTACTGTAGAACGAGTTTGCAACTCGTTCGCCGTCGCTGTGAACGATTTGAAAAGATCGTTTGACATCAGGCGCTCGCAGGGCCAGACAGTATAACGCATCTGGAGGATAGTAATGGATCCCGTCACCACCGCAATCGTCGCCGCCGTTCTCGCCGACGCCGATGAGGCTGAGTTGCTGATGGACGAGAACAAAGAGAAAATTGTGGACAAGTACGATGACCTGGTTGTGTTG
>DATHSI010000204.1:0-81133 GCA_035464315.1 Candidatus Sulfomarinibacteraceae bacterium
GTGACCAGTGAGCTGGTGCAGACGATTTTTTACGATGGCACACCGCTGCACGATGGCGCCATCATCATCCGCGGTAACCGGCTGGTCGCTGCCGGTTGCGTCTTGCCCGTCAGTAATCGCCAGTTGTACGAGGCGGAGCGACGGCTGGGCACGCGCCATCGCGCCGCCGTGGGGCTGACCGAAATGAGTGACGCCCTTGTTCTGGTGGTCAGCGAGGAGACAGGCGCTGTTTCTATTGCACGGCATGGCGAATTACAGTCGAGTCTGGACAAGACAGCGCTGCGCGAGCAGATCCATAATTTCTTTCAGAGCGAGGATGCACAAGAGGAGGAGTTTTCACTGGGCGCGCTGGCGGCCCAGCTGCGTGCGTGGTGGCGGTCCGGGTCACGCTTTCCGCGTGGTGAAGATCTACTCTCCGATCTGAGTCTGCTGCTCGTTGCCGGGCTCCTCGCGCTGGCGACCTGGACCTTCGTCGCGCGCGAAACGAACCCGGTGCAACAGGTGCGGATTGAGGATATCTCGCTACGGCTCGTCGACGTTCCTCCCCAGATGCAGCTTATAGACGAACCACCGGAGACGGTGGCGGCTGTGGTCAAGGCTCCGAACGCCATGTTGGAGTCCCTGGCCCCCGGTAGCTTTCAGGCTGAGGTTTCCCTGGAGGGCCTGGAGCCCGGTCTGCACCGATTGCCCGTGCGGGTAGAATCCAGCGTGCAGCCGGTGCAGGTGACGACCGTTGATCCGGAGATACTGGATATCCGGCTTGCCGAAATTGTGACGCGTCCCGTTGAAGTGCGCCTTGTTACCATTGGCGAGGAATCCCTTTCTCCGGCATTGGAGATAAGTAACTCGCCGCATATTACGCCGACGGAGATCATGGTGTCGGGCGCAGCGCCCACCGTGGACGAGGTGGACCGCGTTCTGGTGGAAATCTCGATTCCCGATACAACGGGTGAGGTGCAGCGGAGGTTGCCCGTGGTCGCCGTCGATCGGGATGGGGAGGCCGTTACGGGCATTGACGTGGAGCCGGACCAGGTGCAGGTGAGCCTCACGGTGGGACGCCGCACGAATGCCCGCGAGGTCGGTGTGCGCGTGGTGACCGAGGGTCAACTGCCGGAAGGATATCGTCTGACGCGCCTCACGGTCGACCCGGCCAGTGTCACCCTAATTGGCGCCCCCGAGCAACTGGAGGAGGTCGGCAGTGCGATTTCCACCTTCGCCGTAGATTTGAGCCAGGCGGTCGATGATTTCAGCGTACAGGTGCCCCTGAATCTACCGCCCGGCGTCGAAGCGGTTACCCCTCTCGGTCGCACGACGCGCTCGGCGCAAGTGCGCGTGGAAGTGGAGGAACGCGTCGCGACCCGTGTCTTCTCCCGCCCCGTAGAGGTGCTGGGCTCTGTGGGTCTGCAGGTGTTGCGCGAGCCGGCAACGGTAGACGTCACAGTGAACGGGCCGGTGCCCTTGCTGAACCAGATCGAGGAGGACCCCAACTTGTTACGCGTGGTTATTGAGGCTTCTGAGCTGGCCGATTTGAATGCAGGGGACAGCGTTGTGATGACGCCACAAATACTGGCGCCAGAGGAGTTGCAGGCGCGCATTATCCCTGAGACCATAACAGTCACCGTACAATAGCAAGGCAGGAAGTAAGGACCGAATGAGTGAAGCCATCGGAGCGGTTTTGACCGAGAATATGTGGCTGCGCGAGCTGCTGATCATAGGCGCCGGGCTTTTGATTGCCGTTCTGGTCGGCGCGCTTGCCACGCGTATCACCGAGCGCTTCTTCCATTTTAGCCGATTCACGCCGGACGGGCGGCGCATGAGGCCGGAGCGCATGCGCACGCTGCAGGGGCTCGTAGCCAATGCAATTACCGTCCTGGCCTTTGTCGGCGCAATTCTCTTTGCCATCAGTCGCTTCGTACAGCCGGATACGCTGGTATGGGTCGTGGGTCTCTTCAGCGCTGCATTTGGCCTCGGCGCGCGCCCGCTGGTGAACGATTTTCTGGCGGGCCTCAGCTTCATATTCGAAGATACCTTTGACGTGGGCGAGAAAGTGGAAATGTTGGGCGTGGAAGGCATCATCGAGCGCGTTACGTTGCGCGTCACCCTGCTGCGGGCGCCGACGGGTGAGCTGTACGTGGTGCCCAATGGCGATATCCGTGTGGTGCGGAACTTCAGCCGCGGTCGCTACTCCACAGTGACCGTGCACCTGAAAGTACCGGCTAACAAACTGAGCCAGACGCTGGAATTGCTGGAGGAGATAAGTCAGGAAGCGATGCTGGCCCTGCCAAATCTCCTGGAGCCGTGGCAGATTCTCAGCGAAACGGGCGCCCTGGGCGAGAGCACAGAGTTGACGTTGCTGAGCAAGGCGCGCTTTGGACACGCGGCGGAGATGCGCCCACGCTTGCTGGCCTTCATTCAGGGGCGGCTGGCAGAACAGGATATTCAGCTGGCGGATTGAAGGTGGCCCGTTTATCCTTCTGCGGGGTTCATGACGCGCCCCAGGAACAGGATGGAGCCAGTTTCGCGCTCCACAATGGCAAAGATGAAAGGACGGGTGGCGTGAAATTCGCCCGGCGGCATAGCGCTTTCCTCCATGGCAATGACTGTGGCTGCCGCCGCTTCCGTTCCTCTCTCGTCCACGGCAATGGTCGCTTTGTGCAGGGCCGCGCCGATAAAGAGGCCACCGCCTTCAACCATTCCGCTGAAGTCCGCCCCGCTGCCAAAGGCCGTGCTCATGCCCAGCGCCTCTAACTGTTCGATTAAATCCAACTCTGTTTCAAAGTCATAGCGCGGAAGAATCACGTCCACGTCCCTCGTTTCGGCACGTGACCGCACGCCGGCGATCAACTCGGCGTCGAGGGTTTCTTGTATCTCGGCAAAACGGCCCTCGTCGGGTAAGAGGATCAGCATGTCCGCCTTCAGGCCGGTGTAGGGAAGTTGCACGGCGCGATAGCCGTCGCTTTCCAGATAGGGAACGCGCGCGGCGCGATGACGCATAAGGGGCGCCCTTACCGTGCTGCCATCCAGCAGGGTAAATGACCCATCTTCTGTGGCCGATTCATTGAAGGGAAAGAGCCACCCGCCGTAAAAGTAAATAGCGTTGGCCAACACCATGCGCGTGTTTGGTGTGATGACCCCAGGGCCTACCATGTCCTCAATACGCTCCTGGGTGGCTTCGGCGATCCAGTCGTTGATCACCTGGCGCTCGCCCTCGGGATCCTCGGCGAAGTCTGCCGCGCGCAGGCCGGCGCCATACTGCTCAGCCAGGACGCGAAGGTATTCCTCCTGGAAGGGGAATCCTTCCTGGCCCCAGACGGCGTTGGCGATGTCTAGTTGGAAGGGCTGGCCCGTTTCGCCA
The DNA here is from genome assembly GCA_035464315.1 of Candidatus Sulfomarinibacteraceae bacterium. Lineage (GTDB taxonomy): Bacteria > Chloroflexota > Anaerolineae > Promineifilales > Promineifilaceae > JAAYYY01. The sequence goes on from DATHSI010000204.1 coordinate 3,356, forward strand.
TCGATGGCGCCCTCGACAGTAACACCCTCCGACAGGGCGTTCATGTGCCGGTCCAGGGCGTTGAATGCCAGATGCTGTTCGTCTTGCAGCAGAAAATGAAGCACATCCTGCATCTCGGCCTCTGTGTCGCCGCGCGCGCCGCCATAGACCATGGAGAAGGCAAGGGAGATGCTATAAGGCGAAAAGATCAGATTGTCGTCGCTTTCGCCGGCGGCGATGTGATAGAGGTCGGCGGCGAATCGATTGTTGGCTGTGACCAGAGCTCCCGGTTGCTCTGCACTTACGTCGGGCGCGGCAACGCGCTCGGCGTCAGCGCCGATCAACTCCCCGTCTGTTGCTGCCGGCTCGGTGGTTGTTTGCTGGTTGGCCAGGGTGCAGGACACGAGCACCGCAATGAGGACCATGGCCGTTACCCAGGCGTGCATAAAACGTCTCATAATTCCTCCTGAAGATGAAACCGCTGGCGATCTGAGCAGAGCGACTTGCCAGCTCAGAAAACGCTCTTCTCTGTGCTCAGATTGCCGTTTCTCATCTTTTAAGACGTCGTCCGCCGCTAATTTGTTCCGCAACTGGCGCAAAAAGGGCTACGGCATGGTCTATTCGATGGCGAATGTGACCGCGTCCGGCTCGCCGGCGTAGTTGCCATCCCACAAAACAACCACAAGTCGCAGGGTGTAAACGCCGGGATCGAAAGCGGCGGCGACGAGCGTCTCCAGCTCGCCGTTGACCACAGGCGTGTCGTGTGTCTCGCCGATGGTCGTCCACTCCTGGGGATTCTCCCCGGCGCCGATCTCGATCTTATAGAATTGCACCAATTCGGTGTCAAAATCGGCGGTGCCCGTGATGGGCACGATGCCGCCTACTGTATCGCCCTCTTCAGGGCTGCGAATGCGGAAGAAGGCCACCTCGCCTTCCTCGCGACCTGAAACTGCCAGCAGCTCCTCTGAGCAGGCCAGACGCGGCATAATGGCCAGTCCGTGCTCCTGGGCCCACCGGTAGGCGCCACGCATGCTCTCCTCATTGCGCGGCGGCGCCAGGAAAACGGCTGTTTCTGCCTCGTCGGGCAACTGCTCCATCAGAACGCCCTGCTCCACATAGCAGGCCACCGGAGGCGGCATCTCGTCGTCCCCGGTATCGATTTGAATTTCCTCGTCCAGATCATCGGGCAGCGGCACGGCAGCCAGCCGCCATACAGCCGGATCCAACTGCTCCCAAATCACGCGCGGTTCTGAGGGCGGCGGCGTTGGCGCCTGGGGTGTCTCGTCGACCAGGAACCACTCGCTGCGATTGCGGTTGCAGTCGGAGGCGCCGGGTGTGACCGATTGCAGGTCACAGAGCGGCTGCTGTTCCAGGCCCGGCGGCGCCGTGAATTCACCCGGCGGCGGAGCGCCGTTGACGTTGAGGATGGCCCGTAGCGCCTCATCGCCGGAGACGGCCTGCATGTAGTCAGACCACAGCGGGGCGGCACCGGTGAGCCCGCTGATGTCGATCATCTCGCTGTTATCTGTGTTGCCCGTCCATACGCCGACGACCAGCCCGGGTGTGTAACCCACGGTCCAGTTATCGCGGAAATCGTTGGTCGTTCCCGTTTTCGCTGCTGCGGGAAAAGGCAGCGCCAGCGGATTGTCCTGGCCCATCGCCGGCGCGCGCGCCGCGTCGTCGTCGAGAATATCGCTGATCAGGAAGGCGACGCGAGGGTCCAATACCTGGGCGGGCGCCGGCGGCTCGTACTCGTAAAGCAGCTCCCCGGCTGCGGTCTCCACACGCAAGATGGATGCGGGTGCAACGAGATTGCCGCCATTGGCAAAAACGGCGTAGGCGCCTGCCAGCTCCAGGGGCGTGACCTCGCCTCCACCCAGCGTCAGCGAAAGCCCATATTGTGATGGGTCCTGGCTCAGGCTGGTGATGCCCAGACGCCGGGCAAACTCCAGGAAGCGCGGCACGCCAATGTCCTGCAGCACCAGCACGGCAGGCACGTTATAGCTATTGGCCAGCGCCTGGCGCGGACGCTGTGGCCCGTGGAACGTGCGGCTGTAATTGACGGGCGAGTAGATGCTGCCGTCAGGTTGGGGGTAATCCACGGAAACGTCCCACAAAATGTCGCCCAACGTCCAGGGCGGATCGCTGCCGTCTTCTCCCGGCGAGAGGGCTGCGGCGTAGGTGACGGGTTTGATGGCGCTGCCTGGCTGTTGTGGCGTCAGAGCAATGTTCACGTTGCCGTCGATGTCAGTGTCACGATAATCGACGCTACCCAACATGGCCAGGATCTCTCCCGTACCCGGCTTAAGGGCCACGAGCGACGCGTTGGTCAGGTTGTGTTCTGGACCGACACGATCCACATGTTCGCGCGCCAGCCTTTCTGCCAGGGTCTGAAAGTCGAGATCCAGCGTTGTCGTAACCCGCAGGCCGCCGTTTGCCACCATCTCCGCGCCAAACTGTTCTTCCAACAGTTGCCGCACATAGACGGCAAAGTGAGGCGCCGCCAGGCTCACTTCCTGAGGGGCAAAGGTCAGCTCTTGCAGGTAGGCCGCTTCCGCCTCATCGCGCGTAATGAATCCTTCCTCGACCATCAGGTTCAGGACCAGCCATTGGCGCTGGCGCGCACCGTCAAGGTTGGTGAAAGGATCCAGCTCCACCGGGCTCTGGGGTAGGGCGGCTAGCAGGCTGGACTCGGCCAGAGATAGCTCCGCAGCGCTCTTGCCAAAGTAAGTCTGCGCGGCCGCTTCAATGCCGTAGGCCAGATTGCCGTAGTAGATTTCGTTGAGGTACAGCTCCAGTATTTCGTCTTTCTCGTACTGGCGGTTCATCAGCCAGGCCAGAATAATTTCACGCGTTTTGCGGCTGTAGCTTACGGCCGTTCTCTCCTCGTAGCCAAAGGCGATGTGGCGCACGATTTGCTGTGTGATCGTGCTGCCGCCGACGGGCCTGCCTTCGGGGTTGCGCAGATTGTAGATAAGGGCGGCAGCAAGCGAGGGAGCGTCCAGGCCAATGTTCTCGTAGAAGGTATCATCTTCCACGGCAATTGTGGCCTGCTGTAACTGCAGCGGAATGCGATCCAAGGGCACCTTGGTCCGTTTGCCCTCGCCGAAAATCTCCCACAGCAACTGCCCGTCACGATCCAGGATGCGCGTCGTTTCAAACGTTTCGCGTTCGCGCGCCTGGTCCAGCGCGATGATGCCCTCATCAATTTCGGCCGACAGTTGCACGTATACCAGCGTGGCAGCCACGGCGACACCGCTGAAGATGAACAAGGCGATCAGTAGCAGACTGGCCAGAAAGACTTTGCCCAGACAGCCGCCACAGCCTCGCTTGCGCCGGGAATCGCCGTCTTGTTGTACGCGGTAAATTACCGGCTGAGTCGGATGCTCAGACCTCATATTTGTCCTCTCGCTATACATAATTCGTTCGTAGTGTACTTAAATTGCAGGGGCGCTGCCCTGCGCCAACCAAACGTTAAGGTGACGTTTAGGTGACGGTTTTCCTCTATGTGTGGCGGACACCAGCGCCTCTGATCTGAGGAGCAACCTCATATTTTGCTACTGCCTTTTGTCACTAACCGGTTGGCGAATGTTAATGTAGTTTTAGCAATGTGGACCAACTTGCCGGAAATCTGGCACTACATAAGGAGGCTACAATGTTGCCCAAGAGTCGTCTGCTGGTCCTGTTCCCTCTCCTCTTACTTTCTCTTACGATCTACGCTTGTGCTGGTTCGGCTACGCCTGAACCGACCGCTACTCCGACTGTGACCGCGACCGAGACGGCGACGGCCATTCCCGAATCTGCGCCGGAATGGCAGCCGGAGATACTCTGGCGCCGGGGGCACGACGGGGAAGCAGTCCGGAGTGTGGCTTTTACCCCGAATGGCGAGAGGCTAGCCGTGGGTCTGTTTCCCACGGTTGAGTTCTACGAAGTTAATAGCGGTGATTTGATTCGCTCCGCGGAGTTTCGACATGCTGTGGAGAGCCTGGATTTCTCTCCAGACGGCGCTATTCTGGGGGCCGGGCAGGGGGTCTACGGCGCTGTGCTGTGTGACGCGGCCGACGGCAGCGAAATTCAGCAGCTTCACGGCGGCTATGACAACGTGGTGGCCTTCTCCCCCGACGGAGAGACGGTTGCCACCGGCAATCGCACGGGGACAGCCTGGCTATGGAATATCGAAGACGGCGAGTTAGTGGCTGAATTTGAGCTGCCTGAGGCCGATTACATCGTCGATCTGGCTTTCTCCCCTGACGGTAGCACTCTGGCTGTTTCCTACTTCGATGGCGCGCTGGTTTTGTGGGATGTGTCCAGACAGACCATTATCCACGAGCTGAACTTTTCCTCTGACCAGGGTGGGCGAGTAGAATCTATCGCCTTCTCTCCGGACGGCGAGACGCTCGTCGCCAGCGGCATTAGAGACGAAAACTTCAAGCACGTGTCCCGGCTGTGGAATGTGCCCGCCGGGACGTCCGATGGTGTCCTTACAGGATATGAGAACACTGTCACCAGCGCTGCCTTCTCGCCCGACGGCGCGCTGTTGGCAACGGGCGCTGCCAGCGGCGACGGCGCCGTTCGCCTGTGGCAGGTTTCTGATTGGACGCTCTTGCACACGCTGGAGCACTGGAAAGAGGACGGCGAACCAGATTGGGTAACCGATCTGGCCTTCTCTCCGGACGGCCGCACCATTGCCGTGGGGACCTGGGAAGGAGAGCTGTATCTCTGGCAGGTTGACCCGGAGCTATAAGCCGGTGTTATTGGTATATTCGTGTATTGATTTGCCGCCCAGCGCCAATCAGAAACGTGCAGTCCGGTTCACCGGCATTACGCCCGCTGGTAGCGGAGGACCGGGTTGCGCGCCTGTTCGATTTCGTCCAGGTTGGCAGCGAGTAACTCGCCACGCTGATAGAGGTACTCGACGTGGGCGCCGGTTTCCTCCAGCGCCAGCAGGACGTGATAGCTGATCACGTGGCCGAAGAGAGCGCGGCTGATTTCGGCGACGCTCATGGGCCGGCGGCACAGATCCAACACGCGGCTGAGGCGTTCTTCATGCAGCCGTTCGATAGCCCGGATGCGCCCGCAGAGATCGGTCATCGGCTCTTCGTGCCCGCCCAGAGCCAGCCGGATGCCGTCGAGGGCCGCGATCTTGTCCAGTGAGTCCAGGTAGTGGCTCAGCCCCATGTTGAGCGTGATTGATTCAGGCGCCTGGTGTGGCGTGGTGCGCGCCAATACATGGTCGGCGGTCAGCAGTACGTCGTCCAGACGCAGGCAGACCTGTCCCGGGCAATGACCGGGAACGTGGTACACGGTGACGCCGTCCAGGGGCGCTTCCGCGTCGTCCAGCAGGAACTGAACCGGCGTGGAGCGGTAAACGCCTTTGGCGTACAGGTACATGGTCATCAGCTGCTTCCGATGCTCGGCATCAACCCCGGCGCGCTGCAAAAAGGTCTCCAGTCGCTTTGCAGCAACCACGACGCGCTCTTCGTAATTGGAGAGCACGCGGCGATCAAGGATGTGCACGCCTATGGGAGCGCCGGTGTACCGGCGCACGAAGGGCAGCCCGCCAAAATGATCCATGTGCCCGTGCGTGATCAAAATCCTGTCGATGTCGACCAGCCCAAAGGAAACGCCGAATTGCTCCTGCAGCGCCTGGAAACCCTGTAGCAGCTCCTGGTTGCAGTTTTCCACCCCAGAGCCACAGTCGACGAGCGTCAGTTTGGAGCCATCGTCGATGACATAAATGTTCGCTATCAAGGCGGGGAAGGCCTCAACGCGAAAACAGTAGATGCAGCGACTATCGCCTGTGGTGAATTTGTCTACCGGACCCATAAGGGCGGATGGTATCACAGCCGCGCAGCGCGCCCAAACTTCCCGGCGCATGCTGCGGGGATTCTGCTGTATACTACCGTCAAAAAGCCGGGCAGGAACCGGCAAGGCGCAAGGAGGAATATCTATGACGACGAAAGAATATCTGAATCCCGACGATCTATTTCCCAGCCTTCAGTACGGTTTCTCGCAGATTGTCACCAGCCCGCCGGGCAAACTGGTGTTCCTGTCGGGGCAGGTGGCCTGGGACGAGGCACAGCAGATCGTGGGCGCCGGTGACCTGCGGGCGCAGACGTGGCAGGCGTTGCGCAACGTGGAAACGGCGATGCGCGCCGCCGGCGGTACTCTGGAGGACGTTGTGTCGCTGCGTATCTATGTGCTGCAGAAGGAGCTGGCGCGAAGCAGCGCCATTCGCGAGGGGCTGCAGAGCTTTTTTGCCGCCGACCGCGCGCCGGCGACGACGTGGATTGGCGTTCAATCGTTGGCCAATAAAGATTTTCTGCTCGAGATAGAGGCGATGGGGGTGATCGGGGAGAGGTAGAGTTAGAGGAAAGGGCCGATGGAGGTTGGCGACAAGCCGGTTACTCGTATTTGAGCGCTGTGACGGGGGGCAAGGTGGCGGCGCTAAGGGCGGGGTAGAGGCCGGATAGGAAACCGATGATGGTGGCGAAGACCAGGGCGAAAATGGGCAGCCACAACGGCGTGTAGACGGCCACAGTGGGCGGCGGCGCGCCGCTCTGCACCGACTGGCCCGCCAGGTATGCCAGGGCCACCACGTTCAGTACCTGGCCCAGCCCCCAGCCGATGGCCACGCCGCCCAGGCCACCCAGAAAGCCGATGCCCGCGGCCTCGCCCAGGAATACGCTGAGCACGTGACGGTTGGTAGCGCCCACGGCTTTCATCAGGCCGATCTCGCGCGTGCGCTCTAGAATGGCCATGGCCATGGTGTTGGCGATGCCGATGGCTGCAACCAGCAGGGCGATGGCGCCCACGCCGCCGAAGACAACCTGCAAGACTGTGAAGAAACTGTTGACGCCTTCAACCGTGGTCTGCTGGGTCCACGCGTTATATCCTAAGTCCGTAATCTGTTCTGCAAGATTAACGACGTAACTAATGTCCGCGGCCTTGACCTGAATGGAAAAGTAGCCTTCTTTGTTGTGATCAACGCGCTTCCCGGTGACCCATTGATTGTAGCCATCAAGGTCCGCCATCGGTACGTAGACGCTCCAGTCCGGTTCGCCATGTACCTCGCGAATAACGCCGGTGACGTGCACGCGTACTTTCTTGCGGATTTCGGTGCCATCCTCCGCACTCTTGATCAACGTCAGCGTCAACTGCTTATCCATTAGCTCGGGCGGGGGCGGTGGCTCCTGGCCCGGTCGCGAGCGCGGATTGTAGAAGTTCTCAGGCACCTTGGCTCCGATCACTACGGCTCCACTGCGCAGTTCCAACGTTCCTTGCTCGGCCTCCAGGCCCAGGGCGACCAGGCCGTCCGGCGCCACCCCAAGCAGTTGGCCCCCTCCTTGCAGCTGGCCGGCGGAGAGGAAGGACCAGCTGCGCAGCCCATCCTGGGGCACAACAGCGGCAACGCCGGATAACGCGGAGATCTGGACTACGGATTCGTCCGTCAAAATCGTCTGCGTCGGTTCGCCGCCGCCAGGACCGGGCATGCCGAATCCGGGCCAGACCTGGATCATGGTCAGGTCGCCCAGGCCACCAAGCCTTTCTCTCGCGTCTCGTTGCAGACCGGCGCCCAGAGAGACGAGGATGATAATTGCCGCTGTGCCAATAACTACGCCCACGGCGGTAAGCGCCACACGCCCCTTGCGCCGCGATAGATTGTCGATGATAAGGGAGATGAGATCGTACGTGGTCATGGGTACGGGCGCTCCGTTCCGGAACCAGGCCTTTCGCTTGCCAACGGCGTTTCAGAACGCCTCTATCGTGGGAAGGACGCCGTCGCGGGCGCCATACCCGGGATCGACGGGAATGGGCATGCCGGGTCCAGGGACGCCGCTCGGGCCGTCAACGGGCCCCTCGATGGGGCCAGGAGCGGGAACGCCGCCGGGCTCCGCGCGACCGCTGCTGAGACCGATCATGCCCAGGACGAAGCGCCACGCCTTCTGTCGCCAGCTCTCGCTACCCGGATCCACACCGGCTTGGCCGGGACTGCCCGGTTCACCCATGCCAGGCTCGACGGGCGGTTCCTCCATTGGCGGCGCTTCCAGGACCTCGATGGTCAGCGTCTCGCTGACCACCTGGGACTGGTTGAAGTCATCCGTGTAACTCACATGCACAATCAGTTCCAGAACGCCCGGTTGCTCGGGAATTACTGTGGCGTCCAGCGGGAAGAAGCCGCCAGGCTCCAGCGCGCCGACGAAAATGTTGTTGTTCGTAAATTGTGCGTTGCTGCCGCTGATGTTCATATTGCCGAAGATGGTCGAGTTTTTGCCGACGTTGACCATCTGCACGGGCAGCGGTCCCGGCTGACCGGCAAATAGAGGTGCCGGTTCGGTGTAGAAGTCAATTTCTACCAGGGGCCGCGCATAGACCAGCAAGGTGACCACCTGCTCGTCCACGTAGCGCGCGCCGGTCTCATCGTTGTAAACGAAGGAAACGACCACGGGATAGGCGCCCGGTTTGGTGCTGGCGTTGACGATCAACTGTACCTGTACCTGTAGCGTTTCGCCCGATCGAAGATCGCCCAGGAAGCTGATGTTAGAGCTGCCCACCGGCGCGAAATTGCCGAACTCACCGCCAGCGCCAGAGACGCCGCCGCTGTTGCCGGGCACCGCTGTGCCCTCCTCAGGTCCGCTGCCGTCACTGCCGCCGCCCACGATCAGTGTCACGCGCTCGGCGCCCGTGTTGCCCGCGTTGCGCACGTCCAGGCTCAGGGCGAACCGGGCTCCGGGCTCCAGAGGATCTTTGTCCGTGGCATAACTGGAGACCAACAACTGTGGACGCAGGCGTGGTGCGGCAGTTGCCGTTGGCGTCGCTGTGGCGGTCGCCCCCGGGCCGCTGACCACGCGCACCACGGGAAAGGTGAGCGAGAACGTTTCGTTATAGGCTGTACCTGCTACGTCAGTGTAAGCGACCTGCACCTCCAGCACGGCGGTGCTTTTGCCGCCCAGATCCGGGCTGGCGGACAACGGTTGCCAGAAGCGCGACGGCTGGCCCGGGGTCAGAACACCGACGGCGTGTACGCCCCCGGTGGCCCTGGGTACAAAGTCACCGGAGACGAAGGTGGCGATAATGTTGCTGGCCGTGCTTTGTCCGGCGTTGGCCAGCGTTATCTCAAAGGCCAGATCGCTTCCGGGCGTGATCTCGGCCGAGCTGGCGCCGTAGGATTGCACCACGATTACCGGCCGCAAAAAGGCCGTCGGCTGCGGCGTGGCGGTTGCTTCCGGCGGTTCTGTGGGGCCTGCAGTGGGCGCAGGGGCCGTTATCGTCAGCGCATTCTCCAGCACTGCCGCGCCGGCGTCGGGGTTGACGACGCGCACATGGTAAACGCCGGGTGCGACGTTAGCCGGCAGCAGGGCGCGCAACATGCTCGCACTGACGAATGTGGTGTCCAGCGCCCCAAACCCATCCAGGATGATCGCGGCCCCTTCTAGAAATCCTGCGCCGGTAACTACCAGCTGGGTGTCGGAAGCATTCGAAACGCGGTTAGGCTGGACGGCGGTTGGGCCAAACGTTTCGGCGTCAGCGCCGGGCGAGCCTGCTGTGGGCGTGGGCATAGTAGTAGACTTGGTCTCCTGGCCCGCTGCCGGCAAGGACAGGACTGACAATGCTAGGATCAGGGCGAGTATCATCGATACGGGAAGAGTCAGGGATTTCTTTCTCATTGCATGTCCTCACGAAGCGGGTGATGCGGCCAACGCCGCCTGGTATTCGGTCTCGTGCACCATACGCCCGTCCAGCATATGGGTCGTGTTGGTAGCATAGGCCGACATGCGCGGGTCGTGGGTGACCACCAGCACGGTGCGTCCCCCGGCATGCAACTCAGCCAGCAACTGCATGACGCTGTGCCCGCTGCTGCTGTCCAGGTTGCCCGTTGGCTCGTCGGCCAGAATCAGTTGCGGCTCGTTGACCAGGGCGCGGGCAATCGCTACCCGTTGCTGCTGTCCGCCGGACAGCTCCGTGGGGCGATGGTAAACGCGGTCGGACAGCCCCACACGGTGCAGGAGAGCGTGCGCGCGTTCTAATCTCTGGCGCCGCGGCGTGCGGGCGAAACGCATGGGAAAGGCCACGTTTTCCAGGGCGCTGAGAGAGGCGATGAGGTTGAAGGATTGGAATATGAAGCCTACCGTGCGCCGGCGGTAGACGGCGAGTGCGTTCTCGTCCAGTGTATTGAGCCGCTGTCCGTTCACGACGATCTCTCCGGCGCTGGGACGATCCAGGCCGCCCAAAAGGTAGAGCAACGTGCTCTTGCCGGACCCAGACGGACCCATAATGGCCCAGAAAGTGTTGCGTTCAACCTGAAGGTCAAGGCCGGCGACGGCGTTGACCACCGCGCGCCCCATCAGGAACGTCTTGCGCAGGTCACGGGCCTGGACGAACGTTTCCGTGGTTGCTTCTGGAGAATTCATGGTGACCATGTGCAACAGATTCCCGTTTAGAAGAAGGGCCGGATGATGGTCAGGTCGCTAAATTGCGCCGCAACCAGCGGGGGGAGAGTGCGTGCCAGCAGCACCAGAACGTTGGTCAGCAGCACGACCATCCAGACCTTGATACGCGCCAGGTGGTCACCGGCGTTCAAGCCCAGCACCAGAAGCGCCACATGCCACAGGAGATAGATGTCGACGAGGCCCAGGAGGGCCGCGGCGAAGATGGCGCTGTTGCCGGTCTGGCCGGTGACGAAGCCGGAGAGGCCGGGGTAGGCGATAAGCTGTTCGCTGGAGAGCATGGCGCCGATGCGCACCAGATGGCGCACGACGAAAGGTAGGCTGGCCCAGGCCACGACGTTGAGCGTCTGGCGGCTGGAACTGCGCCCGCCCATCAGGGTCAGGAGCAGGTGCAGTAGCCAGCCAACGAGCAACCAGGAGATGACCGCGCCCAGCACGGCCATGGCTGCGGGCAAAACGTAAACGAATACCGGTCCGCTGGTTGCCGACAGCGCCTGCTGGAATTGTGCCTGCATTTCCGGTGGGTAGAACTCGAATCCGGGCGGCAACTGCTGTTGGCCGGCAGCCATTGCCGCTTCCTTAATTGACCCACTCAGGAGCGCTGCGCCCAGGGCTGCCAGGACCAGCAGCAAAAGAGGCGTGCTTGCCAGCCCGCGGTCCAGCGTCACGATGCGTTCGAATGTCTGGCGCGGTTGCAGCAGAGCGGGCAGTATCCAATTAAAGTGCCAGCGTCCCGGTGGGCTGGCGTCTGGAATATAACTATCGCCTATGCTGGTTGTCATAGGATCTTTCCCCTGACTTTGTGGTTTAAAACGGTTCTGGAACACGGTAAACATTGTCATGTCTCGGGCCTGACGCTTCACAGCTATGGTAATGGTCCAGGCCACGACACACATCGTGCCCTTGGCCTAATCAGACTCGGTCTTTTGGCGGAGATTGGATAGGGGCTGGGGGCGGGGGTCAGGTAACCGGTGGGGGCCCATGGGGATGCGCTTCATACAGTCGCTCGGTGACAACGGTGCGCAGGCGGTGCACGGCGTCGAACAGTTCCACATAGCTGGTGTATAGTGGGGCACAACTGAGGCGCAGGACGTCGGGCCGGCGGAAGTCGAGCAGGACGTTCATTTGCTCTTTGAGGGCCAGGGAGATGCGCAGGCCTTCGGGATGCGCCAGGGCCACGTGAGCGCCGCGTTGGGCCGCGTCTGGCGGCGATTGCAGGTCAACGCCGAGTGGTTGCAGATACGCCTCCCAGAGCTGGATGAGGTAGGCCGTCTGCCGCCGTGCTTTTTGCTGCACGCGCGCCATCCCCGCTTGCAGCAGCAAATCGACGCCGGGTTCGATAGCTGCCAGCGACAGCACCGTGGGCGTACCGGTGAGAAAGCGGCGCAGGTCGGGGGCCGGCCGGTAGGTAAGCTCGAATTCGAAGGGCCGGTCCTGGCCCATCCAGCCGGAGATGGGGTTGTGGCTGCCGGCCTGCAGGTCCCGGCGCACGTAGAGGAAAGCGGGCGCGCCAGGTCCGCCATTGAGATATTTGTAGGTGCAGCCGACGGCGTAGTCAGCGCCGGCTGCACCCAGATCGACGGGCACGGCGCCGGCGCTGTGGCTGAGGTCCCACACGATGAGGGCGCCGGCCTTGTGGGCCAGGCGGGTGATGGCAGCCATGTCGTAGACGAAGCCGCTCTCGAACAGCGTGTGGCTAAGGATGATAAGGGCGGTCTCTTCGTCAATCGCTTCTGCCAGCGCCTGCACCGGGCCGTGCACGCCGTCGGGCGAGGACAAGAGCTGGAGCTCATGATCGCCGCCGAGGGTGCGCAGGGCGCCCTGCCATACATACAGGTCTGAGGGAAAATTGAGGTCGTCGCTGAGCACCTTGCGGCGGTCTGGTCGCTGTTCCAGCGCGGCGAGAATCACTTTGTAGAGGTTGATCGAGGTTGATTCGGCGACGATCACTTCGCCTTCGCGCGCGCCGAGGAGGCGGCCTATTTTGTCCCCCACACGTTGGGGAAGAGCCATCCAGCCGTCCAGCCAGCCGCGAATGAGGCGCTGGCCCCACTGTTGTTCGACCACATCTCGCATCTGTGCCACTGTGGGCCGTGGCAGCCGGCCCAACGAGTTGCCCAAGAGATAAATGAGGTCCGGATCTTCGCGAACGAACTGCTGGCGGAACGAGGCCAGCTCGTCCTGCCGGTCCAGGCGCTGCGCCTCGCCGCGTGACATCTCGCCGGACATCACTGGGAGAGGGGGCGCAGGGCGGCGCGCACGGGGCTGCCGTCACCGCCGGCGATCTTGAGCGGAAGGGCGCTCAGTTCGTATAGACCGTCGGGGGCCCGACTGAGGTCCAACCCTTCCAGGATAGAGATGCCGTGGCGCAGCAACGCGTTATGCCCCGGCAAATCCTCGCTTTCGACGTGATCCATAGATGGCGCGTCGCTGCCCAGCAGAATGATACCTGCCTGCTGGAGATGCGCCGCAAGAGCGGGGGCGGGGTAGACGTATTGTTCGGGAAACGCCGTGGGATCCAGGTCGCTGGCTGAGGAGCGCAGCAGCAGGCGCGGCGCCAGCGAGAGATCATGGCTGTGAAGATCGTCCGGCTGCAAGGCGCCGGCGCGCCTGGCAATGGTTACTACCTGCGCCGGGCCCCAGAAGGGAATCAGGTCCACATGGTCCAGGCTGGCGCCGTCGTCGGCGAAATGCAACGGCGCGTCTGCGTGAGTACCAGTATGTGCGCTCAGCGTCAGCGTCGTCAGATTCACGCTGTGTCCCTCGCTGCGCGACAGGGTGCGCCGAATCTGAAAAGATGTGTCGCCGGGCCACACGGCGATGCCGGGGCTCAGGGTGCGACTGATATCGATGATGGGCATCGTTCCCTCGCAATGCAGTCGTTTACTGCTTTATGCCGAACCGTAACAGCGTTGCTCATTCGCGCAGGCGCGCACCCAGCTGGCGCTCAACCTGTTTCAGGATGCGCTTGCGCTGGCGGCGCACCTCGCGGTCGGTCAGCGTCTTGCTCGGCGATTGGAAGCTGAGATGGTAGGCCAGGCTCTTCTTTCCTCTGGGCACCTGCGGGCCCTCGTACACGTCGAACAGGCGCACGTCCTGCAGGAGGAAGCCGCCGGCCTCGCGAATGACCTCAGCCACGCGGGCTGCCGGAATCTGGCTGTCGACGATAAGCGCCAGGTCCTCATGCACAGCCGGGTATTGGCCCACCGGCGCAATTTGGTGACGCTCCGGCAGGTGGGATTGCAGCACCTCAACATCCAGATCCGCAGCCAGAACCGGATGATCGCTGCGCAAGTCTAGCGTCTCGGCAACGAGCGGGTGTAGCTCGCCCAGCAGGCCCAACTGGCGGTCGTCGATGGTAATGCGCGCCGTGCGCCCTGGCCGGAAGGTGGGGTGCTTTGCTGCCTCTAGCGACCACTTTTCAATGCCCAGGGCTTGTAACAGGCTCTCGATGACGCCCTTCAGGTCGTAAAAGTCATAGGCGCCCTGCGTGCCGTTTTCCCAATGCTCCGGCTGGCGCGGCCCGCTCATGGCAATGCCCAATCGCCGCATCTCGTCAGGCAACACGCCATCCTCTGAGGCCAGGTAAATCTGGCCCACTTCAAAGAGGGCAATGTGCTCGCGGAAGCGGCTATTGTCGGCGACCACTTCCAGCAGGGAGGTCAGCAGATTGTGGCGCATGGCGACGCGGTCTACGGTGATGGGATTGGCCAGGGTCACGTAAGGCCGGTCGTCGGGTGGAACGTCTGATTGCGGCAGCAATTGCGCTTCCCGCTCCGGCGTCGTCAGCCGGTAGGTGATAACTTCCTGCAGGCCCAGTTGCACCAGGATGTCTTTGATACGCTCTTCCATTTCCAGAGCGGGATTGTTGCGCTGTGGAGGTAGCGTGTCACTCATCTGCGTCTCGGGAATGCGGTCGTAGCCGTAGACGCGACACACTTCCTCGATCAAATCGTGGCTGCCTTCGATGTCCATGCGATGGTCGGGGCTGGTGACCATCAGGTGGTCGCCTTTGTCCACGACGTCGAATTCTAACGCCTGCAACATGTCCTGGATTTCGTCCTGGCTGGGATTGATACCGCCGATGCGCGCTACTTCGTCGGCTGTCAGTTTGATCGCTTCCGGCTGGGGTGGGTTGGGATAGTGATCCACTATGCCCTGCCACACCGTGCCGCCGGCAAGGCGCCGCAACAACTCGGCGGCGCGCCGTGCGCCCAACAACGCCTGGCTGGGGTGCACGCCGCGGCTGAAGCGGAAACCGGCTTCGGAGTTAATTTTCAGCGCGTGCATACTGCGCCGGATGTTGATGAAATTCCAGGCAGCCGCTTCCAGTAACACGTTGGTGGTGCTGTCGCTGATCTCGCTTTCCTCGCCACCCATGATACCACCAAGGCTCAGAGGGCCGGCGGCGTCGGTGACCAGGATGGTGAAGGGCGGCAGGTCACGCCTGACGCCGTCCAGGGTTGTCAATGATTCGTCCTCGTGCGGCAGGCGCGTGTTGATGTGGATGGGCCCATCAGGATCGTATTCGTCGGCGCGGCGGCGCAGGAAATCGTAGTCGAACGTGTGGTTGGGCTGCCCCACTTCCAGCATGACGTAGTTGCTGACGTCCACGACGACGTTAATAGGCCGTTGGCCCGCCAGCCGCAGACGCCGCTGCATCCAGAAGGGGCTCGGTTTTTGTTCCACGCCTTCGATGACCAGCGCCACGAAGCGGGGGTTTAGCTCCGGTTCTGCGGTGGTGATCTTTACCTTGCCTTCAAGCGGCGGGCCATTCTGTGCGACATCGTAGCTAGGGTAACGTACCTCCTGGCTCGTCAGCGCTGCCACCTCGCGAGCGACGCCGATGATCGATGCCGTGCGAGCGATGTTGGGAATGACGGCAATGTCCAGCACAACGTCGCCCATCAAATCCTGCAGGGGCACACCAGGCGTGTACTCCCCTTCCAGGATCATGATCCCCTCGTGTTCGTCGCTGAGTCCCAGCTCTTTCTCCGAACATAGCATGCAGCGATTGTGGATGCCGCGCAGCTTGCGCCCTTTGAGCGTCATCTTGACCTGGCCATCCTGGTGCCCATCGTAAAGAACCGTGCCCTCTTTGGCGAAGGGGGAGTAGAGGTTGCGGTCGGCAATATCCCCTTCGCCCACAAAGGGAAACAGGTTGGGGGCGCCGGTGACGACGACTTCATTTTCGTCGCCGCCATAATCAACGGTAGCCAGCACCAGGCGGTCGGCATTGGGATGCTCTTCAACTTTGAGAATATGACCCAGCACCAGCTTTTCGCGATCCCAGATCAGCCGCTCGTCGTCGTCGCCGCCGGGAACGCCGATATATTCGATATTTTCAACTTCCAGGCCGGCAATGGTCAGCAGTTCGGCCAGCTCCTCCACCGGCATGTCGATGTCTACGTACTCTTTTAGCCAAGAGATTGGTACAAGCATAACTGTCTCCTATGTGTCGCGGCGCGCGTTAGAATTGCTCCAGGAAACGCAGGTCGTTGCCCCAGAAGTAGCGAATGTCGTCGATGCCATATTTGAGCATGGCGATGCGTTCCGGCCCCATACCGAAGGCGAAGCCAGAATACTCGTCTGGATCATAGCCGCCGTTGCCTAGGACGTTGGGGTGCACCATGCCACAGCCCAGGATCTCCAGCCAGCCGGTATACTTGCAGACCTGGCAGCCCTCACCCTGGCACAAAATGCACTCCACGTCCATCTCCGCGCTGGGTTCCGTGAAGGGGAAATAGTTGGCGCGGAAGCGAGTCTGCCGCTCGGCGCCAAACATACGGTGGGCGAAATCGCTTAAGGTCCCTTTCAGGTCGGCCATGGTGATATTTTTGCCCACGGCTAACCCTTCCACCTGGTGGAACTGGATCTCGCTGCGCGCCGTGATCTGCTCGTAACGGTAACACATGCCGGGCAGGATCACGCGAATCGGTTCCGGACAGTATTCGCGCATGGCGTGAATCTGGCCCGGGCTGGTGTGTGTGCGCAGGATGACGCCGGGCGTGGTCGTGTGGAAGGTGTCCCACATATCGCGCGCCGGGTGGTGTTGTGGAATGTTGAGCAGCTCGAAGTTGTATTCGTCTGTCTCCACATCGCGGCTGCGGTAAACCTGGAAGCCCATATCGCCCCAGATGCGATAGATCTCGCGCAGCGTCTGTGTGGCGGGGTGTAGCCGCCCGCGCCACGGCTTGCGCCCCGGCAGGGTGACGTCAATAGCTTCGGCGACCATCTTCTCTTCCAATTCCTGGGCGCGCAGCGCTGCCACACGTTCCTCGTAGGCCGCTTCCAGCGCCTCTTTGAGTTCGTTGATGCGGCGGCCAAAAACAGGGCGCTTTTCTGGCTCAAGCTGTCCGATGCGCCGCGTCTGGAGCTGCACGTTGCCCTTGCGGCCTAAGGTGGCCTTATACCACGCTTCGAGATCGGCTGTGTTCGACGCCTGGCGCAGCTCTTCTAATGATTGTTCGTAGATTGACTCCAGTTGTTCGAGCATTTTTGCTATTCCATTTTCTCCTGTGACCGTGGCGACGGGGAAGGATACCATACCGCCGCCAGAAACAAAAAAGACGCGGGCTTTCGCGCCGCGTCCTGCGTCTCTGTGTCGTTGCCTTGCTTCCTATTTACAGGGCAAGCGAACCTCCCACGCGTGCGGCGCCGGTGGAGCCCATAAAAAAGAAGCGAGCAGCAAATTGGTGCTGTTTCATGATAGCCGGATCATAGCAGTCTGTTCTGGGGCTGTCAAGGCGCACGCTCCAGGCGTCGCAGGGCTGTCTGGATGGCCACGTACCCGAATTCCATCTGGTCCCGGCTCAGCTCGTGCACAGAGAACCATGAAACCTGTTGCGCGTCGTTCACCGGTGACGGATCTGTTTCAGTTGCGATGCCCGGCGCAGCGTGTACCAGGTAGTAGAGGAGGGAGAGTCGCCAGCAGCGTCCCTCGCCGTCGGTACTGCGCCGCTCCTCCATGTATATGAGTGGACCCGGGCGCGGGCTGAAGTGGACGACGGCGCGGAACTGGGCGCAAAGCGCCTGCAGCGGTGTTTGTCCATTTGCCAATACGACTCCCACAGGCCGCCACAGGCCGCTCTGGGTACCCTGCTGCAACAAGACGCGCTGGTTCTGGATCAGGACGCCGTAGACAGCCGGCCGAAAAACCACTTCTTCGGCGGAAGGTTCGGGCCGTTTGCTAAAGAGGGAGATTGTGTCGGACATGGATGATTCGAGTAGGCTGCTACAATGCTGGTAGACGCATTACATAGCGCTCTGGGCGCGACAACAAACCGCAGTGATGAAACGAATTGTGGCGCGAGCTCAGTCGATGGACATCGAGCGTTGGAACTGGCGCTGGCCGACCATGGCCATCAGGATACTGAGCGTGTACAGAACGAGCAAAGGCACCATAGTAAGCAGCATGGTGACAGGATCGATGGACGGCGTAACCGCGGCGGCGATGACGGCGACGCCCACGACGGCGATACGCCACTGCTCGCGCAACGTCTGCGCCGTGATCAGGCCGGCGCGGGCCACCAGGTAGATAATCAGCGGCATCTCAAAGCTGACACCAAGCCAGAATATGAACGTCGTGGTGAAACTAATGTACTCGCGCGCCGTCCACTCTACGTTGAAAATGTCGGGCATGAAGGTGGAGAGAAAGGCAATGGCCGCCGGGAGTAATACCGTCCAGGTGAAGACAATTCCCGTCAGGAAAAGCAAAAAGGCGGCCGGAATGAAGATGTAAACGAAGCGCTTCTCGTTCTTTTCCAGCGCGGGGGAAATAAAGAGCCATATCTGGTAGAGCATGACAGGCATGGCCAACACTGCCCCGGACACCAAGGCGACCTTGAAGTAGGTTTCAATAGGTTCCGTAGGGCTGATGGCCTGTACCAGGTCGCCATAGGGCGCGATGAGGAACTCCAGTAGCGGCTGGGTAAAGGCGAAGCTGATCACCGTACCGACGACGAGGGCGGCCAACGCCCAGGTCAGCCGAATGCGCAATTCGTTGATATGTTCGAGTATACTTTGCCCTTCTTCCAGGCGTTGCCCTTCTTCAGGGCGAGTGTGGTCTACCATTACTGCGGATCATCCGGCACTTCGATTGGCTTGGGTAAATCGTCCGGCGTGGGGACAGCGGGTCGCTCTGCGCCGTCGCTGTCGGTCCCAGACGACGGTGTGGGCTGGGGCTCTGAACGGGAAACGGGTTTGAAGGCTGTTTCCCCTTCGGTTACTGCCTGCCGCCCTTCGCGCGCCACTTCCTCCGGAATCGATCGTACCTGTTTCCGTAAATCGTCTACTTCGCGGCGCAGCTGTTTCATCTCTTGCACAGCGCCGCGCATCTCTTCAGAATCCAGGGCGTCAAGTTCTGCATTTAGTTGTCGCTTGAACTGGTTGGAAATCGCCTGCATCTGGCCAATGAGTCGACCCAGCGTGCGGGCTACCTCTCGGATCCGCTTCGGCCCCAGGACCAGACCGGCCAGGATGAGGATAAGGACCAGTTCGGGAAAACCGATGCCAAAAAAGCTATCCATATCTTTGGGGGCGTACGACGTGGGGAGGGCGCAGCGCCACTGCCCACGTTTATCGCATCTCAGCGTTATGATGCCGCCGGTTGTTCAGGTTGCCAACCGTCGGCCTGTGTGTCGATCAGTACTTCTTTTTGTAGCTCCTCCGAGCGGTCGGCCAGGGTACCGAGCACGCCGTTTATAAAGCGCGGCGCACTGTCAGAACCATATGTCTTGGCCAGCTCCACTGCCTCGTTGATCGCTACCTTCACCGGCGTGTCACGGCCGATGAGAAATTCGTAGATGGCCATGCGCAGGATGTTACGATCGATGACGGCCATCTGATCCAGAGGCCATTCCGGTGCATAGCGGGCGATCAGCCTGTCCATCTGCTCCTGGTACTTGAGCACGCCGGCAATTAAGCGGCGGGCAAACTCTACGCCTGTGGACTCAAGTGGATGATCAACCAGCCTCTGCTGCAACACCTCATAAGGCGCGTGATTGGCCAGATCATATTCGTAAAGGGTTTCTAGAGTAATACGGCGAGCCCGGCGTCTCGTCTTCATACTGGAGCTACCCGGTGATAGCGGCGCGTCACAAGCACCTCTGTCACGCTGTCTGTCCCTGATTGTAAACGACGTCTTCCACATGAACGTTTACGGCGTCCACCGGAATCCCTACCATTTTATCAATAGCTTCCACAACTGCCACCTGAATGGCCCGACTTGTTTCTCTTAAATTAACGTTGGGATCCATATACACATAAACGTCAAAGGTGAGCCGGTGATTCTTGTAGTGCAAGACCACACCGTCGTTTCGCGGTGAGCGCTTGAAGAGATGTGCCACGTCAGAGGGAATGGGCGCCGTGGTCCGCACGCCTTTGATATCCAGAAGCGCCTTGCGCACAATGGTAATCAACACTTCTGGCGCAATTTCAATACGGCCAATGCTTTCGTTTTCTTCGCTCATCGCTTTATCCTTTTCACTTTTAGGCTGACGGACGAGGGTCGCCAGCCGTTGCTTACATGGCCATCCCGCCATCGACGCGAATCACTTCACCCGTAATGTAGGATGCTTTATCGGAGGCCAGGAAGGTGACGAGATGCGCCACTTCCTCAACCTGCCCCAGGCGGCCCAGCGGTATATAATCCAGCGCTTTCTGCAGTAGGTCGTCGGGCAGTTCTGCGGTGAGCGCCGTGGGAAAATAGCCGGGGGCGATGGCGTTGACCGTAATCTGGCGGGGGCCCATCTCTTTGGCAAGGGCCTTGGTGAAACCGACGATACCGGCTTTGGATGCCGCGTAGTTGGTCTGCCCACCCTGTCCGGCGAGCCCCACCACGGAGGAGATATTAATGATGCGCCCGCCGCTTTTCTGGCGCAGCATGGGTCGCAGCACCGCCTTACAGCAATTGAACAGGCTCTTGAGATTGGTGTCGAGGACGACGTCCCAGTCGTCTTCCTTCATCATCATCAGCAGCGTGTCGCGCGTAGTGCCCGCATTGTTCACCAGAACGTCGATTCTGCCAAAGGACTCTTTCGTCGCCTTAATCAATTGTTGCACTGCCTGGAAATCGCTGACGTCGGCAGCCACGGCGCACGCTTTGCCGCCGGCCTGCTCAATGGCAGCCACAACCTCCTCGGCCTGCGCCTGGCTGCTATTGTAATTGACGACGACAGCCGCGCCGTTAGCGGCAAGATCCTGGGCGATGGCGCGGCCAATGCCGCGCGAGGCGCCCGTGACGATAGCAACCTTGTCTGCAAGTAATTGTGCGCTCACCGTTTTACTCTTTTCTCCTAATCACTCAGTTCAAAGGTCATTCGTTGCGCCTTGCGGTCGATGCGTTTCATCAGGCTGGTCAGCACGTCTCCGGGACCGACCTCCACAAACGATTGTACCCCTTCCTGGCGCAGAAAGCGCATCGATTCTGTCCAGCGCACACTTCCCGTAAGCTGCGCAACCAGCTCGCGCCGGATCTCTTCTGGCGTCGTCATGGGCTGCGCGCTGGTGTTGGCCACGACGGGAACCGCGGCGCCGGCGATGGGCGTGTTGTGCACGGTCTGGGCGAAGTTGTCTGCAGCGGCGCGCATCAGCGGGGAGTGGGCGGCGATGGTAATCGGCAGGCGCACCACTTTGCGCGCGCCCGCGTCCTGGGCCAGTTGCGCCGCTTCCTGCAGAGCCAGCTCGTCGCCCGAAATAACCGCCTGTCCGGGGCAGTTGTCGTTGGCCAATTGCACCGGCCGGCCCGTCCTCTCTCGCGCCTGTCGACAGACGGCCTGCACCTGTTCCAGGTCCAGGGCCAGGATAGCGGCCATGGCTCCCGGGTTTTCTTCTCCCGCCGCTTTCATCAGCTCGCCGCGGCGGCGCACAAGCGCCAGACCGTCGGCACATGTCAGGGCGGCGGCGGCGGTGAGCGCCGAAAACTCGCCCAGGCTGTGGCCGGCGAGGTAAGCGGGCGCGGGCCACTCGTCGAGTTCTCTGATCACGGCCCAGGCGGCAAGGCTGGTGACGAACAGGGCCGGTTGTTGGTTGACGGTCTCGGTCAGGGTTTCTTTGGGGCCATCAAAACAGAGCCGGGAAAGGGGGAAGCCCAGCAGATTGTCTGCCTGATCAAAAACAGCACGTGCAGCCGGCTCGCGCTGATATAAGTCGCGCCCCATGCCCACATGCTGTGATCCCTGTCCGGGAAAGAGGTAAGCTGTGCTCACTTGTTAAACAGAACTCAACCAGGCTGCCGGCTGTTGCGATGGTGTGGTCACGCACAACCGGCAATAAAAAAGGCCGTACAAGCGCACGGCCTCTGGTTCATACAACTACTCTGTCCGCGGCTGTATCACCTGGATCCCTTTGTAGGTTCCACAGACGGGACACATATAGTGTGGCCGCTTCATTTCACCACACTCCTCACAGATGATGAGGACGGGCGTGTCCAATCTGTGGTGGGAGCGGCGGCGATTGCGGCGCGATTTGGAGATTTTTCTCTTTGGTACAGCACCCATGGTCACTACCCTCTTCTATACTAATCGCGGAGCAACGCCCGCGGAATTTGTCCTGACAAAAAACAAGCGGCACGGAGGCCGCGACCCCTGATTATAGAGTGTCGCCGGCGTTGTGTCAAACAAACACACGGGGCGTCCTGCCGGCATCTCTATCACCTAGCTTTCCGCTTCAGCAGGCTGCGATTCCTGTACCTGTTGCTCCTGTTGTTGTAGCGCTTCGGCAGCCGCGGCCTGTTCGGCCTGTACTTTGCGCAGCCCGTTGCGCACCACGGACAGGGAGCGCAACAGATCTTCCTCCAGCTTGGCCAAAACGTTGACCACGTACACATCGGCGTCGTGGCGCAGCGCTTCTGCGTCGCGCC
Organism: Candidatus Sulfomarinibacteraceae bacterium; assembly: GCA_035464315.1. Classification (GTDB taxonomy): domain Bacteria; phylum Chloroflexota; class Anaerolineae; order Promineifilales; family Promineifilaceae; genus JAAYYY01. The sequence continues at coordinate 25,643 of DATHSI010000204.1, forward strand.
GGGCTCGTTCCATGACGTTTTCGGCGCGCTGGTGGGCCGACGCCGTAATTGCATCCCGCCGCACAAGCTCCTCGGCCTCCTGCTTGGCCAGGTGACGAATGCGGGCCGCTTCTTCCTGCGCTTGGGCCAGAATGCGTTCTTTCTCGGCCTCGACGCGGTTGGCCCGTTTCACTTCGTCGGGAATGGTGACGCGCAGTTGATCGATGATGTTAAAGACCTGATCCTCGTCTACCAGGAGGGTCGTGGTCATTGGGATGCGGCGACTCTCGCTTAAGATCTGTTCCAGACGATCTACCAGGTGTTGAATATCCATCTTGCAGCGTCCTCGCTAGATTTCTCGACGGAGCGGCGCCGGGCTAAGGGGCCGGACCCACAGCCGTAAACATGGCCATTATACCTGCCTCCGGTTCAGTCACGCAATGAGACAGGAGGGTTAAAATCAGGATTGTCCTGGTCGAAGCGCTCGTAGAGCGCGCGGGCCACATTGTTAGGAACCATACTGCTGACGTCGCCGCCAAAAGAGGCAATCTCACGCACGGTAGTGCCGCTGAGAAAGGTGTGTTCCTCGGCGGTGATAAAGGTCACCACTTCGAGCTCAGGAGCCAGCCGCTGGTTGGCCAGCGCCATACGGAACTCAAACTCAAAATCAGAAAAGACGCGCAGACCGCGCACGATGACCTTGGCGCCCATGGAGCGCGCAAAATCGACCGTCAGCCCCCCGTAGGCGCGGATCTGGATGTTATCCCGACCGTCTAACGATTCTTCGATCATGGCCACCCGCTCCTCCAGCGAAAAGAGCAGTGATTTGGAAGGCACGCCATGATCGTAAACGCCGACGATCAGCTCGTCGAAAATGGAGGCGGCTCGATGCATCAGATTGAGGTGGCCAAAGTGGACGGGATCAAAGGTGCCAGGGTAGATGGCGCGGATGTTCAAAAGGATAACTCCTAGCTTATGTCGGCGGCGTTGTCCCAAAATTGTTCGACGCGTTGGCGGATTGCAGCGTGCTCCGGCGCTTCCAGATCAGGATCAACTTCAAAGAGCCACTGGGCTTCTTCGCGGGCGGTTTCCAGTAATTTCACGTCCAACAGCGAAGCCATGTACAGCTCGGGAATGCCGCTCTGGCGCCGGCCGAAAAACTCGCCCGGCCCGCGCAGTTCCAGATCCTTCTCGGCGAGCATGAAGCCATCGTTGCTTTGCTCCAGGGCCAACAGCCGCTCTTCGGCGTCGCCGTTGACTGCGTCAGAGATGAGCAGGCAGTAGGAGCGATGCTCGCCGCGCCCCACACGGCCCCGGAACTGGTGTAGCTGGGCCAGGCCAAAGCGGTTGGCGCCTTCGATGACCATCACCGTGCTGTTCGGCACGTCTACGCCCACCTCGATCACAGAGGTGGAGACGAGGATGTCCGTCTCGCCGCGATAGAAATCGCGCATGATGCTCTCTTTCTCCTCACCCTTCATGCGCCCATGCAGCAGCCCCAGCTTCAGGTCCGGAAAGACTTCTTCTTGCAGGCGCGCGTGTTCTTCCACAGCGGCCTTGGCTTCGATTTTGTCGGATTCCTCGACGAGGGGACAGATAATGTAAGCCTGGCGCCCTTTCTGGATCTGCCCGCGCACGAAAGCGTAGGCGCGCTCGCGCTCACTGGGGCGGATCCAGCGGGTGGTGATCTCCTCCCGACCCGGCGGCATTTCGTCCAGGATGGAAATGTCGAGATCCCCATACAGTGAAAGGGCCAGCGTGCGCGGGATTGGCGTGGCGCTCATCACCAGAAGGTGCGGGTTGCGCGCCGGCTGTTGCCCGTCGTCCGATATTCCCTTGTCGCGCAGCGCCGCGCGCTGGTCGACGCCGAAACGGTGCTGCTCGTCGATCACCGCCAGGCCCAGATTATTGAATTGCACGTTGTCCTGAATCAGGGCGTGAGTCCCGATAATCACGTCGATGCTGCCGTCGGACAGGCCGGCGTAAATTTCGGAACGGTCGGCAGAGGTGGCGCTGCCGGTCAGCAGGCGCATATTGATGTCCAGATCAGAGAGCATCCTGTTGAGGCCCTGATAGTGCTGCTCGGCGAGGATTTCCGTGGGCGCCATCATCGCTGCCTGGGCGCCGTTAGCCACGGCTATGACCATCGCCGCGGCGGCAACCACCGTCTTGCCCGAGCCCACATCGCCCTGGAGTAAGCGGTTCATGGGGATGTCACGGGCCATATCATTGCGGATTTCCTCGGTGACGCGTTGTTGCGCCCCGGTCAGTTGGAAGGGAAGGTTGCTGATAAACCGTTGCAGAACGTCGTCGCCCTCCGTCAGCGGTTGCGCCGGGTCCGACTGCCACTGTCGCCGCTGGCCCAACATGCCTAGCTGCAGCAGAAACAGTTCGTCGAAGGCAAGGCGCCGGCGCGCCTGATGCAGCACGTCGCGGCTTGTGGGGAAGTGGACCTGGAAGATGGCCTCGGGCAGTGCGAGTAAGTCCTGGCGCTCGCGAATCGTTTCTGGCATTGGATCCGGTACGCGCGCCGCCCAATTGTCCACCGCCTCCTTCATAATCTGGCGCATCTTGTTGCTACCGAGCCCTTTGGTCAGCGGGTAGACGGGAACGATGCGCCCGGTTCGCAGCAACTCTTCTGACAGTGGCTCCCACTCCGGTGAGTTGAACACCTTGCGGCCCAGATACTGCTCTACCGCACCACTGATCACGATTTGCGTTCCGGCAGTCAGTTTGTCGGTAAGCCAGGGCTGGTTAAACCAGGTGGCCTGCACTTTGTCCGTGCCGTCGCTAATAATCGATTGCACGATGGTCTGGTTATTATGTGTGCGCCGCGCCCTTGTTTCCCAGATGGTGCCAATGATTGTCACCTGGTCGCCGTACTGCAGACGGTTGATGGGCTTCAGCAGGCTGTAGTCATCGTAGCGCCGCGGGAAAATATACAGCAGGTCGCCAATTGTCTCGGCGCCCAGCGTGCTCAGGCGCTGCGAGAGGGTGCTGCCGACTCCCTTAATCGTCGAGGTAGGGCGCTTCAATCCTTCGGGATCCGGCGCTGCCTCCTTCAGGGCGCTGGGTGCGGAGGGCAAGGGAGCTTCCGGCGCCTCGGCAGACGGCGCGGCCTGTGTCGGCGGCGGTTGGGCCGCGGTCTGGGGCCGGGGGCCGGTCTGGGGCAGATGAGCCACCCGCTCCTTGCGCCGCTGCAATTTCTGCTGCAGCTCCTGGACGGTATTGGCCCGGTCACCCGTGCTCTGCAGGCGCCCGTACTCTTGTAGCGTACTGGCGATCTGCTCTACCAGATCGACATCTAGCTCGTCTACCGCTTCGTCACGGGCTTTGCCCACCCAGAAGGTGGCAAACTGGCGGATGCCGCCCACGACGGCCTTGTTCTGATAGCCTTGTTCCGCTTCTAACTTGAGGACGCGCTCGAGCTGTGTAAATGCTTTTACCATGTTTCTTCTTGTAGGAAGATGGCTCCCGGTGCGGGTGCGACCGCCGTTGAGACATCATAACCCTACGCTTATTCAGTGCGGACCGCTGTCTAAATTGTCGATAACAGGCGGATTATACCAGACAAAGCGGCAAGGGTCAGGAGGAGGCTACACAGGCAAACCCCAAGGCGCCCGGACCCACGTGGGCGCCAATCGTCGGCGTGACCTCCACTGCCATCGGCTCGTAGCCCTGTGGGATGAGCGTCTGAGCCGCTTCCTCTAACTGGCGCGCGCCGTCCTGATTGGCGGTGTGCAGTAGGGCAATTTGCTCCAGAGGACCCAACTCGCGCACGTGCGCGATCAGGTGACGCTGGGCACGAGAAAAGGTGCGCACTTTCTCCAGCGAATGCACCTCGCCGTCATAAACGTGCACGAGCAATTTAATGCGCAGTAAGGTACCGATGCCGAACTCGGCCCAGCTCACCCGCCCGCTACGGCGCAGAAACTCCAGGGTGTCCAGTGCAGCGAAAACGTGGGTGCGTTGCACCGTGTCTTCCAACTCGGCCACAATTTCAGGCACGGCCTTGCCCGCCTGGGCTGCTTTCGCCGCCTGCAGCACCATAAAGCCCAGCCCCATCGTGAGCTGGCGTGAATCGAAGATCGTCACTTTAGCGCGCTCGGCGGCCTGTCCACCCAGGCGCGCAGCATTGAGCATGCCGCTGAGGTTGGAAGCCAGATGAATGGAAAGAACGTCCCTGGCTCCAGCGTCTGCCAGCCGGTCGTAGGCCTCGGCAAAAACGCCGATGGCGGGCGCAGCCGTCGTGGGTGGCGTCTTGTACCCGGGCAGTTGTCTGTAGAAATCGCTGCGCGAGAGTTCAACGCCGTCAAGATAACTGACTTCGCCAATGTTCACGTAGGCCGGAAGCACCGTAATGCCATACTCCTCGGCAAGAGATGGAGGCAGGTCGCAGGTGCTGTCGGTCACGATGCGGATGGTCATAAATGTTAACCTCGGGGGCGGCGATTGTTACTCACTCGGCGCCCAGCACGTACATGTAGTGGGGCTGTCCGCCGGGCAGCAGTTCGATCTCGACATCGGGGTAAAGCTCCTGGATCTTTCCAGCTATTTGCTCGGCGTCCTCCTGGGTGACGTCTTCTCCGTAATAGATGCTGACCAATTCGCGCTCTTCAATGGCCATGGTGTTCAGGGTGTTGGCCAGGACTTCATCCATCTGCTGCCCGGAGGCGCACAGCTTGCCGTCGACCAGGCCGATAATCTGTCCGGCCTTGACGGCGACGCCGTCCATGGTCACCGAGCGCGAGGCGACGGTGAGCTCGCCGCTGGCGATCTCCTCGCACGCATCGAGCATCTGCTTACTGACCGTTTCCAGGTCACCGTCGCGATTCAGCAGCAGCATGGCGCTGATGCCCTGGGGGGCGGTGCGCGTGGGCACCACGGCGACCTCCTTGTCGCTCAATTCGCGCGCGGCTTCAGCAGCCAGGATCACGTTCTTGTTATTAGGTAGTACGATAACGCGTCGCGTCGGCGCCGCTTCAATCGCCTGGAAAATCTCTTCCGTGCTGGGGTTCTGCCCCTGACCACCGTTGACGATGGCTGCGGCGCCCAGACTGCGGAATATCTCGGCCAGGCCGGGGCCGGCAGCCACAGCGACAACCGTAATCTGCTGCGGGTCAACGGCTGCGTCAAGGTCGACGGCCGGCGAACTGCCGTTGTTAAACAGGTAGTCATTCGCGCCGGCGTTGACGATCGTTTCCATTTGTAGCTGCATATTCTCGATGACGACGTCCGTAAGGTGACCCAGGCTACTGCCGTAGGAGAGGGGCTGCCCGGGATCTTTGACGTGGACGTGGACCTTGATGGTGCGTTCGTCGCCCACTACCAGGGTAGAATCGCCCATGGCGTCGATGGCCGAGCGCACGCTAGACACATCCAGGCGTTCGCCCTGCAGAATGTACTGCACGTCGTAGGGATATTCCAGTTGACCGCCTTCCGGTGCAGCCAGCGCCTGCGCCGGGGTGGCAGTTATCTCCTCGCCGGCTTCCGCCATTTCTCTCATCTGTCCGTTAACGTAGAGCAGCATACCTTCGAGTATGTAGACGAGACCCTGCCCGCCGGAGTCCACGACGCCCGCCTGTTCCAGTTCCGGCAGCATGGTCGGCGTCAGCTCCAGCACCTGCTGGCACCGCTCCAGGACGCGTTCCAACAGGAAGCGGAGGTCGCGGCTTTTGGTGATGGCGTTCTGCGCTTCTTCCCCGCCTTCGCGGATGACGGTTAATATGGTGCCTTCGACGGGGCGCATCACGCCTTTGTACGCTGTGTCTGCTGCTTCCACAAAGGCGTCGGCGATATCCTCCGCCGTGGCAACCTCTTTGCCGTCCAGACTTCGCGCCAGCCCGCGCCAGATCTGGCTGAGGATGACGCCGGAGTTGCCGCGCGCGCCCATCAGGGCGCCATGAGCCAGCTCATGCGCCATACGGCCTACGTGCCTTTCCTCACTGTCTTGAATGCGACCGTAAGCTGCCCGCATCGTGAGCAGCATGTTGGTGCCCGTGTCCCCATCGGGAACGGGGAACACGTTAAGCGCGTTCACCTGATGATGGTTTTGCTCCAGCCACAACAAACTGGCTTTTGCCAATTTGCGCAGTTGCCGGCCGTTACACTGCAACCATTTTCGAGGGATATCCGATCCCTCTGGCGCGTATTGTTCAGTCACCTTAACCTTCCTCCCATAATGGCGCACCAGATACTAACGACATGGCTCAGTCGTCGCTCTCGTTGCTGACGCGCAGGCCCTGAACGTAGACGTTCACGGCTTTTACTGGCGTGCCAAGTGCTTTTTCTACGTGAAATTTCACTGTGTTTTGGATGCTCTGGGCCACAACACGAATTCGCGTACCGTATTCTACGATTACGTAGACATCGACGACGATTTCCCCTTCTTCGAAAGAGACATCGATGCCGCGCCGGCTGTCGCGACTGAGCAAGTGGGCGATGCCATCGACCAGATTTCGGCTGGCCATGCCCACAACGCCGTAACATTGGTGCACAGAGCGAGTGGCGATGGTGGCAACAGTGGAGGGCGAAATATCAATCTGGCCCAACGACTCTTCGCTGGTCGTCATCTTATACTCCTGTTTAAAAGGGCGCGGCCACAGCCGCTTTGTATAAAGCCTGTATATTCAATACTGTTGTTCTTGCGCGAAAATGGTTGTCCTCTTATAATCTTGCGTGCTGGCGGCCACTGTGGTCGCTTTTACTTTGTGTTGCGATTGTGAGGTGAGATTATGGCGAAATGTGAAAGTTGTGGCAAGGGACCCCAGTTTGGGCACAACGTCAGCTTCTCGCAAAAGAAAACCAAGCGGCGATTCAAGCCGAATGTTCAACGTATTACAGTGTACGAGGATGGGCGCAAAGTGCGCAAGTACCTTTGTACCCGCTGCATTAAGACGCTGAGCAAGGTTTAGATTATATAGCGATTTAGCGTCGTTGCGTCATCTGGATGATGGTCTGTAAAAGCCAGCCTTGTGCTGGCTTTCTTGCTTTCTTATCCCCCTGCGAACTCACTCGACAACACTACTGAGCACGTTGACAGCGCCCGCCCGTAGCAGCGCGGAGCGCACGTCGTCCCGCGTCTTTTCCTGAACAAGGGCAATCATGTTTCCGCCGCGCCCGGCTCCGCTTAGCTTGGCCCCCAGCGCGCCGGCTTCGTTCGCCGCGCGCACCAGTTGGTCCAACTGTGGCGAGGAGACGGTCATCTCCTGCAACAGACGCTGATTTTCCTGCATCAGCCGGCCCGCTGCTGCCAGCTCCCCCGTTTCGATTGCCTGTCGCGCCTCCTGCGCAATGCGCCCGCAGCCCGTAAAAATCGCTTCAAAGCGCGCCGGATCATCCTGCCATTGGCGGCGCACGTCGCCGACAACGGCGCGCGTGCTGCTGCGATGGCCCGTGTCGCCCACCAGCAGGTGGAGGGGCTCGGCCACGGAAAAGGTCTCAATGCGGTTGCGCGGTTGCTGTCGCACAAAATAAACGAGCCGTTCCAAGGCCACCACGGTGTTGTCGATGCCGCTGGGCGTGCCGTGGTAGATCTTCTCCACTTCGTAAGTCAGGTCGCAGACGATCTGATCGCGGGCCAGGTCGTCGCATCCCAGATGGCGCGCCAGGGCGCGGATGACTGCGGCGGACGTGGCCGCGCCGCTGCCCAGACCGCTGGCGATGGGGATGTCACTGTTCACGCTGATGATTAAGGATGGCAACTGTTCGAGTCCCGCGGCCTGCTGCACGATGCGCACAGCGGTGGCCAGGGCATCCTCTTCAGCGGCGTTTGCCAACAGATAATCCTGACCCAGGTCGGGGGTGACCAGGCGCACGCCTGGGTCGGGCGCGTCTTCTACGGTCGCTACGGCGCGCACCTGCGTCACAGGCGCGGCGATGGCCGGTTGCCCATAGACGACGGCGTGCTCGCCAAACAGAATCACTTTGCCGGGGGCGCTGGCCTGGGTCATGTGCGTACTCCTTGCATTCCTTCCTGGATTTCAGCTAACGACGTATAGGGCGATGAAGACGACGACGACCCACATGACGAGCGCTGCCTGGGTGGGAAGATCGCGCAGCAGAATTTCCTCCGGCGCGCCTCCTTCATGGCGCACGTGGATCAGGTAAAGGTAACGGAACATGCCATAGAGCACGAAGGGAATGGTGAGCATCATGATATGGTTGCCGGGGAGCCCTTCGGCCAGAAAGGTGTAAAGGCTGTAGGCTACGATGGCGCTGGTGGTGACAATGCCGATGAGGCGGTCGATCAGCTCCAGATTGTATTCGCTGAGAATGGCGCGATGATTGCCCGCCTCGTCTCCCAGAAGCATCAGTTCGTGCCGCCGTTTGCCCAGGGCCAGGAACAGGGCCAGAAAGCCGCCGAAAATGTAGAGCCAGGGCGAGAATCGTTGCACGTCTTCCAGGACGGCTACGCCGGCAGCGATGCGCAAAATAAAACCGGCGGCAACGATGGAGACGTCGACGAGCACCACGCGCTTCAACCGCAACGTGTAGGCAATCTGTGACAGTAAGTAAGCCAGCAGAATGGCGCCGAAGATGGGAGCCATCAGAAAGCCGGCGGTCAGGCTGCCCAGGGCCAAAACGATGCCCGCGATTAGAGCCACGGTGGGGTCGAGGCGACCGGAGGGCAGCGGGCGATTTCTCTTGACGGGGTGCTGGCGGTCGCTCTCGATGTCCACCAGGTCATTCATGATGTAGACGGCGCTGGACATCAGGCTGAGCAGAAAGAAGGCGATGATGGCGCGCACCACGCTTTCAGGATCGAACAACTTGCGGTCGAAAAGGAGGGGAACGAAGGCAAAAGCGTTCTTAGGCCACTGACGAAGCCGCATCGTTTGTAGCAAGGGGGTTAGCAAGACATACTCCTCAGATTCCGATATCATAAAAACGTTGTTCTATCACGAATATTCACTGCTGGTCAACTGGCGCCGGGTCCCGGCATCATCGTTACGCGGGAACAAGATTAGACTGGCGCCCAAAGGAGTATAACGCAAAAGGAGGCGTGAGCGACGGTGTTAGAGTATCAGGATTTCCAGCATATCCTTTTTGAGCGGCGCGAGCATGGCGTCTTGTGGATGACGTTGAACCGGCCGGAGGTGTTGAACGCAGCGGACGCACGTCTGCACACAGAACTCGTGCAGGTCTGGCCCACCATTGATCGCGATCCAGAGGTGCGCGCGGCCGTCATTACGGGCGCCGGACGCGCTTTCTCTGCCGGCGGTGACTTGAAACTGGTGGAAGATGCCTACCGCGATTACGAGGAAATCGTACGCATTTTGGAGGAGGCCCGGGATCTGGTCTATAACGTGCTTCGCTGCCAGAAGCCGCTGGTCTCGGCTATCAACGGCCCGGCGGTTGGCGCGGGGCTCGTGGTTGCGCTCCTCGCCGATATAAGTATTGCTGCGGAGAGCGCGCGCATGGCCGACGGCCATTTGCGCATGGGGGTGGCTGCCGGCGATCACGCGGCTATCGTCTGGCCCCTCTTATGCGGCATGGCCAAAGCCAAGTATTATCTGATGACCAGCGATTTTATCGACGGTCGCGAGGCGGAACGTATCGGGTTGGTCAGCCTTTGTGTGCCGGACGAGGAACTCGCCGACAAAGCATTGTCTGTAGCCACCGACCTTGCTAACGGACCGCGCCACGCTCTGCGCTTTACAAAACGAGCGTTGAACCAGTGGATAATCCAGGCCGGCCCCATTTTCGACCATTCGTTGGCCATGGAAATGTTGGGATTCTTTTCCGAGGATATGATGGCCGGCGTGGAGGGGCTGCGGCGCAAGGAAAAGCCGCGCTTTCCCTCCAATGAAGAGTAGTGGCGCGGCGCGATGATGATGCAAAACGGGGTCAATTGTCGGGCTCTGGCAGGGTCGTGCCGCGCAGCGTGACATCTGCCGCAATTACCGTGTGAGTGTGTCCGGCGTTGTCTCGTACGAGCAATCGCCCCCACTCGTCGGTGCCTGTGGCCACGCCTCTGATCTGCTCATTATCGTCACTGACGACCACCGGGTGACCCAGCGTGATTAGCCGCTGATTCCACTCGCGTCGAGGGGAGTTTCCGGCGGCGGCCTGCTCGTACAGAAGCTCCAGCGATAGTAGCAGTGTGGCCAACAGGGCAGGGCGTGACACAGGCTGGCCGCAGGCGCTCAGGAGGCTTGTGACCGGTGTCCCTGTGTCCGGTAATTGCTCGGTGGGGATGTTCACGTTCAGGCCGATGCCCAGAATAGCCTGAGCCACCCGGTCTCCAGACAATTGTGTCTCCAACAGCACGCCACCCATCTTGGTCCAGCCCTCGTCGGTAGCCAGCATGACGTCGTTGGGCCATTTGAGCCCCGCGCGCCGGGACGTCATTCTCTCTACAGCATGCGCGGCAGCCAGGCCGCCGATCATGGTCAGCCAGTTCGCCCGCTGCGCGCGCCAATTGGGGCGGAACAGGAGTGAAAAGAGCAATGATGTGCCCCGGGGAGCCAGCCAACGTCGCTGGCGGCGGCCCCGCCCCCGACTCTGAAAATCGCTGATGACCAGCGTGCCGTGTACTGCTCCTTCGGAAGCCAGTTGTGACAGCGCGCGGTTGGTGGAGTCGATTTCCGCGAAAACGTGCAGGTGACGTCCCAACCAGCGTGTGTGCAGGCTTTTGGTCACGCTATCGACGGTCAAATCGTTTGCCATCTTGCTCCTGACTGTGGTTGGCTATGCCTCGCCGTTTGACAGCGCCACTCCAGCATTTATAATCTGAATAAGAGGGCGTTAAGTTTTTTCTAATGTTGTCGCGTTTCGTGTGTGTCAGGCATTAACGGGCGAACAACCTTATTCTACAAGAGAATTAAAATGACATCATCCACGCAGGTGAAGGCGGTGACGCCTTCTGATCAGGACGAGCTTCTCGCTGAAGATGAAGTTGACATTGTCGCTCAGGAGGCACAGGAGGTTGCTCCGGGCGTTGTCGGGGACCGGGCGGCGACGGATGGAACACACCGCAGCATGGAGGCAGCCTGGCGCAAGGCAGCGTCGCTGTTCGAGGCTGACGAAGTCGTGTCAGCGCCGGCGACTGGCTTTAACAAGGGAGGGTTGCTGGTAGAGTGGTGCGGCTTACAAGGCTTTGTGCCTGCTTCACAGCTGCTTGGCTTGCGCCAGCTCCACGTGGAAGAGGAGCGCTTACGCCAGTTGCAGGCGCGCCAGCATGAAACGCTAGTTCTGAAAATCATCGAGGTGGACCGCTCTGCGAACCGTCTCATCTTCTCCGAACGGGCGTCGGAAGTGCCGGCCTCGACGCGCGAAAGTCTGTTGCAGGATCTCGCCGCCGGGGATGTGCGCTCGGGCGTTGTAACCAATCTCGCCGACTTTGGCGCTTTTGTGGATCTCGGCGGAGTGGAAGGCCTGATCCATATCTCGCAGCTTTCCTGGCGTCGCCTGACGCACCCCAGCGACGTGGTGCGGCCGGGGCAAACGGTGCACGTGCTGGTCCTGGAAGTAGACGCCGAGCAGGGGCGCGTGGCGCTCAGCCGCAAGCAATTGCAAACGGATCCCTGGATCAATGTGGAGGAGCGCTACCGCCCGGGACAGATCATTGAGGGTCGCGTGACTAACGTCGTCGATTTTGGCGCTTTCGTACTCCTGGAGGAGGGGTTAGAGGGTTTGATTCACGTATCGGAAATGGCCGATGCGCCTCCCGAACACCCGACGATGGTGCTGAGCAAAGGAGACAGCGTGCGCGTACGCGTCCTGCACGTCAGCGAGCAGGAGCGCCGGCTCGCGCTCAGCCTGCGCAACGTTTCGCCTGCCTGAAGCGGGTAGCCGGTTACACAGTCAGCCCCCGATTGCAGTAAAATAGGCCATAATGTTACGATACAGGTGTGTATCATCACGCACCTGATTTAAGTAGCGGGTATGTCCCGGCGTGTGGCTGGGGCCCGGCCCGACAACATTATGGCGCGATCACGTTCCAAACAGTCTGCATCTTCTTCCCAAACCTGGGATGAAACGGTCATCCAGGGGCTGATTCCCCTGCGCGTGGAGGTGGTGGGGCTGACGCTCCTTGTGCTTTCAGGCATCACGATGCTGGGATTGCTCAATCTCACCCATTCCTCATTGCTGGATCTATGGGTCGAATTTTGCCGCCGCATGCTGGGCTGGGGCGTTTACCCTCTATTCCTGCTGTTGGGCGCCGGCGGTGCGCACCTGGCGCTGCGTCGCGTTGGGCTTCCCTACCGGATTCACATCACGCAGGTGCTGGGCGTCGAACTGATGTTGCTGGCGGCGCTTCCGCTCACTTACCAGCTGGGTGGCGGCACCCTGCCCGACGCCTACCAGGGTCGGGCGGGCGGACTGGTGGGCTGGGCCCTCGCCGCGCCGCTGCTCGATTTTTTGGGCCCGTTACTCACAGCCACACTCTTCGCCATGCTCTTCATCTGGGGAGCCGCGCTGGCAGCCAGAGTCTCCTGGAGCGATTTGCTGGCGGCGTTGTCCGGCCTTTCGGCCCTCTTCCGGCAGTGGGCGAGCGAACTAGAGCCGCCCCCGCGCCCGCCGCGCGCGCCGCAGCCGACGACTTCAGGGCGTGCGCGCCAGCCACTGCTCATTGACGATTCGCCGCGCGCGCCGCAGTCGCCTGCCCCGGCCGGCGCGCCAGATCCCCGTCTGCCCCCGATACGGCTGCTGGAAAGAGGGGCGGTGATCAACATGACCGACGCGGAGATCCGGCGCAAGAAGGAGGTCATCGAGCAGACGTTGCTCGATTTCGGGCTGCGCGGCGAGGTAACCGAGATCCGGCGCGGTCCGTCGGTGACGCAGTTCGGCGTGACGCCCGGCTATCTGCCGGGCACCGGCCCGGACGGCGAGCCCCTGATGAAGAAGGTGCGAGTGAGTCGCATTGCGGCGCTGCAAAAGGATTTTGCGCTGGCTCTGGAGGTGCCGCGGCTGCGCATTGAAGCGCCGGTGCCGGGGCGCGGCATCGTAGGGCTGGAAGTGCCCAACGCCAGGGCCAACGTGGTTCGCCTGCGCACGGTGCTGGAGTCTCAGGCCTTCTCGCGCCTGAATTCGCCGTTGGCCGTGGCCCTGGGGCAGGGCGTCTCCGGCGCGCCGCTGGCCATCGACCTGGCCAAAATGCCCCACTTGCTCATCGCGGGCACCACCGGCTCGGGCAAAAGCGTGTGCCTCAACGCTTTTATCTCCTGTCTGGTGTTCCGCAATCCGCCGGAGCGGCTCAAGCTGGTGATGATTGATCCCAAGAAGGTGGAGCTGATTCGCTTTAACGGGATACCGCACTTGCTGGGCAACGTGGAAGTGGAACACGACCGGGTGACCGGCGTTTTGCGCTGGATCATTGTGGAAATGGACCGCCGCTATGAAGCGTTCGCCCAGATTGGGGCCAAAAACTTGGCCGTCTACAATGAGAAGATAGCACGGCGCGATTCGGGGAAGCCGTTGCCGCACATCGCCGTTTTTATTGATGAACTGGCCGATCTTATGGCCATGTACGGTGAGGAAGTGGAGCGGGCGCTGTGTCGCCTGGCGCAGATGGCGCGCGCCACCGGCATTCACCTGGTGGTAGCCACGCAGCGGCCGTCTACGAACGTTATTACGGGCCTGATCAAAGCCAATTTCCCGGCGCGAATCTCCTTCGCTGTCGCTTCCAACACCGATTCTCGCGTGATTCTGGACACTGCTGGCGCCGAACAGTTGTTGGGGCAGGGCGACATGCTGTTTCTGTCTCCGGAAGCGGGCGAGCCGGTGCGCGTACAGGGCTGCTTTGTCAGCGACAATGAAATTGAACGGCTGGTGAGCCACTGGCAGCGCGTTATTCCTGAGGTGACGCCGGAGGAGGCGCCCTGGGAACATTTGATCGCCCGCCGCAACTTCATCGACGAGAAAGATGAGATGCTGGAGGAAGCGATTGCCCTGGCGCAAAAGGTGGATACGATTTCCACGTCGTTGATCCAGCGCCGGCTGCGCGTCGGCTTCCCGCGCGCTGCGCGCCTCATGGAAGCGCTCTACGACATGGGGTTGGTCGAAGACCCGCGCGAGGGGGGCAAAACGCGGCGCACGTACGTCGACGAGGACGACGACCCGCTGGACGAATTTCTGGCTGAACACGATTGAACGCGCCCGCTTGAAACGCCCCCGTCAGGCGCTGTCGCTTGTCGTCCCCAGGGCCATGGGCGCCACGTCTTCCGCCGGTTCATCGGGCAGGGGCGCCGCTTCCGCTGTTGCACCGTTGAGCAATGCCTTGAAGCGGGGATGGTCGCGGATAAAGTCGAAATCCGGATCCTGTCGTACCCAGTCAAGCTCAACCTGGCGCTTCTCAAGCGCGCCCTGGAGCAGGTCAATGGCCCGTTCTACCTCACCGGCGATAGCCTCAAGACAGGCGCGATTGTACTCGTCCTGCTCGGCCATGAGCTCGCGGGCGACAGTGATTTCACGTTCGAACTCATCGTGACGCTCCAGCTTGCGATAGAGCCCTGCCAGGGAGCCGTGGGATAGCGCGTCGTCGGGACAACAACGCACCGCCCGCTCATAAGCGGCCAGCGCCGCTTCCGTTTGCCCCACGGTATTATAGGCGTCGCCGAGATTGGCCTGAGCCGCGCCGTTTTCGGGGTCCAGGGCTAGGGCCCGTTCATAGTAGTTAATCGCTTCATCCACATCGCCCTGGTCGCGATAGACGTCGCCCAGGCCTGCGTAGGCCTCCGCCGCTTCCGGATCGAGGTCTATGGCTTCGCGATAAGCCTCCATCGCTTCGTCCAGGTTGCCCCACTCCACGTGAAGCTCGCCAATACCCAGATAGGCCTCCACTGCCTTGGGATTCAGTTGCGCCGCTTTCTGATACGCTTTCAGGGCGTCGTAGGGCCGGCGCAAATTGCGGTAGATGTGACCAATACCCAGATGCGGATCGGCCAGCCGGCTGTTCAGCTGGATGGCGCGCCGGTAGCTGTTTAGCGCTTCGTCGCTACGGTCCAGTTTCAGGAAAGCGTTTCCGAGACCAACGCGGGCCGCCGCGTTGCGCTTGTTGAGGTCAATGGCTTGCTGATACGCTTCCAGGGCTTCCTCCAGGCGCTCCTGGGCCACGTAGAGGTTGCCCAACCCAGCGTACGTCTGGGAGCAGCGCGAGTCTATCTCGCGCGCTTTTTCGTAGGCGTTCTGTGCCTCGTGATACCGTTGTTGCTTCAGGTGGATGTCGCCCAGTCCCGCGTGCGCGGCGGCGTGTTGCTCGTCGAGGTCCAGCGCCTTGAGGTAGGCGGCGCGCGCCGCCTCAGTTTCACCCAGCTGCAGGTACACATTGCCCAGCCCGCTCTGAGCCTCGACGTTGTGTGGGTCTGCCGCCACTACGTGTTCAAATGCTTCCTGGGCGGAGTCGAGGTATCCCATGTGCAGATACAGGGTGCCCAGATTGAGGTAGGCTTCGCTGCTGGAAGGATCGCGGTCAATTGCGCGCTGGCAGGCGATGATCGCTTCATTGTAGCGGCCGAGGCTGGTGTAGACGCGAGCGATGCCACAGAATCCGCCGGCGTAATCAGGCATGAGCTCCATGGCCCGGTTGTAGCTGACGATGGCGTCGTAGTTGCGACCCAGATGGTGGTGTACGTTACCCAACCCTTCAAACGCCGGGGCAAAGCTGGCGTTGAGGCGGATCGCCTGCTGGTAAGCGCCCAGCGCTTCGTCGATCTTGCCCAGCTTGAAATAGACGTTGCCCTGTCCCACGTGGCAGCCGGGCCGCCTGGCGTCATCGATCAGGGCCTTCTGATAAGCGTCGAGGGCGCTGTTGTAGTCGCGGCTGGCGTACTGTAAATCGCCGAGCGCTTCGTATACTCGCGCCACGTCATCGGCTCCCAGCGACAGCGCTTTCTCGAAGGCGGCGATCGCTTTTTGCCTTTGATGCAACGCTCTGTAAGCGGCTCCCAGACCCTCGTGTGCCTGCGCCAGTTGCGGATCCAGGGCCACAGCCTGTTCGTACGCCGCAGCTGCGGCGTTGTATTGTCTGTTGGCCAGGTGCATGGCCCCCACACCCTCGTGCGCCGCGGCGCACTGTGGCGTCAGTTCCACGGCAAACTGGTACGCTTCAAGCGCCTTTTCTGACTTGTCCTGCTGCCGCAGCACGTCGCCGAGCCCTTTGTATGCCTCTGCCAGTTGCGAATCGATAGCCAGCGCTTTCTGGAAGGCGGCAGTAGCTTCATCTATTTTACCCAGCTTCAGATAGGCGCGGCCCAGCCCCGCGTGGTGTTGGGCTGTGCCGGGCACCAGCGTCAGGGCTCGTTCATAAGCCTGGGCCGAGGCATGGTAGCGCCCTACGGCGAAGTATGCTTCACCCAGCCCGGCATAGGCTCTCAGTTCCGTTTTATCCAGTTGCAACGCGCAGTGATAGGCGGCGATGGCCTCTCTGGCGTTGCCCATCGCCAGGTATGCAGTGCCCACACCAATGTGCGACGCTGCAGCGTCTGAATCTAGTTCGATGGCCTGCCGGTAACAGGCGAGCGCCTCGCGGTGTTTGCCCTGCTGGAGATGCAAGTCGCCGCCAAAACGGTGCGCAGCAGGTAGCTCCGGCTCGCTGGCCAGGGCCTGTTCGTAGGCAACGAAAGCGTCGTCGAACGCTTCTTGCGCCAGGTAACAGGCGCCGAGCTGTAAATGCGTGGATGCATCCTGTGGCGCCAGCGCCGCAGCCTCCCGCAAGGCTACGATTGCCTCGTCGTATCGTTGCTGGTCCGCGTAACTCTGGCCCAGGCCGAGCTTGCCTTCTGCATCGTCAGGCGCCAGCGTTACGGCTGTTTCGTAGGCGGCAATCGCCGCCTGCTTATGGCCGAGGCGCCGAGCGGCAGCGCCCAGGCCGCGGAAAGCTACAGTATCTTCAGCGTCCAGCACGGTGGCGCGGCGATAGGCGGCTTCGGCGTTTTCATACTGTTCCATGGCCAGGAAGGCATCTCCCAGGCAGCGGAAGCTCTGCGCATCGCGCGGCGATTGGGTCAGCGCTCGCTGGAAGGCGCGTACGGCTTCTTCATAGGCGCCCTGCGCCAGATAAGCGTGGGCCACCCCTTTTTGTGCCTCCCAGTTCTTGGGCTCGTGGTGTAACGCCTGCTGATAGGCGGCGAGCGACAGATCGTGGCTGCCCAGCGCGGCATGAATCGCACCCAGCCCTACATACGGCGTCGCCTGGCGAGGGTTGACGCGAATAGCACGTTGGTAAGCGCTGAGCGCTTTTTGCAGATCTCCAAGATGCTGATAGACGGCGCCGGCGCCGTTCAACGCTGCCACATCTTGTGGCTGGGCCTTTAGCGTTTTCTCGTAGGCCCTGATCGCTTCATCATGCCTGCCCAGGGCAGCGTAGGTGGCCCCGAGTATGTGCGTCGGGGCCAGCGCCTCATCGAGCTCCAATGCCCGTTTGTATGAGACCAAAGCCTGCTCGTGATCACCCAGCTCGAAGTAGACGAGGGCCAGCTCCTGATACGTTGTGGCCCGCTCTGGCTCGTGTCGCAGCGCCGTGCGCAGCGCGCTGAGCGCTTCTTCATACCTGCCCTGAGCCTGGTACGCCTGCCCTACTGCCTCGTGGACCTCTGCCGTGCCCTCGTTCTTTTCCAACGCGGTGTTGTAAGCCTGTAGCGCGAGGTCATGACGGCCGGCGGCAAGGTGCACCGCGCCCAATCCTATCTGCGGTTCGTGGCGCTGCGGATAATGCTCTATCGCTTCCCGGTAAGCTGCTTCCGCCTCCACCATACGGCCCAGAGCCGTGTTCGTCTGGCCCAGGCCCAGGAGTAGGTCCAGATCATGGGCGTCACGCCGGCGCGCTTTCTCATACGCCACCAGCGCTTCCTCATAGCGACCGGCGCGCTGATACTGTTGCCCCAGTTGCAGGTAAGAAATGGGCCAGCCTTCGTCTAGCTCTAGAACAGTTTCAAAGGCGTCGACTGCCGCTTCCGCCTGTTTCATGCTGGCGCAAGCTGCGGCCAGCCCGGCATACGCTTCTGGCCACAGCGGGCGCCGCTCGCACGCCTCCCGGTAACTTTGTGCAGCTTCCTCCGCCCGGTTCAGCGCTCTGTATGCATGGCCCAGCCCGAGATGCGTTTGCGGATCGCCAGCGTCTAGCTCTCGCGAACGCTCAAACGCCGCAGCCGCTGCCTCGTGCTGATCCAGCGCCAGGCGCGCCTTGCCGAGAAGGCGGAACGCTTCTGCATCTTGCGCGCCCACGCGGGTGGCCTGTTCGAAAGCGGCGAGCGCCTCGTTATCGCGGCCCAGTTGCTCGTATGCCTTGCCCAGCCCTTTGTGCGCCGCGACCGATTGCGGGTCCAGCGCCAGCGCCTGCTCGTAGGCGGTTATCGCTTCGGTCTGGGCCTCCTTTCTGGCAAATACAGCGCCCAGCCCGGCATACGCCTCAGCGTAATTCGGGTCGCATGATATCGCTTCTTCGAAGGCGGTCTGCGCCTCCTCCAGGCGACCTAGGCGACACAGAGCATGGCCCACGCCGGCGTGCGCAGCCGCAAGTTCCGGCCGGAGGTTGGCCGCGCGTCGGTAGGCTTCCAGCGCTTCCGCGGCGTGGTCCAGCGCCAGATGCGCTTTGCCCAATTGCACGTGTGTCTGGCTCTCGGTGGCGTCATGGGCCAGGGCCTGTTCGTAAGTTGTCATCGCTTCAGATGCTTGTCCTGTCGCCAGGAACACGTTGCCCAGCCCGCGCACGGCAGCGGTGCAACGCGCGTCACGCTCCAGAGCTTTCTCATACGCTTCGCGCGCTTCTTGCCACCGTTGCAGCGCGAAGAGGCTGTCCGCCAGACCCGTGTATATCTCTACGCTTTCCTCGTTGCTGCCCTCGCTGCCGTCTACGGCCCGCTGGTAAGCGTCTACGGCTTCCTGATGACGTCCAAGAGCCCGGTAGGCATGGCCGAGATTGGCGAAGGAAGCGTCGTAGTGAGGGTCGCGGGCGAGCGCTTCCCGGTGCGCCTCCAGCGCCTCGGCGTACCTGCCAAGCGCCCCGTAGACGCGGGCCAGCCCATCATAGGGCGCGGCGGATTGTGTGTCATGGGCCGCAGCCTGCCGGTAGGAGGCCAGAGCGTCTTCCAGGTCGCCCGTGCTGCGGTACACGTCGCCGAGGCCCACATGGGCTGCCGCCAGATCTGGCTCCAGTGCAATCGCGCGTTGGTAGGCGCGGATGGCAGCCTCTGGCTGATTCTCATCGCGGAAATAAACGTCGCCCAGGCCGCAGAAGGTGCGGGCGTCCTGAGGATTTTCACGAATGGCCAGCCTGTAGGCCACGAGAGCGCGGCTGGCCTGCCCCAGATGGCGGCTGGAATCTCCCAGTCCGCGGTAGGCGACGTCGCGTTCTGCATTGTGGGCCAGGGCCTGGCGGAACGCCTCGCGGGCGTCCTCATAGCGTCCAATGTCCAGGCAGAGTTGGCCCAGGCCAAGATAGGCCGCGCTGAAGTCTGGATCTGCTTTGAGGGCTTTTTTGTAGGATGCGATGGCGGCCTGAACGTCGCCGCGCGCATAATAGACGCGGCCCATGCCGCTGAGCGCCGCCGGAGATTCGCCGTCCAAGGCCAGCGCCTCCTCAAAGGCAGAAGCCGCCTCGTCGTAGCGTTCCCCATCTGCGTAGAGTTGCCCCAGGAAAGTGTGGGCCGCAGCGTGGCGCGGCTCGATTTCGACCGTTTTTCGTAACGCCTGCACTGCTTGCGCACGCCGGCCCGCCGCCGCCAGCATCAGGCCTAACAGGAACCAGGCGCGCTGGCGGCCCGGGAACCACTCTATCACTTTGCGCAGAATCGCTTCCGCCTGCTCGTCGTGGATGGGCAACTCCTGGCCCAGGGGCCAGACCAGGTGATGTACGGTCATTTCGTAGGCGTTGGCCAACTGGCGGCGCAACGTGTCGTGTTCTTCGCTCAGATTGTCTTCGACGTGCTGATATAGCTCCAGCGCGGCGTGATGTTTGCCGTGGCGCAATAGTTGGGCAGCGGAGTGTAGGCGCAGAATGGCGCTCCGCTCGTCGGCCCCCGGCCCTTCCAGCCAGCCGCGCTCGTGTAACTGTTCCAGGACGTTGAGCAGAATCGCCTCGTCGCTTCCGGTGGCGTCCAGCACGCGGATCAGCCGCTCGCCGCTCTCGCTCAGGCTACCCTTCCAGCTGTGGGCAATCTGGTGGAGACCGTTTTGCAGGTCGCGGCTATAGGCCATCCCTTCCACGAAGCGCAGAATGAGCCAATGCCAGGCCTGGGCCTCGTCGACCCAGAAGAGGTAGTGGCAGAGGTCCAGGGCGGCCTTGACCCAGTTATCATCGGCGCAACGATCTTCAATGCGCGGCAGCTCTTCCTCCAGAGTGGCAAGCCTGGCCCTGAGCACATCTACCGCCTTTTGATTCAACTTTCGTACAGGGCGGCTGGTGCGCCGCACAGAGGCTTTCAAGTATTCGTGCAGGAATAAGGCGGGGTCGTCATGTAATCTGGCGCGGGCGGCGTGAACAGAGGCGTAATCCCGTTCCAGGCGGCGCAACAACCCTTCCAGGTCAAAGGATTGCTCTCCGGCCGGCTGCAGCATGCTGCGCAAGATCTCCACGTCACCACGGGCCAGAGCCAGGGCGTACAGGGCGTGGCGATCCTCTTCGACCACCACGTGTTGCAGAAAGCGGTCGGTCATTTTCTGTACTATCTGGCTGCCGGGCGTACTGGCCGTAATGTCGCCGATAAACGCCTCTAGCTCGGCGCCGGTTTTCCAGATTTCGGCTGCTTCTTGCATAGCCAGTGGGATGCCTCGGGTGACACGGCTGATGGCCTCCGCGGCTTCGTCGTCCAGCGGGCGTTCCGGCGTGCGCAGCTCGAAGTAGGTGCGGATGTCGGCGACAGCCAGCGGTCGCATGTTGTAGGCCAACAGACGTCGTGGAAATTCATCCGCGTACCCTTTGAAGTACTCATTGCCAAATTGGCGGCTGCTGAGCAGGTCGTTGCGGTCGCTGATGATCCACATGACCCGGGGACCGGCGTTGCGGATAATGACGCGCATCCACATATCCATGCGATCAACCACTTCGTAGGAGTCGAGCACCACAATCAGATGCTTGCGTTTGGCTACGCGGTTCAGACCGCGCGCCACCCCCAGGGCCAGTTGTTCGTTCGGGTTCAGAAAGTATTCGAAGTGGGTGTCGGACAGATGCGCTCGCAACTGGGTCTCGATGGTAGTGCGCAGGCTGATTGCCTGCTCGAGACCAACCTGAATGCCTGCTTCCAGAAAAGCTTCCACCAGGCTCTGACCGGTGCCGCCGATGATGGGCAGCCGGATGCGAATAATGTTGGCCAGAGCATCCATGCCGATTGCACGCAGAATGCTCGATTTGCCGCTCCACTTGCCGTCCCCCTCCAGCATTTCGACCACCTGCTGCGCGGATTCCTCTTGCTGTTTTTGCGCGCGGCGATAGGCGGCAAACTGGCGTCCCCACTTTTCACGAATCGAGGCGGCGTGAATGATTTTGAAAATCGCTTCTTCGCTGATCTGATTCTGACCCACCTGCAGGCTGGGGAATTTCTTACGCTCGTCCTCCCAGTCGATCCACAGGATCTGGAAGTGGTCGGCAAATGGCTCTTCGTGCAGTGCCACGTCACAGTACCGTTTCACGAGCGTGGTTTTGCCCATACCCCCGTCGCCATATAGCAGACAAACATAGGGCAGGTCCTCTTTGGCCGGCGGCTCCAGGACCTCACTGAGCGCTGCCCGGAACTGTTTTTGCTCTTCGACACGGCCCACGAAAATTTTGTCGTCGACAGTGAGGTGATGCTGCGGCATAATGCCCCCTGGTGTTGGTTTCAGACAGTACCCGTAAAAGGCCGCGCTCCCCTGGGGCCGGTTCGACACCAGCATGCTGTCCGGGAAGGGAAATGCGACGGAAATTGACGGACGACCCTCTTCTTACAGTTACTGCACGAGTGATTTTAACGCTATTTTCACGTTAAATTTACGCCAAAAACATTGCAATGTCAAGGATTTGTTGTTGCGAATTCGGCTCAAATTCCTTGACAGCCCTCTTTTTTTGTTATACTGTTCACACTGAACGATGTGCTCAGTGCATCGTAAGAGCAAAAAATGTGCGTTTGATCGTGTCTACTGAGCGGCTGTTGCTTCCGGGGAGAAGCGCAGCGCGGGAGCATATCACAGAAACAGTTTCGTAAACTGGTGGGGGACCACCAGAAGCGGTTGCTGGCTGTCGAACAACCGATCGTTCATCATGTGTCGTGCGCTGACGGGAGGCGGTTACAAATCGCCGCGCAAAAGCTGAAGGGGATGAAGAGGGGCATATATGTTGAGGAGAAAGAGGTTTCAGCATCTGGCTCACATAAGTGTTGTGGGCCTTGGTAGTGGGGGAATCACTGCCGTCAATCATATGATTGACAGTGGCGTCACAGGCATTGAATTCCTGGCAGTAGATACAGACGAGAAAGCCTTACGCCGTTCCCTGGCGCCAGTCAACATCTTCATACCACCGGCAGATCGCCGTCTGACGGCGGCAACGGGTCGTGAAACCCCTCACAGCTTGCTAGGGGAGGCGCTGGCCGGGTCCGACATGGTGTTTCTCATTGGTGGATTGGGGGGACGCACGGCGACAGATTTGGCGCCGGCGACGGCAGCTATCGCCCGGGAACACGAGGCGCTGACCACGGCCATCGTCACCTTTCCCTTCAGCTTCGAGGGAGAAGGTCGCGCGCGCCTGGCGCGAGAGGCCATTCGCCGTCTGAAGAAGCATCTGCACACGTTAATAGTCGTACCCAACGATCGCCTTCTGGAGATGGCCGGCGGCCAGCTCGCGTTTCACGAAACGTACCGGCTGGCGCACAACATCTGGCACGCGAGTATTCAGGGCATCAGCGAATTGGTCAATGCGCCGGGCCTGGTGAACGTCGATTTTGCCGACGTGCGCGCTATTATGAGTGGCGGCGGCGCTTCGATTATCGCCACGGGCAAGGGGCGCGGTCAGGATCGGGCACAGCAGGCGGCGCGTGAGGCAACGCACTCGCCCTATCTGGATGTAACGATTGATGGCGCTCGTGGCATCCTCTTTAACATTAGCGGCGGGCTCGATATGAGCCTCCATGAAGTCAAACAAGCAGCGGCGGTAATCAGGAAACGCGCCGACGCCGATGCCAATATCATTTTTGGAGCCACCATTGACGGGACGCTCCGTGATGAGATCCGCATTACGGTGATTGCCACCGGCTGCGGTTTGGCTCTTCCTGAACGCCGCTCGTCACAGCGCCAGGCGGACGAGCAGTTGCAAAGGACCTGGATGGAGCCCTCAACGTTGTCGTATGCATAGAAGCAAGGTCCGTTAAGATTATGTATCGTAGAACAGATTCAGAAACACGTATGGCAGCCACAGGAGTGGCTGAAGCGCGTTCCGCCAATGGGGCCAGAGCCGTGGAAAGCGCTGTGATTGAAGGAAAAGGCTATTTTGTGTGGCGGGCCGACAGAGTGCTGACGCGTCCAGGCATTCAGACGGCGCAAGAAGCAGCGCGGAAGGCGAAGGAGGCGGGCATTGAGCACGTCATCGTCAAGATCTGTGATGGGGAGAAGAGTTATCCTCTGCCTGAAACAGATGACGACGGTCGTAAGGAGCAGGCCACGGCCGACCTGATCCAGGCCATGCGTGACGAGGCGATTACCATCTGGGGGTGGGCCTTTGTCTATGGCCAGAAGGCCGATCCCGAGAAACAGGCCAAAATGCTGGCGCAACGGGCCAGACAATTTAACATCAGAGGCCTGGTCGTAAATGCAGAGGATATCGGCGACCGTCGCTGGTCGACCGAAGGCGGGGCCGGTCGGGCTCGTGCCTATATGTCCCACTTACGACAGGAACTTGCCGATGTTCAGGGCGTTGTCTATGGGTTCAGCTCTTACCGTTTCATGCGCTACCAGCCGTCGTTTCCCTTCGCCGCTTTCATGGAAGATTGTGACATAGCTATGCCGCAGATCTACTGGGTGGCCCGCGGCGAAGGCGACGCCATCAGCAATCTGCGTCGCAGCTACGAAGAATACAAGGAGCAATTCCCGAACAAGTTATTCATCCCTGTGGGCGCAGCGTACGGTGAGATGTACGGGAGCAGCGACGATCGCTACTTCTGGTCGGCGTCGCCGGTGCAGATCCATCGTTTCATGGACCAGGCGCGGGCTATGGGGCTGCCGGCTGTGACCTTCTGGAGTTGGGAACACGCCTATTACGACCTCAGCAACCAGCATTATAACGGCCGGGAGTTGTGGGATGCGATCGCCACGCATCCCTTTGACGACGCGTCCCCGGAGGAGGGCGAGCCGGGGGAAGATGCGGTGGAGATCCAGATTCGCGTGGGCCATGAGCGCTATCGGGATGGCCTCTATCCCCAGTTTCCATATGCCGCCTTCGTCCCTATGCAGAGCAACGGCCAGCCGTTGAAGTATGCGCGCACCGTGGGTTCCACGCCCAGCAGCGTGTGGGCCATGTGGCGCCCGGACATTCTGGAATCTGGCTACTATGACATCAGCGTGTGGGTGCCGGGCCAGCACGCCACCACGCGCAAGGCACAGTACCACGTGCACGGGGTCGTGGGAGCCAAGGAGCCGATTGTCATCGCCGTCAATCAGATGCGCTTTTCGGACAGCTGGGTGTCGCTGGGCACGTTTGAATTGGACGCCGACAACCCCATGAGCGGTCAGGTCAATCTGACTAATCACACTGATGAAGATGGCCGCCGCATCGCCTTTGCGGCCATCCGCTGGCGTAAGGTGAGCAAGCCGGTCAGGGATGAAATTCGCCTGGCTGACGGCTTTGATGCGCCTGTGGGAACCCCCGACGAACGGCGCGCGGTTGAGCTGTGGCCCGGCCATTGGACGGACGCCAACCCGTTTGGCAATTACTACCGGTTGCGCGACAGTTTCAACTACCATACCGGCGCCGATCTCAACCTAAATAAGCCGACATGGGACAGCGACCGTGGTCAATCTGTGTATGCCCCGGCCAGTGGGACGGTGACGTTTGCCGGGCGCGTGCGCCACTGGGGCAATATCGTCATTATCCGGCACGATCCATTGGAATCTAACGGCCCCAGCGTCTACTCGCGCCTGGCTCATCTGGGACAGATGAACGTGCAACGAGGCCAGCGCGTGCAACGCGGGCAGCCTGTGGGCACCGTGGGCCGCGACGAGTACAATGGCCCTTATCATCTGCACTTCGATATCAGCCCCACGGAAGTGCTTTTTAATAATCCCGGCGATTGGCCGGGGTTAGACCGCCGGCGCGTCTACCGCGATTACATCGATCCCAAGGAGTTTATCAGCAAGCACCGGCCGCCGGAGGTGGCATAGGAGAAGAGCGGGGCGGGAGTCTCTTCTTTCTTGGGACCATCAACAACATCGTTTATACTCAGCTTACGGGCGCAAGCAGCCAGAGCTCACGCTGCTTGCGCCGCGTGTAGTTGAGTGGTAAATGAGCCTGCGGCAATCATCTATGGCTGACGGTATTACAAGCGACGAAACATACAGGCGCATCGTGGTCAAGCTGGGTACCAGCGTGTTGACGGGTGGCACGCCACGATTGGACCGGGCGCACATGGTGGCCTTGGTGCGGCAGTGCGCCGAATTACAGAAGCGAGGAAAGGACGTTATTGTCTGTACGTCGGGCGCCATCGCCGTGGGCCGCGAGCGACTGGGCTTCCCCGCCCTGGCGGACACGGTGACCAACAAACAGCTTCTTGCCGCCGTGGGCCAGAGCCGGCTGATGCTCACCTGGGAGCGGTTGTTTGAACTATACGACATCCACGTGGGCCAGATATTGCTGACGCGTGCCGACGTGGAGGATCGGGGACGATTCCTGAATGCTCGGGATACGCTTCTTGCTTTACTGGAACAGGGCATTGTGCCCATCGTCAACGAGAATGACGCCGTCGCCACTTCGGAAATCAAAGTGGGCGATAACGACAACCTATCGGCGCTAGTGGCCCTGCTGGCCGAAGCGGATCTGCTGTTGCTGCTCACCGATCAGAGCGGTTTGTTCACAGCCGATCCCCGTCGTAACCCCGACGCGGAGCTGATTCCGGAAGTTCGCGCCATCGACGACACCTTGCGGCGGCTGGCGGGTGACAGCGGCAGCAACCTTGGTGTGGGCGGTATGGCCACCAAGCTGCAGGCAGCGGATATCGCCCGCCGCTCGGGCGCAGAGGTGGTTATCGCCGCCGGCCGCGCGCCCGACGTGATCAGCCGCATCGTGGCCGGGGAAGCAGTAGGGACGCGCTTTCCCGCTCTGGACGCGCCACTGGCCAACCGCAAGCGCTGGATTTTGGCCGGCCCCACACCTGTGGGCACAATTACCGTGGACGCCGGCGCCGCCCGCGCCCTGTGCGACGGCGGCGGCAGCCTGCTTCCGGCCGGGATCAGCGAAGTGTCCGGGCAATTTGACCGTGGTGATGCGATCTTTATTCTTGATCCTGAAGAGCGCCGGTTGGCGCGCGGAATTGTGCGCTATGGAAGCGACGATCTGCGACGGATTCAGGGTTGCCACTCAGAGGAGATCGTCGACCGGCTGGGATATGCCTATGGCCCGGTCGCCGTACACCGTAATGATATGATTCTTCTGTGAGGCTGAGACGCGCTCGTATTGATCTCATGGATAGGGTGAAAGGAAAGGATAGACAGGATGAGTGATCTGATTGCTATGGGCCAGGCGGCGAGGGCTGCCAGCCGCAAGCTGGCGGTATTGTCGACGCGCCAGAAGAATGAGGCGCTGCTGGCCATTGCCGATGAACTGGAGGCGCAGACCCCGGCGATATTGGCGCAGAACGTGCAGGACGTTGAGGAGGGCCGGGCCAATGGCCTCAGCGAGGCGCTGCTGGACCGCTTGCTGCTGACGGAGGCGCGCGTGGCGAGCCTGGCTGCAGACAGCCGGCGAATTGCAGAGTTGCCCGATCCGGTGGGGGCAGAAATTGAAAGTCGCGTTTTACCCAACGGGATGAGGCTCAGCCGCCGCCGAATTCCAGTGGGCGTGCTGGGCGTGATTTACGAGGCGCGGCCCAACGTTACCATTGACATCGCCACCCTATGCCTGAAAACGGGCAACGCCGTTATCTTGCGCGGCGGCAGCGAGACGCTGCGTAGCAATCTTGCGCTGGCCAACGTGATCCAGGCCGCGCTGGAGCGCGTGGGAGTGCCGCAACGAGCCGTGCAATACATCGACGATCCCGACCGGGCCCTGGTGCGCCAGCTTCTGCGCCTGGATAAGTACGTGGACATGATTGTGCCCCGCGGCGGGAATCGCCTGCACCAGCTGTGTCGCGAAGAAAGCACTATTCCCGTCATCACCGGCGGTATCGGTATCTGCCACATCTTCGTCGACGAGAGCGCCGATCTGGAGCGCGCGGTGGACGTCGTGCAGAATGCCAAAGTGCAACGACCCAGCGTGTGCAACGCGCTGGACACTGTATTGGTCCATCGCGCCGTAGCCCAGGATTTCCTGCCGGTCATGGCGCGGCGGTTGGCTCAAGATAGTGTGGAGCTGCGCGCCAGCGCGGAAGCGATGCCCTATCTGCAGGCGGAGAATGGCCTTCAGGTGGCGCCGGCGGGGGAGGACGATTTCGATCAGGAGTGGCTGGCGCTGATTCTGGGTGTGAAGGTCGTGGATGGTATTGGCGAGGCCATTGACCATATTCACGAGCATAGCACGGAGCATTCGGACAGCATACTGACCAACAACTGGGCCAATGCCAACCGCTTCGTGGACGAAATCAACTCCTCTGCGGTCTATGTAAACGCCAGCACGCGCTTCACGGACGGCGGGCAGTTTGGGCTGGGCGCTGAGGTGGCGGTGAGCACTCAGAAGTTGCACGCTCGCGGGCCGATGGGCCTGGAGGAGCTGACGACGTATAAGTGGATCGGTATCGGCGACTGGCACGTGCGCCCATGATCGTATCGCGCCTTCTCCAGTGGTGGGACGAGGGCCACGCCGACTTGCCCTGGCGGCGGCGCAGCGATCCCTATGCCATCTGGGTCGCGGAGGTGATGTTGCAGCAGACGCAGATTACCACCGTTGTCCCTTACTACGAACGGTGGATGGCGCGATTTCCCACTGTGCGGGCGCTGGCCGAAGCGCCGTTGGACGAAGTGCTGAAGCTATGGGAAGGGCTGGGTTACTACAGGCGCGCGCGCCACCTGCACCAGGCAGCGCAGACGGTGGTGCGCGAGTATGGCGGCGCGCTGCCGAGCACGGTAAAAGAGCTACAGGAACTGAAAGGCATCGGACCCTACACAGCCGGCGCCATCGCTTCCATCGCCTTCGCTCAGCCGGCGCCCATCCTTGACGGCAACGTGATTCGCGTGCTCAGCCGTCTCTACGATGTGAGCGAGGACGTGACGGAAGCGGAGACGAAGAACCGGCTGTGGGATCTGGCGGCGTCACTGGTGCCGGAGGCGCGCCCTGGGGACTTTAACCAGGCGCTGATGGAACTGGGGCAGCGCGTGTGCACGCCGGCTGCGCCTGATTGCCACCGCTGCCCACTGGTCGAGCCCTGTCTGGCGCGCCAGAGGGGGACGCAATTGGAGCGACCTGTGCGACCGCCGCGCAAGAACCGGCCGCACCACCACGTGGCAGCCGGGGTTATCTGGGACGAGCGCGACCGTTTTCTGATCGCGCAACGGCCACTCGATGGGCTGTTAGGTGGCCTTTGGGAATTTCCTGGCGGCAAGCAGGAGCCGGGTGAGACACTGCCGGAGACGCTGCGGCGTGAGATTCAGGAGGAGCTATCCATGGAGATTACCGTGGGCCCGCCGCTGGTTCGCGTGAAACACGGTTACACCCACTTCCGCATCACGCTGCACGCCTTCCACGCGCGCCACATGGCCGGCGAGCCGCAGAATATAGGCGTGGCTGACCACGCCTGGGTGCAGCTGGAAGAGCTGGAACAGTATGCTTTTGCCGTGACCGATCAGAAGATTATTGCCCGCCTGCGCGCGGATGCGCGCCAGTTGCCGCTTTTCTAGATCAGGGCGGCGGACGCCGATGGTGAGAAGTCGTTTCGCTTGAACTGGGGATACAGATGACAGAACAGGCAACGCGAGTGAAGAACGGTGGAGCCACTAGCTGGCTGAAAGAACGCTGGCGCGACGTGGCCATGTGGCCCCTCAATCTGGTGCGGGATACGCCGGTGCGCCTGGGACGCCTGTTAGCTGTGGTGGCCCACGGCTCGCCCTTCATCCCACTGGCGCCGGGGCAGGCGCCGACACGCGGCCGCCTGGTGCACGCTCACTGTCTGGCGACCTGTCTGTTTGATCTGTTGGGCGGGCCGGAGATAGCGCAATACGTCATGCATCTCTTCATGAACACCAGCCCGCTGCGCCAGCGTGAGATTGAGGCGATTGCTTCGGTCCTGGGCCCGCGCGCCATACGTTATAAAGACGTGCGCATCGCCGAGGGTGGCATCTTATCGCTGATATTTCGCCTGAATGGGGAGCGCGCCTTCTGCACGTGGCACACGATCCATCTGCCACAACAAGGTCGTCACACACGAGAGAATTTGTCGTTGCTGGTCCACGAGGCCACACACGTATTCCAGTACGAACGGCTGGGATCGGCTTACATCGGCGAGGCGCTGCACGCTCAGCGCAAGATGGGGCGTGGCGCTTATGATTATGGCGGCGCCCGCGGTCTTCAGGCTGTCTTGCGGCAGGGCGGCGCGTACGGTGTCTTCAATCGCGAGGCGCAGGCGCAAATTGCCCAGGATTATTACCGGAAGCGCCGGGAGGGGGCGGACGTGACGCTCTACAAACCGTTTATTTCGATGCTGCGATCGGCGCGATTCTGAGCGCGTATCAGACTCGCGACCTAAACGCCGGTAGGATCAGGCGCCTGTCTGGTCTGGTGGTCTATGGCAGCAGAACGCCCTATAATGCCTGCAACGTGGACCGTTTGCCAGTGACAGCGCGTGTCGATTCTCTCGTCAGGCCACAGGAATAGAAGAAGATGGCGGAACCGAAACAGATCCTGGTTATCGACGATCACTTCGAGATGCTCGAATTCTTGCGCTCTATGTTGGAGCTTTCGAATCAGAATTATCGGGTGCTGGGCGTGCCCTCCGCCGAGGAGGGCCTTTTTGAATTGCGCCGCACCTCGTTCGATCTGGTGATCAGCGATGTGCGCCTGCCGGGCATGAGTGGTTTCGACCTGGTGCGCCAGGTGCAGAAGCTCGGCCGGGATTTGCCTGTGATTATCATTACGGCCTATGCCACGGCGCAGGGACGGCAGGAGGCCGAAGCGCTTGGCGTCGTGCGCTACTTTGAGAAGCCACTGGACACGGACGCCCTGTTGGCGACGATACACGCCACCCTTTATGGTGCAGAGGGTCGCCCACCGGCCGTGGATGAGGCGCTCGCTGACACGGCGGTCACGGCAGGTGACAGCGGGCAGCAGGCGGATAGGCGCCCTGTCAGAAAGCGGCTTCAGACGCTGCTGACCGACACCGGCGCCGTGCAGGTGTTAGTCGCCGACCGGGAAGGTGCGATAGTGGCCCAGGTGGGAGAGCAACGGGGCCTGGATCTGGAACAGCTGGCGCGGCTGGTGGCTAAAAACCTTGATAACAGCTTTTTGCTGGGAGAACAGCTGCAAAGCCGCGAGCCATTTGCCATCCAGTACCAGACCGGGGAAAGCGTTGACCTCTACTTTGCCAACATTGAGCGCGATCATTTCATCATGCTTCTGTTCGACGTGCAGGAGCGGCGCGGACGCATTGGCACGGTGTGGATCTTCACGCAGCGAGCGATCAAGGATTTGAAGTCGCTGTTGCCGGTCGACGCCGGCGATGGCGCGCCAGACGAGCTACCGGCGCAGGGATCTGAAACAAAGCCCGACGCTGAAGCGACGGCAGTAATTGATGACACGCCGGAGGCGGAGCCAGTGGCCCCGGCTGTGACTGGCGAGGCGCCGGCGGCAGAATCACCGCCTGAGGCGCCTGAACAGACCGCCACGCCCGAGAGGCAGCCAACGGAAACGGATGAGGAAGATGAGGGCGTGGAGGTAGCTCCACCGGCAGACGATCCGGCGCTGGAGACGGCCCTGGATGATGTTCCCTCGCAAGAAGAACTTGATCTGGATGCATTTTGGGAAGAGGCCGCGAGCGACGCTAAACAGGGTGCGGAGGGACTCTCCTTTGAGGAGGCGATGCGCCGGGGCCTTTTACCGCCCGAGTTTGGCGATGGGGAGTAGCAGCAGCGGTTATGGCTATCGGGTTGGACGTCGTTGTTTCTCGCGGGCGCATTCTTCCAGGTAGCGCACCACCTCGGTGGCAATGTCAGTTCGGGTGGTGTTCTCGATTCCTTCCAGCCCCGGCGAGGAGTTTACCTCAAGGAGCAGCGGCCCTCGTTGCGAAGGTATAATATCCACGCCGGCGACGCCCAGGCGGTGCAGGGCAGCGGCGCGGAGCGCCAGCTCTTCGGTGGCCTCATCGGGCCTGATTCTTGTCGAGGTTGCCCCGCGATGGAGGTTGGCGCGGAAGTCGCCCTGCGGAGCGGTGCGTTGCATGGCAGCGATGCAGCGATTGCCGACGATGAGCAGACGTAGATCGCGACCATCAGCCTCGTCGATGAACTCCTGAACAAGAATTGGCTTGTGTCCGTGGCGAAAGAAAATGGACAGGACGGCACGGGCGGTGACCAGATTGGGCGCCAGGATGACGCCTTTGCCCTGTGTGCCCTTGAGGATCTTGATTACGATGGGAAATCCATTCACAGCATCGATTGCAGCCGCCAGCTCGCCCAGATTGGAAACGATGGCCGTCTTTGGCGTGGGCAGCTCTGCAGATTGCATTAACTGCAGGCTGCGCAATTTGTCGCGAGATTGGGCGATGGCCTGGGAAGGCGCTGTTGTGACCACTCCGCGGCTCTCGTACTTGTGGACCACAGCGACACCATAGCGGGTGATAGAGGCGCCAATGCGCGGGATGATGGCGTCCACGCGGGGGAGGGACTGGTTAAAGCGCCGTCCGGACGCGCGCGGAACCACGCCGAGCGAGCGGGCCGCCTGCATAGTGTCGATGACCAGTACGCGGTGTCCGCGGCGCTGACCAGCTTCCACCAGCCGCCCCGTGCTGTAAAGTGTGGGCCCGCGCGAAAGAATGCCGATTCTCATAGAAGGTTAGCGGGGTAATTTGTCATAAATAATACATTCCACTCTGGCAGGGTGCAAGAATTGGCGTTTTGATCATGCGCTGATTACCGTTACAATCCCAAGCTGCCTGACTCGAATGGATAGCGCGCCACAGTGGCGCCTGGAGAATGCATCGAATGCCTGCTGCCAAGACGTGGATGATTGTGCCCACGTACAATGAGGCTGATAACCTGGATGAGCTGCTAAGTCGACTGCTGGCCCTGCCTGTGTCGCTAGGTGTGGTGGTTGTGGATGACAATTCTCCTGATAGCACCGGGGAACTGGCCGATCAGTGGGCTAAGACTCACTCTGATCGGGTACACGTCATTCACCGGCCCAATAAAATGGGGCTGGGAACCGCCTATATCGCCGGGTTTCGGCAGGCCCTGGCGCTTGGCGCTGATTATATCATGACCATGGATGCCGACTTCTCGCATAACCCGCGCTATATTCCCGACATGCTGGAGCTGGCGCGGCGCCAACACGTGGTTATCGGCTCCCGGTACACTCCGGGCGGAGGATCGCGCAACTGCACCTGGAAGCGCGTATGGCTCAGCCGCGGCGCTAATTTTTTCGCGCGGTCGCTCCTGGGGCTGAGAGCGGAGGATGCTACGGCCGGCTTCCGCCTGTACCGGCGGCAGGTGTTGGAGTCAATTCCGCTAGACGAGATCTTCTCCAGCGGCTATTCATTTCTGATTGAGATGTTGTTCATGTGCCAGCGACGCGGATGGTCCATCGGAGAGGTGCCCATCATCTTTGAAGATCGCCGCAAAGGCCAGACGAAGATCTCGCGCCAGGAAATTTTCAAGGCACAGTACACCGTCCTGCGCCTGTTCTGGCGTCGCATTCGTGGCGACGAGCCCAGGCGACCGCCCGTTCCCGTCAGCGAGACATGAAGACCGTTTACGTTGACTGCAATTTGTGCGGTCGTGATGACTGGCTCCTGCGTTTTCCAGCCACCCTGGACGGCGATGAGCCCCTGGATACCGGCGTTTTCCGCTGCACAAGCACAGGGTATGGCCGGCACCCCCAGATCGTGCAGTGTCGATATTGCGGCTACGTATATGCCAATCCTCGCTGGGTGAGTGATGAATTGCTCCAGGCCTATAACACCGTGGAAGACGAGACCTACGTTATGGAGCGGGCCGGGCGAGAGCTTACTTTTTCGCGCCATCTGCAGGCCCTGGAACGGGT
This sequence comes from Candidatus Sulfomarinibacteraceae bacterium, assembly GCA_035464315.1. GTDB lineage: Bacteria > Chloroflexota > Anaerolineae > Promineifilales > Promineifilaceae > JAAYYY01. Next base: position 58,920 of record DATHSI010000204.1, read on the forward strand.
GATCGGCCCCGGGCTCGGGCGTCGCCTGCTCGACGTTGGCGCCTATATCGGTGTGTTTGTGGAAGTTGCTCTGGCTGCCGGCTGGGACGCCTGTGGCGTAGAGCCCTCGGCGTGGGCTGTATGCGAAGCAGAAAAGCGCGGTTTGCCCGTCGTCGCCGGGACTCAGCAGAGCTTGCAGGAGGCGGATGGTTCATTTGATGTGATTACGATGTGGGATGTCATAGAACACGTGGCCGATCCGTCGGCCGAATTGGCGCGGGCCTACCGTCTGCTGAAACCGGGTGGCGTGATTGCCGTGCATACGATGGACGTGGAGAGCGTGGCAGCGCGGCTGATGGGCGAGCGCTGGCCCTGGCTCATGGAAATGCACATCCATTACTTCAGCCGGCGCACCCTGGCCCAGATGTTACAGAAGCAGGGCTTCGAAGTGCTGTGGTCCGGGGCGCAGGGCCGCTATCTGCGCCTTGGTTATCTGGTCAGCCGCCTCAGAGCGCTCGATGATTCTTTAGGCCACTGGGCAGGGCGCATCGTGTCGTTGTTGGGCGCGGACCAATGGCCGGTGCCTGTGAATTTCGGTGATCTGTTCACCGCTTATGCCCGTCGACCGACAAAATGACCTGTTCTTCTCAGCAACGATCGTGGTGGCGCTGGCTGACGCTGGGAAGGCTCGTGGCCCTGATCGTCTTCATTGCCATCTTCACCATGGCCGCCCGCTTCCCGCTGGACACCGACGGTTGGTGGCATCTGCAATCCGGACGTTGGATTGTGGAGAACGGGACGGTGCCGCGGACAGATCCTTTTTCCCACACTCGGTTTGGGCAACCGTGGATCGATCATGGCTGGCTGGCGCAGATTCTGATTTACCTGACCTACGATGCCTTTGGCTTTGGCGGACTGACCATTCTTGTTGCACTGCTGGTTACGGTTGCCTTTTACTTCGCCTGGCTGCAATGTGCGGAGGGAGATCGTTGGTTACGGGCCTTTGTGCTGATCGTCGCCGCGGTGGCCTCGGGCATTATCTGGTCGGCGCGACCCCAGATGGTGACCTTTGTCCTCGCCTCACTCACTGCTTATATCCTTTACGCACACAAGCAGGGGCGGCGGCGCATTATCTGGTTCCTGCCCCTGGTGATGCTGGTGTGGGGCAACGTGCACGGTGGGTTTGCCGTGGGCTTTATCCTGATCGTGGCCTATATCGTGGGGGAAGCGGGTAATGTAATTCTGGGCACGGGGGCGACGCCGGCAAGAGGCTGGCGAGAACCGGGCAGGCTGGCAGCGGTAGGCGCGCTTTCTTTCGTTGTGCTGGCCCTGAATCCGAACGGAATTGAGATGTGGACCTACCCGTTTCGAACGGTGGGCATCGGCATTTTGCAGGAGTTCATCCAGGAGTGGCAGCCGCCGGATTTTCACCAATTCTATTTGCACCCCTTTATCTGGTTGCTCCTGGCGGCGCTGACCGCTTTCGGCCTGGCGGGCCGGCGGGCCGATTTCACGGATCTGACGCTGACTGCGGTTTTCACTTACCTCTCGCTGTTGGCCGTGCGCAACGTGCCGCTTTTCGCCCTGATCGTGTCGCCGATCATTGTGCGCTACGGGAGTATGGCGCTGGCGCGCTGGCGCGGCGACGAAATGGCGCCGGCGGCTGCGACCCGCGCCCGGCCGGGCTTCGCCGCCCTCAATTGGATTCTGCTGCTGCTCATCCTGGGGGCAGGGCTCTTGCGTGTGGGGCAGGAGGTGCAGGCGGCGACGGTGGAAGCACAGGATCCAGACGGGTTGCCCGGGGCAGCGATTGAATACTTGCAGGAGGCCCAGCCGCACGGCCTGCTGTTCAACAGCTATAATTGGGGCGGCTATCTGATCTGGCGTCTGCCCCAGTATCCGGTGTTCGTCGATGGGCGCACCGACCTTTATGACGACGAGCTGTTGCGCGAGTATCTGGCGATCTACACGGCAGGGCAGGGTTGGCAGGAGAAACTGGAGGCGCACGACGTCAGGCTCGTGCTGGTAGAACGTGATAGTCCCCTGGCGTGGGAGATGGACAGAGACGAGGAGTGGGAACGGGTGTACCATGATGCTATTGCCAGCATCTTTGTGCGCCCTTAAGCTTTGTGCCTATGCCAGAAGCCGGTCTGACACACGAAAGAGCCCTGTGGCAGCGGCGCGGGCTGCCGGCCCTCGTCGTTCTTGTGGCCTGCCTGCTGTTTGTTTCGTTTGTCCTGGCGGGCGCCGGCGGCGATCCCATGAGCTTCGTGGGCTACGATGGCACCTTCTCGTACGAGATCGCCGCCCGCGGGTTCGAAGCCGCCCCGTATCTGGACGAGGCCGCCTACCGCTTTCAACGCATTGCCTACCCCTTTACGGCACGGCTTTTGGCCCTGGGCAACGCCAGCATTGTTCCCTGGACCCTGATCCTGGTCAATGTTCTGGCCATCGGCATTGGCACGCTGGCCATGGAGTACCTGCTCGAAGATCTGAACGTCAGCCCCTGGTACGCCCTGGCTTATGGATTGTACGGTGGTCAGTTCGTGGCATTGCGGGCCAATTTGAACGAACCCCTGGCGCAGGCGTTTGTACAATTGGCAATGGTGGCCTTTTTGCGCCGCCGTCCGGGGTGGATGGCGGCGGCTTTTGCCGCCGCGGCGCTGGCCAAGGAGACCACGCTCATTTTTTGGGCCGCATACGTCCTCTACACGCTTTTCCAGAAACGGTGGCGCCTGCTCCGCTTTCTGGCGCTGGTTCCTGTTCCCTTCGTCTTATACCAGCTATTCCTCTGGCAGTGGTTGGGGCGCATTGGTCTGGGCTCCGGCGGCGCCGGGGCAACGCCCTTCACCCTCGTTCCGCTTGGCGGCTGGCTGCAAATTGCGGAAGCCAACGTGGCCGTTTTCTTGCTGTTGTCGCTGATTCTGGTGCCCATGGCCATCATCCCCGCCCTGGCCGGGCTCGTCATGGCGCTCAAGAGTCTGTTCAGGGAGCACTCTTATCACCCGTACGTCTTTTGCCTGGCGCTTAATGGTCTGATGGTGCTTTTCCTGCCTCACTCTACGTTCCGGGAGACGGCGGGAATGGTGCGGCTGATCCAGGGTCTGATGGTCAGCATGTTGCTCTACGGTGCGCTTGTGAAATCACGCCGGATCTTGAACTACAGTCTCTTTTGGATTGCAACTAACGTCTTGTGGGTTAAGGGTTTTGGCTAGCTTCGACGTTCGCGAATCGGTCACTTCGGGTCTGCGCGCCGGGCGGTTGGTGCAATTGGTGCGCCGCTTCTGGTGGTTGGCGCTGTTGGGACTGACGTTACAGGCATTCTGGGCCCTGCGCCTGGATCACCCTACCTATTTCGACGCCTACTATTACACGAGCAACGCGCAGCGGCTGGCCGATGGGCAAGGGTTCAGTGAAGAGATCATCTGGCAATATCTGGACAATCCTCAGGGGCTGCCACATCCCAGCCACACTTACTGGATGCCACTGGCCTCGATAATTGGGGCCGGTGGTTATCTTCTCACAGGTTCTTTTCGCGGTGCGCAGGCGCCGTTCTGGTTGATGGCCGGATTGTTGCCGCTTCTTGGCTATGCCGTCAACTGGCATCTGACGGGCGAGCGAAGGCAGGCCTATGCAGCGGCGGCTTTCACCGCGGTGGGCGGCTATTATACAGCATACTGGGTTCAGCCCACGACCTTTGTCTTGTTTGCCTGGACGGGCGGCCTGTGCCTGCTGGCGCTGGGACTGGCACAGGAAAAAGGCGCGCCGCGCTACTGGGTGTTGGCCGGATTGACCGCCGGACTCTCGCATCTGACCCGGGCAGACGGCGTCCTGTTCCTGGCGCTCGCCGCTGCTCTCTGGCTGCTTGCCTTCGCGCGGCGTGGGCCGTGGCAAAAGAGGAGCCGCCAGGCGTGGCGACCCTCATTCCTCAATCTGGCGCTGTTGGTGGGCGGGTACCTCGTTGTGATGGCGCCCTGGTTCTGGCGTACGTGGCAAATCAGCGGTTCCATCCTGTCTACAGTAGGGACACAGACGATTTTTCTGACAGAATATGACGATGTCTTCGCCTACAATCGCACGTTCACGGCAGGCGATTACCTTGCCTGGGGCCTTGACAACATCATCCTTTCTAAGTTGCGAGCGCTGTGGCTGGCGGTGCAGACGTACATCGCCGTGCCCGGCCTGACGGCCTTTTCATTCTTTGCCGTTGCCGGCTGGTTCTGGGCCAGGCGGCGCGAGCGGAGGGCGCGCTTTTTGCGTCCGTTCACCTGGTACGCGGTGCTACTGCTGGTCACGATGAGCTTGGTGTTCACCTTTCCCGGTCAGCGGGGTAGCCTTCTGCACTCTTCCACAGCATTGTGGCCGTGGTCCATGGCCCTGGTGCCCGCCGGAGTCGCCGCCGCCGTGGAGTGGGTTGCAGCGCGCCGCCGCCGCTGGCGACCGCAGCAGGCCCAGCGTCTCTTTCTGGTGGCGTTCGTGCTCATGGCCTTCGTGATCACGCTTGTGGTCGCTTCCGGACAGCCGCTGGCAGAAAAGGAGGCCGCGCTGTACGAACAGATCGGCGCCACTGTGCCGCCGGGTTCCATTGTAATGACCGGCGATCCGACCGGCTTTCACTATCATAGCGGCCTGCCGGCTGTGGTGACGCCGAATGAGCCGCCGGAGGTGATGGTGCAGGCTGCGCAACATTTCGGCGTGGATTATGTGTTGCTGGACGAAAACCGTCCGGCGCCTCTGAAAGCACTATACGAGGGTCAGGTGCAGAGTGAATGGTTGTCGTTTGTGCAGGATTTCGGCGATGGCTATCATCTGTACGCATTTGTGGAGCCCCACCAGTGATGACGCAGAGGCTGAGGACGTTTCGCTGGCTGCCGGCGGCACTCGCCGTGCTGGCTGGTTCCGGTTATGTTGCGGTGTCGGCGTTGGGCGATGGTCCGGGGTTTCCCCTGGACGATGGCTGGATACACCAGACGTATGCGCGAAATCTGGCCGAGACGGGGCGTTGGGAGTACGCTCCGGGTGTTATCAGCAATGGCTCTACTTCCCCGTTGTGGACCCTGCTGTTGGCCGTTGGTTACTTGCTCAGAGCTCCCTACCTTCTCTGGACGTTCTTGCTGGGCTTGCTGTGTCTGGCGGGTCTAGCGCTTGCGGCGGATAGTCTGTGGCGCGCACTGTGGCCGGATCGGCAAGGGCAGGCGTGGTTGGCGGGGACGGTGTTAGTGCTCACCTGGCCCCTGATCTGGGCCGCGGTGAGCGGCATGGAGACTGCCTTGTTCCTGGCCCTGGCTGTGCTTGCCATGGCCTTGTTCCTCCATGACGCACAAAGCAACGCATTGTGGTCAGGCATACTCGTGGGACTGCTCGTATTGACGCGCCCTGAAGGGGTGTTACTTGCGGGATTGTTTGCCGCCGGCCATCTGCTCCGCCAGGGTGGGCGGTCGTTCCTTCTCTATGCGCTCGGCGCGGTCGTGCTCCTCCTACCTTATTTTGCCTTCAATCTATGGCTCAGCGACGAGCTGTGGCCTAATACATTCTACGCCAAACAGGCAGAGTATGAGGCGTTGCTGGAGACGCCGTTTGCCGTCCGCTTTTTGCAGCTGCTCTTTTTCAGCCTGGGAGGGCCGGCGGAAGGCTGGCGCGGCATGTCAGGCGCTCATCTACTGCTGGCGCCGGGCCTCTTCGTTGCCGCCTGGCAGGCGCTGCAGCGGGACTGGGATCGCCGGCGCCTGTATGCCACTGTGCCCCTGCTCTGGGCGCTGGCGCACATCGCTGTGTATGCCTGGCGTCTGCCGGTCACCTACCAGCACGGGCGTTACCTATGGGCCGCGTTGCCTGTGTGGATCCTGTATGGTCTGGCGGGCTGGCAGGAAATTCTGGCTCATCGCCTGCTGCACAGCCGCTCCGGCCGCATCCTGAGGCGCGCGACGACGCCCGTGTTCGTGATTATTCTGGGCTTCTTCCTCTTACTGGGGGCCAATGCCTATGCCACAGACGTGGCTTTTATCGAGAATGAAATGGTAGACGTGGCTATCTGGCTGCGCGAGAACACCGCGCCGCAGGCTACCATCGCGTCCCACGACATTGGCGCAATTGGCTTTTTCTCCGAACGCCCGCTTCTCGATCTGGCGGGTCTCATTTCGCCCGAAATTATACCATTCTTGCATGACGAAGCGGCTATGGCGCGCTATGTGCAGCAAAGCCGGGCTGATTACCTGGTCACGGCGCCCGGCTGGCCCTATGAGCTGCTGACAGCGCAGGCGGACGTGGCGCTTGTTTATGACACGGATTATGCCTGGACGCGCGAGGCGGGGATGAACAACATGGCCGTATACCGGTTGCCTCCCTCACCGTGATTGTCGCAGACTGGCCCTTCGACCGCGCCATATGGTCGTGGACGGCGCCAGTGGCGGGGCGTCTGGTGCGATGGTCCTAATGGTTTGCTACCGCTTTCTTGTTCATGGTATACTGCTCGCGAACGAGCTTGAGAAGCGTTTTCTCGAGAGTCTCCTAGTCCTACCGTGCCGGAGGTTACCTTGTCTGACAGCATCAAAATTATGATTGTGGACGATCATCCTGTCTTTCGACAGGGTTTGCGGGACGTTCTGGAAATCGAACCTCAGATGGAGGTTGTGGCTGAAGCAGCGGATGGGGAGCAGGCGGTTGAGGTGGCCAACGAGGCGAGTCCCGACGTCGTACTCATGGATATCAACTTGCCGACCATGAACGGTCTGCAGGTGACGCGCCAGATAAAGTCGAACCTCCCGGACGCGAACTTTATCATGATTACGGGATATGACGACGCGGAACAGGTGTTTCACGCCTTGCGCGTGGGAGCCGCGGCTTACTGTCCCAAGGATATCACGCCGGAAGACCTGATTCGTGTCATTCTGGCGGTCCACGCCGGTAATTTCGTGGTGGGTGAGAAAGTGATGACCCATGATGAGGTTGTCGATTGGATCGAAAAGAAAGTTGGCCGCATGGTTGGCTCGCTGACGGCAGATATGGAAGAGTATCTGGTGCCGCTGTCTCCCAGAGAGATGGAGATCCTGGAGCACGTCACCCGTGGTATGAGCAACAAAGAAATCGCCTTCAAATTGGGGATTAGCCACCAGACGGTCAAAAACCATATGACTTCCATATTGCGTAAGTTACGGGTGGACGACCGCACGCAGGCAGCCGTCTATGCCCTGAGTCGCGGCTGGGTGCGTCTGGAGAACATGCGTAACTAGGAAGTGTTGACATTTTGCCTGCTACACGCCGGGTTTCAACTGGAGATAATGTCAACACGGCCCAGCCATGTTCGGCGTTATGTTGGCATAGGCGCTTATAATTTCGTCCGCACTTTGAGCACAGAGCAAACGATAAACACAACGCGGGCCCACTACGCACAAAGATGAAAGGCTGAAGCGAGGGTCGCATGGCAGACAATAACGGAGCGGGGGAAGATCTTACATTTCAGGCATTTCTGGAAGAAACGCACAAAGAGTACGAGCAGACGCAGCAACAACTGCGCGAAATTGACGTTCTGATCAAGCAAAGCGCTGCCGAGGTCGAGCGCCTGGCGCAGCGCAACGCGCAGGTGAGCAATTACGTGCGACAGTTGCAGACCAACTTTGATACGATTCCGCGCGAGGATATTCGCGAGGGATATGAGGCGCAACAGAATGCACAACAGCGGCTGTTTACCATGCGCGGTCAACTGGAAAAACTGCAGAGCGATCAGCGAAACCTGGAGCGCCTTGCCGAGTTCCAGCGACGATTGCTCGATCTGACAGAGGGCATGGGCGCCGTGCCCGAGATGCGGGGCTCGCGGCACTCGCGTGATCAGTCAAATGTGATTCGTGTCGTGCAGATGGAAGAATCGGCGCGCCAGAGTCTGGTGCGCAAAATGCACGATGGGCCGGCTTCCTCGCTAAGTAACTTTATTCTGCAGGCCGAGATTTGCCAGCGCTTTTATGACAAAAACCCCGATCGGGCGCGCGCCGAATTGAACGCGCTGAAGGCCACCGCGGCGACCGCGTTTGAAACGGTAAAGGATTTCATTTTCGAGCTGCGACCCATGATGCTGGATGATCTGGGCGTTGTTCCTACACTGCGCCGTTACGTGGAAACGTTACAGGAAAAGGAAGGGCCGCAACTCTCGATTACTGTAACGGGGATGGAACGACGATTGGAAGGCCACGTCGAGATTACTGTCTTCAGAGCGGTGCAGGAGCTGTTGAACAACGCGCGACAACATGCACGGGCCACCCAGGTCCAGGTGCTGTTAGACCTGGCACAGGATAGATTGCTGGCCGTCGTGGAAGATAATGGCAGCGGCTTCAACGTCGAGGAAGCGATTACGGTCAGCGAAACCAGTAAGACGATTGGTCTTTCGACCATTCGCGAGCGGATCGAGATGTTGGGCGGCGAGTTGAACATTCAAAGCAGCCTGGGCCATGGTACGCGCGCTGAATTCTCTATTCCCCTGGAGCCTGAGGCTGAAATCGCCTGATTGCCTGCTGGTCTGGAAATCTAAGTACTACCCTCCTATTGTAACAACTTTTGTAAGGTTTTATACTTAGTCTATGTTACATGGGAGCTTGGCTCAATATTGAGTGGAGCGCCACTGTTATACATCCGTGAGTTTTCTTATATATTTAAGGAGGTTTAGTAAAATGTTGTTCTTACACCGTGAAGAGGGTCAGGGTTTGGTCGAATACGCATTGGTTCTTGTATTGGTCGCCATCGTTGTGATCGCGATTTTGACCCTGCTCGGCCCGCAAATTGGTAACGTGTTCAGCCGTATTACCTTCGCCATGTCCGGCAATTAGTTACGAGTAGCTTATTCTCAGTATCATAAGTGAAAGGAGCCCTATCACGGCGATAGGGCTCCCTTTTTTTAGAGTCGGCGAGGGCCACGGCGGGGGGTTGGTGGCAGGTTGTGCGGTGCATGCGAAATTAGTACGGGTGTGCTCCTGGCAGTCTTGACATCACCCTTGATCAGAGTATGATGGGATTAAAGCCTTCAGTAGCAGCTGGTCGCTAATTTGTCTGTTTGATCTATCTATAGGTTCCTGCGGGATAACGAATGTCAGAAAAAATCCGCGTCCTAATTGTGGACGACCTTCCAGAGACTCGTGAAAATGTGCGCAAGCTGCTGCAATTCGAGTCTGATGTGGAGGTCATCGCTCAGGCTGGAACGGGCGAACAGGCCGTTGAAATGGCCAAACAGCATCGCCCGGACATCATTCTGATGGACATTAACATGCCTGGGCTCGACGGTATCGGCGCAAGCCAGGCCATCGTTCAGAATGTGCCGTCAGCACAGATCATTATCATGTCGGTCCAGAGTGAGGCGGATTATTTGCGACGGGCCATGCTGGCGGGCGCTCGAGATTTCCTCATGAAGCCATTCTCGGGCGACGAACTGGTCTCGGCGATACGCCGAGTACATCAGATGCGACCGGCGGACGCAGGACGCGCACAGCAGGTACAGACAGCGCAGCCAGAACGGGGTTCACGTCCGGCGCCTGTCAAAACGGAAGGTAACATCGTATCGATCTACAGTCCGAAAGGCGGCAGCGGTTGTACAACGATCGCGGTCAATCTGGCTGTCGCATTGGCCGAGCAGGGGCACGAGACGTTGCTTATCGACGGCAGCCTGCAGTTCGGAGATGTGGCTGTCACCTTGAATATGAAGCCGTCGACGTCGATAATCGATCTGATAGATCGGATGACGGAGCTGGATGCTGACCTGGTCAGCAGTGTCGTGGTGAAGCACCAGAGCGGGCTGAAGGTATTGATGGCGCCGCCGCGCCCGGAAATGGCCGACCTAGTAACCGAAGACAAAATGAAGACGCTTCTGGAGCTTCTGCGCGAGAGCTTCGAATTCATCATTATCGACACCAGTTCCAGCCTCAATGACGTTGCCCTCTCCATGCTGGATACCTCGGACCGTATCTTTCTGGTGACGCAGCAGAGTCTACCTGCATTGAAGAACGTAAGCCGCTTCTTCGATCTGGCAGAGACGCTGAACTATGAACGAAAGAAGGTGCTCTTGATAGTCAATCGCTTGTCTGAGAAAGCGGGGATTTCTGTCACGGATATTTCGGATACGTTGAAGCGTCCTGTGATTACGACTATTCCGGTAGATGATGAGCTGGTTAGCCGTGCGGCCGATCAGGGCCGACCGCTGGTGTCCGGCAAGAATCGTAAGCGACCTATCACCGCGGCCCTGAACCGACTTGCCGAGGTGACTCTGGTGCAGTTCGAGGATCAACCTGAGAAGGACAAGAAGGCACAGCAGAGTGAAAAAGCGCCGCTCTGGAAGCGCCTGTTTGGCTTTGGCCAACGCTCCGAAGCAGTCGGTTAATTTAACGTCAACGCGCCCTCAATCAACGCAGGAGACAGACCGTGTCGCTATTAAAACGCATTGAAAACAATCAGGAACAGCCAAAGAATGAAAACAGGGGCTCTAAGTTACAGGAGTTGCGAGTAAAAAGGGCCTCTCCGGCGACCGGTTCTCGTGATGCCTTTGTTGACCTGAAGAACCGTATCCAGCAGAAGCTCATTGCTGAGCTGGATCCGAGCATTGACATCACGCAGAGCTCGGAAGTGCGCTCCACGATCCAGGAGATGTTTGAGACGATGCTCGTGGAAGAGCAAATCGTTCTCAGCCGCAACGAGAAGCGTGTTCTGTTCGAGCAGATTGTGGCGGAGATCCTGGGCTTTGGTCCACTGGAGAAGTTTCTTAACGTAGACGGTGTCACCGAAATCATGGTGAACGGTCCCAAGCAGGTATACATCGAGCGCGATGGCAAGCTGCAGCGTGTGTCTACTACGTTTGAGGATGACGAACATTTGCTGCGCATCATCGACCGCATTGTGGCTCCGCTGGGCCGGCGTATTGACGAGGGCGCACCGATGGTCGATGCGCGATTGCCCGATGGTTCTCGTGTGAATGCGGTCATTCCCCCCATTTCCATTAACGGCCCGACACTCACGATTCGCCTTTTCTCGAAGATCCCGCTGACAATCGAGAATCTAATTGAATTTGGCTCAATTACGCCAGAGGCGGTTGAATTCCTCAAGGCGTGCATCCTCGCGCGGTTGAACCTGGTGGTGAGCGGTGGTACCGGTTCTGGTAAAACGACGCTGCTCAACATCTTGTCCAACTTCATTCCTGATACGGATCGTATCGTCACCATCGAGAACGCGGCAGAGCTACAGTTACGTCAGGAACACGTGGTCACCCTGGAGTCACGCCCGCCGAATGTGGAAGGGCGCGGCGCGGTGTCCATCCGCGACCTGGTCGTTAACTCCCTGCGTATGCGTCCCGATCGTATTGTCGTCGGCGAGGTGCGCAGCGGCGAGGCGCTGGACATGCTGCAGGCCATGAACACGGGTCACGATGGCAGTCTGACCACGTTGCACGCTAACAGCCCACGTGATGCCCTGTCCCGTCTGGAAACAATGGTGCTGATGGCCGGTATGGAATTGCCGCACCGCGCCATTCGCGAGCAGATTGCCTCTGCTCTGGATCTGGTTGTGCACACAGAGCGCATGCGCGATGGTACGCGCAAGGTCGTTTCTATCAGTGAGATTCAGGGCATGGAAGGGGAAGTGATCACCATGTCCGAGATCTTCCGCTTTGAGCAGACCAGCATCGAAGATGGCAAAGTTATTGGTCGCCTGCGCCCGACCGGTCTGCGACCGAAGTTCATGTACAAGATTCGCGAAGCGGGCATTATGTTGCCACCGTCGATCTTTGGTATCGGTGTTCGTAACCGCTAGGGAGGGCTAAATCGTGTCTCCACTTATTCTGCTTGCCGTCGGAATTGCATTACTGATGATGTTTGGCGCCGGTATCGCGCTGCTGACTGGTGGGCGCGGTGAAGTTGAGGAGCGCATGCAACAGTTCGTCGTCGGCGGCGAAGTGGAGGCGATTGACACCGCAGAGTTAGACATGCCCCGTCCGGACATGGCGGACCGGTTGGACGAGGCATTGTCTGATCGTGGCTTCTTTGAGCCGATTCGAAAACGAATCGCTACGGCCGACCTCAAGCTGCGGGTGAGCGAGTACATTATCTTGCAAGTGCTCGCTGCCTTTGTGCTCGCCGGTGTGGCTCACTTTATATTCAGTCTCTCCATCATTATCGTGGCCGTGCTGTTCATCGTCGGTTTGCGCGTCCCACGCATGTACATTGGCTACGCCGCCAGCAAGCGTTTGCAGGCCTTTGAAAATCAGCTTAGCGATACATTGAATCTCTGGGTCAATGCATTGCGCTCGGGCTACAGTGTGTTGCAGGGCATGGAGGCGATTGCCACGGAGTTGCCTGCACCTGTCTCCAGAGAGTTCGAACGCGTGGTTCAGGAGGTTCGGCTTGGTCTGAGTCTGGAGCAGGCGCTGGCTAATATGTTGCGCCGAGTTCCCAGCGAAGATCTGGATTTGATTATTACGGCGGTTAACATTCAGCGAGAGGTTGGCGGCAACCTGGCCGAGATCCTGGATGTGATCAGCCACACCATCCGCGAGCGGGTGCGCATCAAGGGCGAGATACGTACGCTCACGGCGCAGGGCCGGCTGACAGGATGGATCATCAGTCTTTTGCCCATCGGTCTGGGTGCCATGCTGTATAGTATTAACCCGGAGTATGGCAGCCAGCTTATCGTCAACGAAGAACCCTATATTATTCCCGGCGTCCTGCCCTGTGGCTGGTTGGTCTTGGGTGTTGGCGGGTTCATGATTTTGATGGGCGCTCTGGCCGTACGTAAAATTGTCGATATTGAGGTATAAGCCGAAGGCCTAGCCGGCGGAGGAAGATATGCCAGCAGCCGTTGTCGTTCTAATCGCCGTCATCGCTATTGTCTTGATTCTCGCCAGCGTTTTCTTGCTACGGCGAGCGGAAGAAGATCCGCTTGGCATGCGCATCGATGAGTATGCGGCGCGAGAGGAAGCGGTATCCATTGAGGAAATCGAGCTATCGCTGCCTCTAACAGATCGCATCATCGTTCCCATCCTGCGCGGAGCGGGCGATTTCATCACCCGCTTTGCCCCGCAATCTACATTAGAGCGTACAGCGCGCCAGTTGAAACTGGCGGGAAGCCCGCGCAATATGTCGGCGGCGGAATTCTGGGCCATCCGCGGAGTGGCCACTGTAGGGTTGGGTGGGCTGTTCTTTTTCCTAATGGTGCGCTTTGACGTGGAGTCCAGTAAGCGGCTGCTGTACGGCTTACTGTTTGCCGGCGTGGGGTTCATGTTGCCACAACTGTGGCTGCGCTCGACGATTAGCCGCAGACAGCAGGCGATTATCAAGAAGCTGCCTGACGCTCTGGACCTGATGACCATTTGTGTGGATGCCGGATTGACGTTCGACGGCGCCATGGATAAGGTATACGAAAAGTGGAGCGATCCGCTCTCTATGGAGTTTGGCCGCGTCATTTATGAGATGCAACTGGGCAAGTCGCGGCGGCAGGCATTGCGCGATATGGTCGATCGTATTGAAGTATCCGACGTAACCAGCTTTGTGGCCTCCGTGTTGCAGGCAGACCAACTTGGTGTCAGCATCGGAAAGGTGTTGCGCATTCAGTCGGAGCAGATGCGTGTGCGGCGGCGCCAGCGCGCGGAAGAGAAGGCGCAGCAGGCGCCTATTAAAATGCTTTTCCCGTTGGTATTTCTCATCTTCCCGGCCATGTTTATCGTACTCCTGGGGCCGGCGGCGTTCCAGGTGATGCGTAGTGGGGCCCTTGGCGCGCTCGGAGGATAGTCTCAGTCAGGCACTGCTTGGTCTCCGGCCGGCGGGCACCATTGAAGGATAAACAGCATTGAGTGCGGATCGCGCTCACCCCTCTGTATCATGGCGGATCAAATTGCGCCGCCTCCTGAATGACGCTTTAAACTTCATTTTACCCCCTGTTTGTGTGTCCTGTCGCACGCTGGGCGCGCCGTTTTGCGATGCGTGCCGGCACTCCCTGCGTTTGCTGCGGGAACCGCTTTGCCAGCGGTGTGGTCGCCCCGTTGTCGACACAGACACGATGTGTTCTTTTTGTTTGCGCCATCCGTTGCCGTTGGCGCAATTGCGCTGTGTGGCAGCGTTCGAGGGAGCCATGCGTGACGCCATTCACGCGCTCAAGTATGAAGGTATGTTCGGAGTGACGCCGGCGCTGGCTGCGCTGATGGTGGAGCGTTGGCCGGCGTGGGTCACTCCCGTTGACCTCGTTGTGCCTATTCCCTTGCACCCTGAACGTAAGCGAGAAAGAGGGTATAATCAGGCTGCGTTGCTGGCCGAGCAACTCTGTCAGAGGTTGGCCCTGCCGGTCGACAGAGGGATTTTGCGACGTATTCGGCACACGCGGCCGCAAATCGGCCTGGATCGTGAACAAAGAAAGGAAAATGTCGCTGGGGCATTTGTTGCCCTGTCTGAAGGGGTCGCCGATCTGAACATTTTATTGATCGATGATGTGTGTACGACCGGTGCAACGTTGAGCGCGGCAGCCACTGCGCTGCTGGACTGCGGCGCGCGGCGAGTCAGCGCTTATTGTCTGGCGCAACCTGTTCAGAGCTGAACGTATATCTGATGATGTAGCCAACAGAATGATGGATGCTGAAGAGTAAGGCTAATAGGAGAATGTGATGGAAATCTTGATTCACAGCCACAATATGGACGTTTCGGATCGTTTACAGCAATACGTAGAAAAGAAAACGATGCGACTGGACCGTTACATGCCTAATCTTACGGAAGTGCGCGTTGATCTTGCCGAAGAAAACACCCGCAGCGCTGTGGAGCGCCACGTGGCGCAGATTACGATACGCGACGACCGGGGAACGATTTTACGTGCGGAAGAGAGAAGCAACGATATGTTTGCCTCCGTTGACATTGTGGTCGATAAACTATATCGTCAGATCAATCGCTACCGCGGCAAGCGTCGCCGCAATCGGCGCGGCGGCAACAACGACGCTGCAGCATTTGAACCATTGCCGGTAGATGAGGCTATCTTAGAGGAGGAAGCCGACGCTCGTGAGATTGTGCGGCGCAAGCGTTTTCCGCTGCATCCGATGTCAGTTGAAGAAGCTGTGGACCAGATGGAGTTGCTGGGGCACGATTTCTTCGTCTTTTTTAACCCTGACGAACAGGCTGTTAACGTCGTTTACAAACGTCATGACGGGAATTACGGTCTACTGCTTCCTGAGCTTGATTAACATCAGACGATAATACGTTGGGGCAACCAGCCAGATGGTCTGGTTGCCCTTTTTTTGTGAGCGCCTGATTATGGTTACTGCGGTGGTTATGGTGGGCGAAGGTAGGAGCGGCCAGGGGCCTGATGCCTGGGTGCAAGAAGCGCGTCGCGCGGCGGCGCTGGATTTACTTTTCCAGCTGTCCAGGCAGCCCCTGATTGAGCGACTTGTGCTGGTGTCACCCTATGAGGAGGGGCTAGAGCGTGCGCCGGTCGACGAATACGTCTGCAGCGACCCTGGCCCTATTCACGTAGGCCGGGAGTTGGCCGCGCTCACAGACAGATTCGGCATCTCTCGCCTCCTTTATTTTGGCGGTGGGTCCGCCCCTTTGCTGAAAGACGCCACTCTGTCGGCGATTGTTGAGCAACTGGCTGGCGCGGAACAACTGGTGGTGACAAACAATCAGTTTGCCAGCGATTGGGTGGGACTAATCCCGGCAACAGCAATCGACGACTGGCTGCCGCGCCTGCCGCGCGACAATATGTTGGGCTGGGTCTTGTCGTCGGAGGCGGGCCTGCCGGTGCAGGCGCAACAGGCGAATGCTGCCAGTCGCCTGGATATTGATACGCCAATAGACCTTCTGGCGTTGCGCCTCCATCCAGATACCAAAGAGAACTTGCGCCAGGCTCTGGACGCTATGCGCCTGCCGCTGGCCAACCTGGATGCGGCTCTGACGGTGTTGGCCACGCCCGCCAGCCATGTCTTCATCGCAGGACGCCTGGGACCCAGTGTGTGGCTGGCTATTAATAAGGCCACTCGCTCCTGGTTGCGCGTGGTGTCCGAAGAGCGCGGCATGGTTTCCAGCGGCCGGCAAGAGCGAGGGGAGGCGCGCTCAGTCATCGCGGCGCACATTGAAGCAGTTGGTATGCGCAACTACTTCGAGATGCTGGCCGAATGGTCCGACGCCGCTTTCATTGACACACGCGTCTTGCTCGCTCACCATGGGCGTTGGCCTGACCCAAGTAGCCGCTTTGCCTCAGACCTGGGTAGGGTAGAGCAGATTGACGATGAGTGGTTACGGGCCTTTACAGAGGAAGCAGTGCGCGCGCCAATTCCTGTCGTTTTGGGGGGACATGGTCTGATGTCAGGCGCCATGCTGGCGTTTTGCGAGATCATGGAGTCCCGTCCGGCCGTCCAGAGCGTCTAGCTGGATTTTTGGCGGCGCTGTTCCAGTACGGGCTGTAGGGCGTGCGATAGAGGGCTTTCCTGGCGCTGCCCGCGACGATCGAGCGTGCTGCTGGCCAGCACAACGCCCTGGCGGCAGCGGGCGGTGAGTCCGCTGATCAGGTCGCCCAGCAGCTGGTTGCGCGCGCGATAATCTTCAGCCATCGTCCAGGTCTTATCTTGTGGCCACTGGGGCGACAGGACAAAGACATTACTTAAGGGCTGGCGTGGCGTCTCCCACCAGGCGATGCTGCTAACGTCCAGCCAGAACTGGATGGCGCTGACCCGATTGGCGAGGAGATAGCCGTGCACCGTCGAAATGAAGACGCCGTCAGTCTGCGGCGGCTGGCCAAACGGAGGCGGATCGGGGCTGACCAGCCCATCGTGAATTGCGGAGAGAAAAGCGCGACCAATTGCTGCGCCCCCCTGCAGACCCATCTGTGGCGCGGCGCGCTTCAGGCGGGCGGCTATCTGGGCCAGCCACTGTACCGTATCCTCAGCAGAAGGATCATCGTCTGGCACAAATGGCGCCTGTCCCAGCACATCATCATATAGTTGCTGGAGAAAGGCGTCGAGCGTCAACTCGCGGTGCGCTGCCAGCCACTCGCGTAGCTCTTCAAGATGCCATGCTTTCTCCTGTCCTGCACGTTGGGCGTCATCAGCGGACAATTCGCTGATCGGCAACAACACCCCGCGCTCTTCGTCATATAGCGCCTGGGTCAAAATCGTCGCGCGCGCGGGATCGATTCCGGTGTGGCTCAAGGCGATTGCCTCCGCTACGTCGAAAGGATCTGGGGCCAGCTCCCATTCGGGATGCGCCAGCGCCAGCCAGGTGAGCAGGGCGCGCGTCTGGGCGTCGTCACGGGGGCTGGAGCGCCGGCGAGAGATGACGTAGGGCAGGTCTAGCTCACCAAGCGCCTGGGAAAGCGTGTGGCGCAGGGCATCGTCCAGCACGGGGGTAACGATAGCCATCTCGGCTGGGGCGAGATCGAGTGTTTCCAGCAGCGAGGGAACGGCGCGCGCTGCGTCCAGCGCCATCTCGTGTCGATAGCGACTTTGTATGACTTGCAGAATGGCCTCATGAGCCAGCCCTGATGGTGTGTCAGCGGCCTGTCTCGTCAGGTAGCGGTTGACGGCGTTGGACAGATGCGCCAACGGTTCACGACTGACAAAGTGGCTGTCGAAATGGAAAGTGTGTGCGCTAAGCTGCTCAAACTGCCTTGCTCCCTGGGGGTCAGCGGAGAGGAAGCGTTTATAGCCGCCTCCCAGATCATAGGCGATGGTCGTTGAGGCGACTTCCGGCATCAGGCTGGCCAGAAAGTGTTGCCCGGCGGGCGTTTGTTCCTCGACGTTGTCCACGATGATGTGGCGAAAGCGCTCGCTAAAATAGCGCCGGAAATCGGTATGTTGCAGGAGCTGCGTGTCAAACACGCGCGCCGCAAGCGACACGTCAAGCAAACTGTGTTGGCGACAGTGCTCGCGGAATGTCTGGGCGGCGGTGGTCGCCTCCCGCAGATGCTTGCGCTCTTCGGCGCTCTGCGCCCAGCTCTGGACCTGACGCTCGTGAGCTTCGGCCAGCGAGAGGCGGTTCAGGGCTGAACGATTGAGGGTATCCAGTACCTGGCTCACGATTTGTTGTGGCCTCAGGCGCAGATCGGCAAAGGCGCCTTCGCGCAGCATGGAGCGCACGATTTGCCACATCAGCAATTGGGCCAGATCGTAGTGCAGATAGGTAGGCGGTTGGTGCGGATGTCGGAAACCGGCAGGCCGAGCCACCAGAGGCCAGAAGGTGCGTACCATCTCCCGAGCCAGGAATGTGTACGTGGTGATCATCAGATCGCCGTCGGGTTCTCGCCCGCGCCCGCGCAGGTGTTCCAAGAAGTGGCGCCGATCTTCAGCCTCGGCAACCAGAACCAGAACGGTGTACGTGGGCTCCCCTTGCTGCAGTAGGTGCAACAGCCGCTCGTAGAGCGCGGTTGATTTTCCCGAGCCGGATGGCCCAAGGAGGAAGTTGGAGCTCCCGGCCGTTACGATCTCTTGCTGAATTGCCGTGAGTTCATCCAAAGTACCAATCCCCAAAGCTGTTGCCGGAAGCGCAGATAGCGTTTACTTGAAAAGATGTCGTCGCCGTCGAATAGTTGGAGGCCGTAGCCTCAGCGAGCACTACGATTGCCTGAACCGCAGATGTACTTTACCGAGATAGATGTCGTCGCCGTCGAATAGTTGGAGGCCATAGTCCGGCACCTCCTGGTCGTTGACCCACGTACCGCTGGTGCTGTCATCGTCGTAAAGGCGATAGTGATGGCCATCCCATAGAATCGTTGCGTGCAGGCGCGAGACGGTGATGTCCTGTTCAAAAGCGACATCAGCCAGCGCCGGCGAACGTCCCAGTCTCGTCTCTTCAGTGCGCAAGGGAATGTGTGACGGCATTTGTGTTTCCGTTTCCAATAGCTCCAGGTAAGCCTGTCCGGGCGAGACACTTCCCCGTGGCTCCGGCTCTGCCGCGGCGGGCGCCGCCGGCGCGGGCCCTCCTTCGCCCGCCCACGCCTCATCTTCTTCCCTGGACCGGCGAGGCCGTCTGGATGGGAACGAAGGCAGGCGTCCGGACCGATAGGCCCACAGTCCACCCAGACCAAAGAGAGCCAGCAGGACGAGACCGCCAATACAGAGCGGCGTGGCAGCGGGCAGAAGCGCGCTGCCTGCCTCTAGCGCTTCGGGAATCTGGCGTTCCCCTTCGACCACGGTGAGCACCAGCGGCGGGCTGGAAGCCTGCAACCCCTGATCATCCTGCACCTGTAGTTGAAGGTTGTTGTCGCCATATATCAGCGTGGGGATCTCCACTTCGAAACGCTCCAGGCGCTGTACTGGGACGTCCTGAACCGGCAGTCCATTGACGAGGAAGCGGGCCTGTTCCACCGTGCGCTCCGTCCCGTCCAGCCACGCAACGTCGGCCGAGAGCGCGAGCCGTACGGGGTCTTCAAGTGAAGGTAACTGTAAGGTGCGGCTGTCCGGTGGCACGTTGAGGCTCACGGTGGGCGCCGTGGCCTGGATGGTGACCTCTGTCTGGTCCCCTACCGTGGGATCGTTGAGAAGGCTCAGCTCTACGGAAGCTGACCCGCTGCTCAACTCGGGCACCGTATAGCGAAGCAGCGGCTGATCGCGAAACGCAATAATGCGCTCGAAGATCGCCGTTACCGTCTCTGGCTGATCCAGGCGAGCAAAGACGCCGTAAGCGTCGGCGGCAAGGCCATTCAGATAATTGCGCCCGGCCTCCTGTCCAACCGTCAGGCCGGTGTTCTCCAGCCATACGGTATGAACCGGAATGCCAAGTTCGACGGCGCGGGCTGCCACGTCGCCCGGCTCAAACTGGGTGCTGACGGCGTCAGTGCCATCACTGAAGATGACGAGCGAGGATACGACGTTGGCATTTGGCGCAAGCTCGTTGGTGTTTGCCAACAATCCAACGGCGCTGTCGATAAGGGCAGTGGGGCCATCCTGTGGCTCCAGTGGTGTGGCAAAGAAGTTGTGCACGCTGTTATAGAAAATGGTCGTTTCCAACGCCTGGGTCGCATCTTCAGGGCCAACGCGGTAAATGGCGATGCTATCCACCTGCTCTTTCATATAGGCCGATGAGGCGTATTGCTCTATTGCCTGCTGGATGGCGGGGATCTGGTGTTCGACGCCGATAGTGGCGTCAATGAGAAACATGGTGAACGTTCCTACCTCTTCAGTGCCACTGACACCTACCTGCTCAATGGTTTCGCCGCCATGGCGCACGACGAGAGGCTGTTCGTTGAAAGCCAGCGGACGACCGTCGGCGTTAAAGCCATAGGCGCGCAGAGTGACGGTGGGCGCCAGAGAGGCGTCAGCCGCGGTAATCACAATGCGTGGAACAGCTTCGGCGACCGCTGCGCCCGTCGGACCCTCATCTGTTTCCTCATCTTCACCGTCTTCCTGTGCCCAGACGACGGAAGCGCCGCCTAAGCACAAAATGAGGAAAAAAATGAAGAGGCCCCTGATGTTTACCCCGCGACGTGTGCTTATTGCCATTGGTAACCCCTGAACTCTCGCGTTATTATCCTTCCCGCTGGCCTGACCGTATAATAGCAGACAGTGAAAAGAACGTAAACTGAGAATACCGAATGCCTTTTTCCCGCGGATGCCATGTCTGCCAGCACTCTAGATACACCGTCGCCCTTGTCCTCTTTGTGGCGGTGTTGGCCTTTACTGCTACGGTTGCACACTCCGCTCAGGATGGGTCGCCGGAACGCCTGGCCCAACGCCTGCAGATTACGTCACTGGACCAGAGCCGCTTTCCAGAGTTGGGTGTCAACCTAATCGTGACGGACGGTCAGAGCCGGCCTCTAAGCAACCTACAGGGGCTGCGACTTCGCGAAAATGGGGTGCCAATTGCCGATTACGAGATTGGACAGGAGACCGTTGGTCTTGACCTGATCTTTGTCATAGAGGGGGATGAACGCCTGCTTCAGACTGATGACGACGGGGAAATGACGCGTCTGCAAAGGGTACGCGATACGATTCTCTTTTACAGTGGTCGTTTTATGGATGTCGCCGGTCGCGACCGCGTCTCTGTGATCGTCCCTGGCGGTGAAAGTGGCGAGGTGCTGGTGCAGGATGTGACCGAACCGGAGGCGTTGATCAACGCTGTGCGCGGCTATGAACCGGCGGAAATTGCACCCATGAGCGGAGCGTCGATGCTGCAGCGGGCCCTTGACCTGGCTCAGGCCTCACAGGCGGCGGGCCGCTTTCAGGCCATTGTGCTCTTCAGCGATACGCGAGGGCTCAATAGCGCGCGTTTTCCCCCTGTGGTGGAGAGGGCGCAGGTTATGCAGGTGCCAATTTTCGGCCTGCTACTGGCGCCTGCTCAGAACGAGGACGCCGTGGCCACAATGTCCGAATTGACGACGCCGACGCGGGGTATTCACGTGGCAATTCCCATCGCCACGGATAGCAGCGAGCTGTTCCAGGTCGTTCAGAACAACGCCGTGCAGACACAGGTGCGCTATCAGAGCAATCTTACGAGAAGCGGCAGCTACACTGTCGAGGTGACGTTGGGAAGAAGTCAGGATGACGCAACCCTCGAACTGGACCTGGCGCCACCCCAGGTCGCCATTGCACTGGACCAGAGGCAGATAAGGCGCTCCGGAACCCAGATAGATAGCCCCTTGCCAGAGTTGCAGCCGGCCGTTCAGCCGGTGCCCGTTCAAATCTCCTGGCCTGATGGTTTGCCCAGGCGATTGGCCTCCGCCACATTGCGCGCCAATGGCCTGGTACAGGACGCACCCTTCATCGGGGACCGGCAATCACTGGTATTTGATTGGGACATCAGCGAAACTGATGCGGGCGAATATGCGCTGACCGTTATTGTTACCGACACGCTTGGTATGACCGCTGCAAGCGAGACAGTCGGTGTGATGGTAGAAGTGGTGCGTCCGCAGCCGTTACCCACGGCAATCCCTACAGCCACGCCGGAGCCATTTGCTTTCATTAGAGATCTGGCGCCCCAAGTGACGCCGAACGACTTGCTTTCTCCCCCCGTGGTGGGCGCCATCATCCTTTTCCTGTTGTTGCTTCTCGTGGCCAGCCAGCAGTTTTTCGTGCTGGATAGTGAGTCGGGACAATCGACCGTAGATGGAAATGACGCAACCGGCCCCTCGCCGCCAGATGCTGCCCAGGGCTCTGATCGCACGCTGAGTGCACGGTTGGAGCCGTTGGAAGGGGCCCTGGAAGCGGTCACGATATCTGACGGCGCCACTCTGGGGCGTAGCGCGGCAGATGTGGATATCGTTGTGGATGACAGCACGCTCTCGCCGCTGCACGCGAGCATTCGGCG
>DATHSI010000205.1:0-2911 GCA_035464315.1 Candidatus Sulfomarinibacteraceae bacterium
ACGACGATCATCCTTCGCAGCACGGTCGGCGACATCTATAATGAGGATGGTACGATCGTGGAGTAGGGAAACAGAAGGAAACGGAGAAGTGGCGGAAATGGACGATCCTCCTGTGGGCGACCTCGTCGGTCGCATGATAACGCTGTCGGGCCTTCTGGCGGGATTTTCGTTTACGGCCCTCATCGAACTGATCACGCTGGCTGATGGCCGACCGATCATCGGCTTCACTGTGGCCTTCTCTCTCCTCGGCGCAGCGCTGTACATTATCGCCCTGTTTGGCTTCGTCGCTTCCACCAGCATTCCACTGCGCAACGAGCAGGCGAAATCGACGGCGGCGTCAATAGAACTGGCTGCGTTCTTCATTTTCTGGCTGGCGACGCTCGGATTGTTGGCCACGATTGCCCTGGCGGGATGGGTTTACTCCACGGCGATTGGCATCGTGGGTACCGTCGTTGCTGCGATTGCGCTGGTTGTGCTGGTTGCGCTGCTGGTGGTGCGGGGGAGAGTGCTCTAGTGGCGCGTGAAACACGGTTCTGAAAGACGTTTGTCGTAGCGACTCCGGCGGTCCGGGGGCTGAAGCCGCTACGACATAGGTCGCCGATCCGTTTCGCTGTGTGTTATGCTCCCGCTTTGACTGCCACTGGCGCCGGTGATCTGGAGCCGGCGACGGTTCCGTGCCAGGCAATGACAGCCGTGGCCAGGATCAGCAAGGCAGAAAACACGCTCATGCCCACCGGGAGCAGGATGAAGCTCACAACGTAGCCCACCACTGCCAGCCCATAGACCCACCCAGTCCAGCGCGGGAAGAGGCCGCTGGCGGCGATGGCCAGGCCTATGAAGACGCCGCCGGCGATGAACAGCAACAGGGCCACCATGGCCGTGGCGAAGAGCGGAACGGCGTAGACTTCGTTGTAAAAATCGACTGCGCCTGGCTGCCCGGCCAGAAACAGGCGACCCATGGCCGGTTGGGCAAAGGCGGCAACGCCAAATATCGAGGTCAGGAAGATGTTGCTGGCTACCGTGGCGACCATGCCGCTGATTGCTTTGCCCGCGCCTTTTGTCTCTTGCACGTGCAACAGCAGGGCCACAACGCCAATGGACCCCAGGGCAGCGCCGGCAATGCTGGCTACCAGATGGGAGGCCAGAAACAGGTCGGTCGTCACATAGGCCGCAAAGCCGGCGAAGGCGGTCTGCGGATCTGGCTGGTGGCTGAGTGTGGCGAGGAACAGAAACACAGCCCACACGGGCAGCGTCCACAGGGCCCGGCGCGCAAATTGGCTCACTTTCTCTGTCATTTGTTTCTCCTTTGGCCCGTGAATGGTCGCTTTGTACGGCGCGGCGCTCTGACGTTGAATAGAATGGGTACATCATAGGCCAGAGCGCTGCCGTCACGCATCGGCCCTTTGGCGGAGATTCGTTACCCCGTTCGCCCCCACTCCAGCCCTATGTTAAAATGCCCCCACAGGCGCGGGGGCCGTGACGCGGGGCCGAACAGCGGCCTCGCTCTACGGTTGGAGATACCACCGGGAAGGGATCGATGTCACAACCATTGCAACTGAGCCTCGGCATACAGGACGCCGTTAACAACCAGTACCTCTTTTCTGACCACTATCTGCTGAACCTGCTGCCGCGCGACCCGCGCTGGGGGGCGGCGCTGGACGAGGCCGAGGGGTTCCTGGCGTGGCTGGGGAACTTGTACCAGGACGAGCAATCGCGCCTGCCCGACTATAACGAGACGCAACTGGAGGACCACTGGATCCGGCCCATTTTGCAGCGGCTGGGGCACGTGTGGGAGGCGCAGGCTTCCGTGCCGGGGCTGGGCGAGGGCGTGAAGCGCCCGGACTACGTCTTTTTCCCAGGGGAAGCCGCGCGCCGGGCGGCGGTGGGCGCGCAGAACACGCCGGCCTACGTGGAGGCCGCGCTGGCAGCGGGCGAGGTGAAGGCCTGGGGGCGCTCGCTGGACAAGAAGGAGCGCGGCGGCGGCCCCAGCTTCGACCGCCAGAATCCCGGCTACCAGATCGACTACTACCTGCGCGCCACGGCGTTGGATTGGGGCATTCTGAGCAACGGGCGGCTGTGGCGGCTGGTGCACCGCGACACGAGCCAGCGGCTGACGATTTATTATGAAGTGGACCTGGTGGAACTGCTGCGCAACGACAACGCGGGGACCATGCGTTACTTCACCCTCTTTTTCAGGCAGAATGCCCTGCTGCCCGACGCCCAGGGCCGGCGCTTTTTGCAGGATGCTTTGGACGCCAGCAACGCCTACGCCGTGGCCCTGGAAGAGGACATGCAGGAGAACGTGTACCGCGCCCTGGAGCTGCTGATGCAGGGGTTCCTGGACCTGCGGGACAACGAGCTTGGGCCGGACGACCTGCGCGCGGTGTACGACAACAGCCTGTACCTGCTGTACCGCTTGCTGTTCATCCTCTACGCCGAGAGCCGCGGCCTGTTGCCCCTGGACCGTGAGGCGTACCGCGAGCATTACAGCCTGCACGACATCAAGAACGACATCGCCAAGGACAACGCGCCCACCGCGCCGTCCACCACGGGCCTCTGGCACCGCGTGCAGACGTTGTTCCAGATCATCAACGGCGACGACGAGGACCTGAACCGCTACCTGGGCGTGCCGCGCTATAACGGCGGCCTGTTCAACCCGCGCCTGCACCCCTTCTTGCAAGAGAAGGCGGTGGGCGACGCCTACCTGAAGGAGGCCATCGACCTGCTGTGCCGGCGCGACACGGAGCAGGGCAAGGAGTTCGCCGATTATCGCACCCTGTGCGTGCGCCAGCTGGGCTCCATCTACGAGGGGATGCTGGAGTACCAGCCGCGCGTAGCGGAGGAGGATCTGGCGGCGGTGAAGGACGGGGGGCAGGAGCGCTGGCTGCCGGCGCAGGAGGTTCCGCAGGGG
>DATHSI010000206.1:0-33058 GCA_035464315.1 Candidatus Sulfomarinibacteraceae bacterium
CAACAGCCACCAGAACTCCCAGGCCCACGTTGGCCAGCCAGGCGGTGCGGAACCGGGTTCGCGTGTTAGCGTTAACGCCTGCGGCGGCAACGTCGCGGTTGGCCGTCCAGCTGAATCCGGCGCTGACCACAAGGGCCGCCAGCAGCAACAGGGATTGCGCGACGCCTAGTACGCCGTACTGCGCCGGTTCCAGGAACCAGCTCAGTCCAACGCCGAAGATATAGTTCAGGACGGAGGTGGCAAGAAAGGCGCCGATGACTAACGCGCTATGTCGGGCTGCTCTTTCCATCAGCGTTTGCTCATGATCGTGACTCGGACCCGGCGCTGTTTACCAGCTGGCGCGCCCGGCGCACCGCGCCATAACTGTTTACGTGCCCGTTCAGCGCGGGCGACGAAACAACGCTTTGCCCTCTGGCGCAGGCGTGCGCTGTCAGCTGCTTAATGATGCGCTCATAGCCAAAAACGACGCGCTCCCACGGGTAGAGCCGGGCGCGCGCCTGGGCCAGCTCAGCGTGATGTTGTCGCAGGGTCTTGTCGTTAGCCAGCCGAGTCAGGATTTCGTGAAGGGCGTGCTGGTTGCCGGCGGGAAAGGTGAACCCTTCATTGCCTACGACGTCGGCTACGCCCGGCAAATGGGAGGCTACCGGGACGCAACCGGCGGCCATGCCTTCCAGCAGAGCCAGGCCGAATGCTTCGGAGCGCGTCACAGAGGGCAGCACGAGAACGTGAGCCTGGTGCAACCGCTCGATCATCTCGGCGTCCGGTAAGCGTCCCCAGAAAGTGACGTTGCGCAGGCCCAACTCTTGCGCCAGGCGGCGGTTAGCACGTGCCCGGTGCCCGTCGCCCACGATCCACAGGTGGGCGTCATCGATCCCGTGAAACGCGTTCAGAAGAACGGGGAGTCCCTTATAGGGGCGGATCTGACCCAGAAATAGCACGGTAAATGGGTCCTCCTTCTGAATGATGGGCGCTGCAAAATGGTCGTAATCAACGCCCCAGGGAATCACCGACAACTTTTCGGGGGGTACGTGTCGCGAGAGGTGTTGGCCATAGGTGGGCGTGGTGACCACAACGTGGTCGGCTAACCGCGCCAGACGCTCTTGCACTGCGTTGTAGGGCGGCGCAAGAAGCTTAAAAGGAAAGTGGCGCAGATCGATAGGAGCGTGGTGAGTATACACCAGGGGCGGGCGTTGCCTGCTCAGCGCGCCCAGCAGAAAAACGTCGCTGAACGTAGGAACCGGGCCGTGAAGGTGGATCAGGTCGTATTCATGAAGGCGATTGCGGATGGCGCGTATTTTCAGGAGCATTGAAGAGATTCTGATCTCGCCCCATTCCCAACGCGGCACGTCTCTGAGTGAGAGGATCTCTATCTCATGTCCTGACGATGCCAACCCTTTGCTGAGTCTGTCGGCGACGCGGGCGATGCCGCTTTTTATGGGCGGCGCTTCGGAAATCACCATTAGTATTTTCATTCTCGCGTCCTTTCCTGAGTCGATAAGTGAATCTGCACAGGCCCGGTCCGGGCCTGTCGCCGCGCGCGTCAGCGCTATGCGGCGATCCCTTTTGCACTCATACAGAGCGACGCGAGCGCTCAGAAATACATGATTTGGAGAATTGGGGCTGGCTCCCACCCTGTGGCAAGTCACCTTGTTGCTTGGCGTAACCGCCGTTAATCGTAAACCGACGCGCGCCGGCGGTACTACCCGAACGGGCTAGTCATCATCTTCGTCGTCATCGTCGTCATCATCATCGTCGTCGTCATCATCGTCGTCGTCCTCGTCATCGTCGTCGTCATCGTCATCGTCGTCGTCATCGTCATCGTCGTCGTCATCCCCGTCATCGTCGTTTTCGTCGTCGTCATCATCGTCGCCCTGATCATCGCCGGAGTCGTCTTGCGGATCATCGTCGTGGTCGTCGCCACCGTGGTCATCGCCCGGCCCACCGTCTTCTGTGGGTGCGCCGCTGTTGTCATCGTCGCCCTCGTCGTCCAGGTCGTCGTCTGCATTGTCGTCGCTATCATCGTCTTCAGTGGGGGGCGGGGGAGCGGGCGTACCGGTTGGTTGCGGGGTCGGCGTTTCAGTGGGCGTAGCTGTCGCTGTTACTGTGGGCGTTTGCGTCGGTTCTGGCGTTTCCTCCGGCGCCAGCAGTTCTGGCGCCTGCCCGTCGCGCACAACGACTTGCTGACCGGCGGAGATTGTCAGATCGGCGCCTGCTGCAGCCACTGTAGCCTGGCCTTCGTCAACGCTGATCATAGTTTCATCTTGTTGTGCGTTAACGACCACGCGCACGACGCCGCCGGGCGACGTGACGCGCGCCTGTGGCGTAATGATCTGGAATCGGGCATCCGGTGCGGTGGCAGGTTGCACGCGGCTCAGCGTCGCCCCGCCATCCTGCACCAGAACCACGACGCGCGGCTGCGGTTGCAGTTCATCTATGGATAGATGGGTGTTGGCCTGGAGTTGCGTCGTGCTACCGTCGACAAACGTGAGCAACAACGAACCATCGGCGCCGGTTTGCAGCAGGCTGCCGCTTTCGATGCCGGCGCCAGTTTGCAGCGGGGTCCACTCACTTTGCGCCGTTTCCTGGAATTGCACAGTACCGCTTACGTCAGTAGCGGTGGCTGCTTCCACGATCTCTGGTGGTTGGAGCATCTGGTAGAGCAGGCCCGCGAGCACCATCACGAGGAGCAGCGCCAGCACCAATGCCGGGCGGCGGGGGATGAAGAGCGCGCGCAAGCGCTCGGCAAGCGTTGGTGGCGCGATACCGGCTTCGCTTCCCTGCGCAGCGTGTTGGGCGAACGCTTCCTGTACAACGGTGCGTACGGCAGCCGGTGGAAGAACCCAGTCATCCTGGCTGAAACGCTGGACCGTCTCCTGCAAAGAAGCCAGTTCGGTCACACAGGCAGCGCAGGACGTGAGGTGAGTGTCGACGCGCTCAGTCTCCTGCGGCGTCAGCCGCCCTTCGGCGTAGTCTAGGAGGTGCGCGACCGAAATATGTTCCATGGCTCCGTTCGTGCTCATTGGTTCGTCTCGTCTATACAGAGGAAGCTGGCGCCAGTTTGATACATCTCAGCTCTTTTCTAGCAGATCGCGCAATTTTTGCAGGCAACGCGCCCGGGTGGGCCCAATGGAACCTACAGCCATGTTAAGCCGGCGCGCAATTTCTTCGTAAGAGAGTTGGGAAGTGTCCTTATAGAGGTAGTGGAGGAGGCGTTCGCAACGGTGTCCCAATTGTTTCAGGGCTTGCTGTAAGGCCTGATGTTGCTCGTAGCGCGTTACAATCTCCTCGGGGGAGAGAGTCTCTACCCAGGTCGCCTCTGGCTCAGGCATCTCCTCGGGAGCCACAGAACGCGTACGTTCGTGTTCTGCGCCCCGTCGCCGGTCCCAACACTCGCGCCGGGCAGTCGTCACCAGCCAGGCGGAGAGGCGCTCGGGTTGTCTCAGAGATGGCAGGTGGCGCAGCAGCGCGGTCCACACCGATTGGAAGACGTCATCCGCCTCAGACTGTGATAGGCCGTAGCGGATGGGGATGGTGTAGACGAGCCGTTCGTATCGGGCGACCAGCGCATCCCAGCCCCTGCTATCCCCCCGCCGGCAAGCGGCAACCAGCTCGCCATCGGAAAGCTGCTCGTATTGCTTCATAGCCTGCCCATAGTAGCGCTTTTCCGCCCAATTACCAGTCAGGACGCCACTCTGTGATCTTAAGGGCAGAAAAAAAGCCTCCACCGGTCTTCTCGCCGGTGGAGGCCCTGTAGCTTATAACCCCCTTGAGGTGTCGTGGTGTGTTGCGCCCGTTACTTGTTGTTGCCGCGGCCCTCGGGTGGTCCAGCGTGAGCTGGAGGACCGGCGTGGTCAGGCGGACCAACGTTCTCAGGTGGGCCGGCGTGCTCCGGTGGACCGCCCGCACCGTTGTCTTCATCACCTCTGTTGAGGCCCGGTGGTGTGAAAGAGGAGCTTTCTTCTGCGTCCTCGGTATCTGTGTTGCGGAAGGGGCCGCCGGCCCAGGGAGGCGGACCGGCCCAGGGGGGAGGTCCTTCTTCGAGACCCAGGGAGTCACGAATATCTTCCCACTCAGCGCCTTCTTCCATCAGCGCCAGCGCCTCTTCCCAGGTAATGTCTAGATCGGAGTTGGCCAGCGCCTGTGCCTTGCGGATTTCGCCCCAGCCCAATCCAGACTGTTTGAGTTCCAATAACTCGGCGGCGGTGGCTTCTTCATCATCGAGGCTATCGGCCAGACGATGGGCGATCATAATTTCACCCCAGCCGACCTTCTCTTCACCGTCTTCGTCCTCTTCGCCTGCGTTGCGTGCTTCGAGCAGGTCGAGCCAGTCAGCGTCATCGTCGTTCAAGGTCTGTGCCAGACGCCAGGCGAACATCATCTCGCCAAAACCGACGCCGTCAGCGTGGAGTTCCAGTATGACCTCGCACTCCTCATCTGTCTGCGCCGCGAGATAGCGAACGATGGGATGGGAGCAGGTGACTGTTTCCTCGTCCTCTGCTTCTTCCTGGGCCCAGGTGGGCATGGCCAGGCCGAAGATGAGCAGCAGGGACAGGGCCACGAATGCGGGCCAGAGTCGCGACTCTCTTTGTTTCATGTGCGTTACCTCCACTTGTGCTAGCTCTTTGATTGCTTCATAAGTGCAAAACGCACGAGGGCGCGAAAAAGTTATGGGTACTATGGTACTGCTGCTCGTTGCGGAGTATGGAGACCCCGGCTACGTTGTGCGTGGTGCGGACCGGATTGCAGGGCCTAGTCGGCGAAAGGATCTTCCAGGGCGATGTGCACCGTCTTGGTCTGGAGGTACTCTTCCAGACCGGCGCGGCCCAGTTCGCGACCGACGCCGCTTTGTTTGTAGCCGCCGTGCGGCATTTCCACGTGGACCATACCGTAGGTGTTAACCCAGATTTTGCCGGCGCGGATGCCACGCGCCATCTGCAGGGCGGTGCTCAGGTTGGAGGACCAGACGCCGGCGGTCAGGCCGTAGATGGTGTCGTTGGCCATCTGCAGCGCTTCGCGCGTGTTGCGGAAGGTCATCACAGCTGTGACCGGGCCGAAGATTTCCTCCTGGGCGATGGTCATGTCGGTGGTTACGTCGCTGAAGACAGTGGGCGGCAGATAGTAGCCCTTGTCGAAAGACTCGCCGCTGAGCCGCTGACCACCCTGCACGAGTTGCGCCCCTTCCTCCTGCCCGCGCTCGATGTACTGTTGCACGCGCTGTAACTGCTCCTGCGAAACGAGGGGCCCAATGTGCGTGTTGCCGCTCATGGGATCGCCGATCTGCATCCGTTGGGCGTGTTTGTGCAGGAGTTCCAGGAACTGGTCTTTGATCGACTCGTGCACCAGCAGGCGCGAGCTGGCGGTGCAAATTTGGCCGCAACGGAAGAAGACGCCCCAGGCGGAGGCCTTGGCTGCGGCGTCCAGGTCGGCGTCGGGGAAAACGACGTTGGGCGATTTGCCGCCCAGCTCAAGGTGGACGTGTTTGAGCGTGTCCGCCGCCTTGCGCATGATGATCTTGCCTGTTTCCGTGGAGCCGGTGAGCGAGACCATGTCGATGCCGGGATGCGCAACCAGGACGTCGCCGATCTCCTGCGGTTCGCCGACGATGACGTTGAACACGCCGTCGGGCAGGCCGGCTTCGCTGAGGATGCGCGCCATTTCCAGGGTGGTGATGGGCGTTTTGCTGTCCGGCTTAGCCACGATGGTGCAGCCTGCGGCGAGGGCCGGCGCAACCTTCCAGGACGCCTGATTGATGGGGAAATTCCAGGGCAGGATCTGGCTGACCACGCCCACCGGCTCGCGCAGGACCAGGCCCATTTCGTTGCCGAAGTTGAACGATTCGCCGTGCACGTCGCGAGCCAGGCCGGCGTAGTAGCGGAACAGGTCGATGGCCCAGTCGATCATGGCCTTAGCCTGGTTGATGGGTGCGCCGCTGCTCAACGATTCCCACAGGCCCATTTCGTCGCGTTCGGCTTCCATGATGTCCGCCGCTTTGCGCAACACCTCGGCGCGCTCCACGGGGAGCATGCGGGGCCAGGGGCCTTCATCGAAAGCGCGCCGGGCGACGGAAATGGCGTGAGTAACGTCTTCTTCGGCGGCGCGGGCGAAGACGCCGATTAGCTCGCCGTTGGCCGGGTTGTGACGCTCGATCGTCAGGCCGGAGCGGGCCGGCGTCCACTCACCGTCGACGAAAAAATCTCGTTCGATGGGCATATCTGTCGTCGTACTACTCATGGGCTACCTCCTAAAATCATGAGCGCTGGGAGCACTAAAAGTTTGTGAGTTGCTGGGGCCGGTGTCTCCACCGAGCCACCATGCGGGCTGCGGTCGGGAGACCGGCCCGATCCCAACATTTTGCACTCCCGAGCGCTGGTGGGCGCTTGACACCTGCTCTGTCATTGACTAGAATACACAAACCAGATTGTATACAGTGTATACAGTTTCGACAACTCGTGACAATGGAGTGTGATGATGCCCGACGCGCATACCGCGCACGGGGGAGCTGCAAGCAACTTAACGTTCGATGATTACATTGTAGAAGTACAGTGTGCGCCTTTTTCCTGCACATTGCGGCGCGCTGCCGATGACGCCATTATCTGGCGTTTGGTGGAAATTGCCCAACGCCGGGAGGGCCGGCGCTGGACGTCGCTGACGGAGGCCAGGGTGGTGGAGAGTGAGTCCCAGGGCTGCCGGGTAACACTTCTGTCAGATGATGGTGCGGATGGTGCGCCTGCTGTTGATGTGGCGCTGCGCGTCGAAGACGGCCTGCTTCACCTGGAGGGGACGGCGAGGGACGAGGAGGTGCGCTGGCTGGCGGCTGATTTGCAGGCCGCGGCTGACGAGCATTATACGGGCTTCGGCGAGCGCTTTGACGCGCTGGACCAGCGCGGCAAGGAGGTGGACCTGTGGGTGGTCAACGGCGCTCAGGTGGGTCGCACTTACAAGCCGGTGCCTTTCTTCCAATCGACTGCGGGCTACGGGCTGCACATCGATACGGACGTGCGCTGCGTGGTGCGCGTGGCGACAGTTGACGATCCGCAGGTTGTTTCCATTCGTAATGCGGCGCCGTCTCTCTCGCTGACGCTGATTCCGGGCGACACGCCCGCCGAGATTCTCTCGCGCTACACGGCCATCGCCGGACGGCCCGCCGTGCCGCCACCGTGGGTCTTTGGCCCCTGGAAGTCGCGGGACTGGAAGGCCGAGGACCAGAGCACGGTTTACGAGGATGTGGATAAGCAGCGCGAGCTGGATCTGCCGGCGTCGGTGAAGTTGATCGACGCGCGCTGGGAGCGGGAGAGCCACACGTTCCGATTTGACGAAGAGAAATACCCGGATGCGGAGGGCATGATCCGGCACATTCATGACCTGGGTTATCGCCTGGTGTTGTGGATTTCGCCCTGGATCGTGGCTGACGACGATCCGGAGGGGCCTTTCGCTTACTGTTCGGAGCACGGCTTCCTGATTAAGAATGCGGACGGTGAGGTATACGTGCACCGCCTGGGCAATAGCCCCACTTTCTTCGGCTCCTGTTTCGACTTTACGAACCCGGAGGCCGTGGCCTGGTGGCAGGAGAATATCCGGCGGCTGGTGCGCATGGGCGTCAGCGGTTTCAAGACTGATTTTGGCGAGCAGGTGCCGACCGACGCCGTCTTCTTCGACGGTAGCCGCGGGCATGAGATGCATAACATTTTTCCCCGCCTGTACAACGAGGTCACGTATGAGGCGATGCAGGAGGTGCGCCCGGGCGTGTTGCTGGCGCGTTCGGCCTGGCACGGATCGCAGGCCCATTCTGCGATCTGGGCCGGCGACCAGACGGCGGATTTTGCGCCTGCCAGCGGCCTGCCCAGCGTGATTATTGCGGGACAGAGCGCGGGGCTCTCCGGTTTTCCCTATTGGGCCAGCGATGTTGGCGGCTATTTCGGCGTGCCCACGGACGACACGTTCATGCGCTGGTCGCAGTTTGGCGCTTTTTCGCCCATCATGCAGATCCACGGCGCGGGCCCGCGCGAACCGTGGCTGTTTTCGCAGCAGACGTTGGACGTCTACCGTCGTTTCGCCCGCCTGCACACGGACTTGTTTCCCTACATCTATACCTACGCACACGAGGCCTCGCGCAGCGGGCTGCCCATTATCCGCGCCCTGGTCCTGGAGTTTCCCGACGAGTCCCAGGTGTGGAGCGATATGGGCCAGCACCAGTATTGCTTTGGCTCCGAATTGCTGGTGGCGCCGGTCTATTACGGGTTCAGCCGCTTCCGCATTCTCTATTTGCCGCCGGGTTGCTGGCGCGATTTCTGGAGCGGCGAGCTGTTGGACGGGGGCCAGGTTGTGCAGCGCCCGGCCGACGTTGACCAGATGCCGGTCTTTGCCCGCTGCGGCGCTCTGATTCCGCGCCTGGATCCGTCGCCGCACACGCTGCTGCCGGCGAAGGATGGCGCGATACGAGAGGCGGGCGATGATTTGCGATTGGATATCTACAGCGGAGCCGACGGCGCTTTTGAGTTATACGACGGGACGGCGTTGCGCTGGGATGAGCGCATGGCAATGTTGACCGTCTCCGGTTCGCCCCGCGCGCGACAGCTTTCAGTGTGCCTGAGGGGCGACGAGCGCGCGCTTGTATCGGCAGTTGACAATGAAGGCAGCGCGCTCTCTGTGGCACAGAGCAGCCTCGGTGGCGAAGCGGCATATGTGCGCGTCTCCCTGGAGGAAGACGCGGAGATCCATTTGACGTGGCAGTGAGTGTGAGTGGCAGCAAAGGAGGTGGTTGACCGGGGAAAGTACACGATGAGGCTTGTGTCGGAGTTGGCGAGCCCCCAATTGGCGGCGCGCAGTTCTGAGAGTATTTAACGTAGATTACTGAAAGGAAGGAGAAAGATGTTCCGTAACAGAACAGCAACCATGATTGTGGCGCTGCTGGTAGCCATCACTATGTTGGCTGTGGCCTGTCAGAGCGCCGAGGAGCCGGCCCCGGCGGAAGAACCGACGGCGGTTGTGGAAGACACCACCGAGGACGCAACAGACACTGAGGACGCAGAGAGTGAAGACGAAGCGCCGGCTGTTGAGGAAGAAGAGCCGGCCGAAGAACCGGCTGCTGAAGAAGAAGAACCGGTCGAAGAAGCTCCCGCCGAGGAAGAAGCCGAGCCGGTAGAGCTGACCGTGTGGATCTATGATAGCGTGGCCGACGAAGGCGCGTCTATCTATGATGCGGTTGCTGCGTTTGAAGCAGAGAACCCTAACATTAGCGTGGACCTGGTACCCATTCAGTACGGGTCAAGCTCTTTCCGCGACAGGTACATCACCGCGGCCCAGGCGAACGCCGGCCCTGACGTGCTGATGGCGGACATCGTCTGGAGCCCGGAATTTGCGGCCATTGGCGCGGCGTTGCCCATTGACGACTACCTGCCCGAGGGCAAGCTGGATGAGTACTTCCCCGGCCCGGTGGACACGCTGCGCTATGAGGGTAGCGTCTATGGCTTTCCCTTCTATACCAACGCGCTGGCGATGTTCTACAATAAGGACGCCTTTGCCGAGGCGGGCCTGCCCGATCCGGCCGATGGCTGGACGTGGGATGAATTCGCCGAGGCCGTTGAGGTTCTCACCGATGGCGAGGGCAGGTACGGCTATGGCCTGCTCGGCGGCTGGGGCGGCACGTTTGAGTGGTTCCCCTTCTTGTGGTCCAATGGCGGTCAGGTATTGTCCGACGACATGAGTCAGGCTGCGTTTAACAATGAAG
The DNA here is from genome assembly GCA_035464315.1 of Candidatus Sulfomarinibacteraceae bacterium. Classification (GTDB taxonomy): domain Bacteria; phylum Chloroflexota; class Anaerolineae; order Promineifilales; family Promineifilaceae; genus JAAYYY01. Next base: position 9,728 of record DATHSI010000206.1, read on the forward strand.
CCGGTCTGGGGTCGGTGGAGTTCTTCATGAGCATCATCACCTCGGAGAACGTGCCGGAGGCGGCCAAAGCGTGGCAAGGTTGGGATGAGCTCGCCGCTGCGTTCAGCAACGAGATCGTGGCCATGTATGCCGTCGGCGATTGGGGCCTGAATGCTGTTGACGGCATGGAACCGGACTTTGAGTGGGGCGTTGCGCCTCTGCCTGTGTCCGAAGAACCGGCCAGCGTTGTCGGCGGGGCCAACATCATGATCAACAGCAATACGGAGCACCCGGAGGCTGCCTACGCCTTGATTGAGTACCTGACGGGCCCCGTGAGCTTTGAGATGATGGATTATTACAACCGCCTGTCGGCGCGCCGCGGAAACATGGACCAGCAGCAGATCGTCCAGGACGATCCGCGCATGGAAGTGTTCGTGGAGAGCCTGGAGTACGCTCGCGCCCGCCCGCCGATCCCCAACTGGACGGCCGTCGACTGGGACTGCCTGCAGCCGGCATTCCAGGAGATTCTGCTGAACGATGCAGAGATCGGGCCGACCATGGACGAAGCCGAGGTGTGCGCCAACGAAGCGCTTGGCAACTGAGCCGTGCTCGTCCATCATCTAATGTAATGTAATTGTGTTATTGGAGTGTACCGGGTCTGCGCCGCCGGTCTGCGTTGCAGGTCTGCACTGCACCAGGCAGAAGTGTGGAGCGGCCCGGTACACCGCTGTTGTGAGAGCGACGGGAGGAGGCAGTGGGCTACGGCAGCAGCGGAGCGGGCGGCGTGGAGAATGTAACGAAATCAAAATCGAAAGGTAAGCGAGCGTCATGAAGAAGAATTGGACGGGGTATCTGCTTATCGCGCCGGCCTTTCTGCTGCTGGGTGCGGTAATCGTCTATCCTGTGGGAAGGGCGCTGTGGATGAGTGTGCACAAGATCGTCCTCACTAATCCTGGCGGCGGCACTCCCTTTATCGGACTCGAAAACTATGTGGAGATAGTCCAGAAGCCTTACTTCTGGAACTCCGTCGAAAACACAGTTGTGTGGACGTTGTCTAACCTGGTGGCCCAGATCATTTTGGGGACCGGGGTGGCCATCCTCCTGAATCAGAAGTTCCCCATGCGCGCGCTAGCGCGCGGCGTGGTCCTGATTCCGTGGATTACGCCATCGGTCGTCGCCGCGCTCACCTGGCGCTGGATGTACGATGCGGAGTTCGGCATCATTAACGCCGTTCTTCTCCGGCTGGACCTGATTGAGCGAACGATTGCCTGGTTGGGTAATACCAACACCGCTATGTGGGCCGTGATCATAGAAAGCATCTGGAAAGGTACGCCGTTTGTGACGGTGATGATCCTGGCCGTGTTGCAAGCGGTGCCCAGCGAGCTCTATGACGCGGCCAAGGTGGATGGGGCGAATGGCATCAAGCGGTTTCGCTACGTGACGTTGCCCCTGATTATGCCCACGATCATCATCGCCGCCACGCTGACAACGATCTATACCTTCAACAATTTCAACGCCATCTGGTTGCTGACAGGCGGTGGTCCGCTGCGGGCCACGGAGACGCTAACGATTCTGGTCTATCGCGAGGCGTTCCAGCAGTTTAACCTGGGTACGTCCACGGCAGCGGGCATGATCGTCTTCTTTATCCTCTTTGTGGCCGTCGTGCTCTTTGGCCGCTATTACATCAAAGCTCAGACGGAGGTGCAGTAATGGCCGAACATTCTCATAGCATGGCTGCCAGACGGCGCAATGCACAGCGCCCCTTGCTGGGCCGCCGCGGGCAGCGCGCCGTGTACCTCGGTTTCATCTTTATCCTGGTGGCCCTGGTCTTCGTGGTGTTTGCCGGACCGTTTGTTTATATGATCCTGACGTCGCTGAAAGGGAGCAGAGAAATGTTTTCGCGCCCGGTGACGTTGTTTCCCACGCAGGGGTTCGTGTGGGAGACGTACCTGGAGGTGTGGACCAGCGAAAACTTTGCCCTTTACTTCTGGAACAGTGTCAAGGTTGCGGCGGTGACCACAGCCATTTCTGTTTCTGTGTCGGTGCTGGCGGGGCTGGGTTTTGCCCGCTACGAATTTCCGGGCCGGGATAAACTGATGCTGGTTACGCTTCTCAGCCAGCTCTTTCCCCTGGTGCTGCTGGTCATGCCCTACTTTGTGGCCATGCGCAGCCTGAACATTCTGGACACGCACACGGCGCTGATCATCTCCTATACCTCTTTTGCTTTGCCCTATTCGATCTGGATGCTGACCGGCTACTTCCGCTCCATTCCGCCGGAGCTGGAGGAGGCGGCGATGATCGACGGCGCCACGCGGCTGGGCGCTTATCTGCGCGTAACGCTTCCGCTGGCGGCGCCGGGCATTGTGGCCACGATCATTTACAGTTTCATTCTGGCCTGGAATGAATTTCTCTTCGCCACCACGTTTATCAGTTCGCGGGAGTTACAGACGTTGCCCCAAGGGCTGCACTCCTTCATCGGCCAGTATCAGATCCAGTGGAACCTGCTGATGGCCGGCAGCGTGGTGACAACTCTACCGGTAGTGGCTCTGTTTGTCTTCTTGCAGAAATATCTGGTGGCGGGCATCACGGCCGGCGCCGTCAAGAATTAGGAGGGGGCGACGTGAGTCGAGAGAACCAGAACGACTGGATGAAGACGCTGTCGCCTCTTAAGGGGCGCGCGCGGTCGACGTTGAGCGAGCACGTGTACCAGGCGCTGATGGAGGCTATCTTGCAGGGCAGGCTGGGCCCCGGCGAACACCTGGTGGAGCAGAGTCTGGCCGACCAGTTTGGCGTGAGCCGCATGGCGGTGCGCGAAGCGATCCGCAAGCTGGCCCACGATGGGCTGGTGGAGGTGATTCCCAACCGGGGCACGTTTACGATTGAGTTCACCAACCGCGATATTGAGGAAATCTTCGATCTGCGCGCCATTCTGGAAGAGAAAGCGGTGCGGCGGGTAACGGCCCGCGGACGGCGCAGCGACCTGGCCCTGCTGGAGGATGTGCTGGACGAGATGCGCCGGGTGGAGCAGATGGAAGAGGAAGATCGCGTCGCCGCCGCCACCGTGGACACGCGCTTTCACCAACGCCTGGTGGAACTATCGGAGCATTCGCGCCTGATCCGGGTGTGGCGCAGCATGTCGGCGCAGATCACGATGGTTGTTTACAATTCCTCCAGCTACTATCCGGACATCGGCAATCTGGCGGAACGGCACGGGAAGATTGTAGAGGCCATGCGCGGCGGCGATCCTGACCTGGCTGCCGAGGCCGTCCTGCATCACATTCACGAGGGCGGCAAGTATTTGCTGGCGGCGATTAAACAGGATCAAGAACTGGCGCGTGGTTGAATGCATTGAAGCGAGCAACAAACTCGTTCTACAGAGGAAGTCGTTTATGAAAATCAGTCACATTCGGTGCAAAGTGCTTACCTATCCGCTGAGCGCGCCGTTGCATCCCAGCTGGGCGCCGGGGCGCACGTTTGAGCACACCTCTTGCACGCTATTAGAGATCGAGACCGACGAGGGGCTCTGCGGCGTGGGCGCTTTGCCGCACACGGGGGAGATGGGGCTGAATACGATTCGGGACATGGTGGCGCCGTATATCATGGGCGCCGACCCCTTCGCCGTGGAGCGCATCAGCCCGGTGCTGCGTAGCGCCTCGCGAGATGGCTCCTATCCCTGGGCCGTGGAGATGGCGTTGTGGGACATCATCGGCAAGGCGGCGGGTTTGCCCGTGTATCGCCTGTGGGGCGGCTACCAGCAGACGCTGCCGGCCTACGCCAGCCTGGCCGAAATCTGCGAGCCGGCGGAGCAGATCGAGCGCCTGCACGCGCTGCGCGAGCGGGGATTCAAGGCCTTCAAGCTGCGTCTGCGCCGGCCGGATATCAAGGACGACATCGCCCTGGTGCGGGCGGTGCGCGCGGAGTTCGGCGACGCCATTGAGCTGATGGTGGACGCCAACCAGGCTCACGTTATGCCCAGTCCCGGCCCGCACAACTTCTGGGGCTTTCACGACGCGCTGGCCGTGGCCCAGGCGATGCAAGAGCTGGACGTGCTGTGGCTGGAGGAACCGTTGCACCGTTATAACTACCAGCAACTGGCGCAACTGACGGCGCAGGTGGATATTCCCATCGCCGGCGGCGAACTGAATTCGGGCCTGCACGAATATCGCGATCTGATCAATTTGAACTGCTACGACATCATCCAGGCTGACGCGGCCTTCTCTGAGGGCGTCTTCCAGTTGCGCAAGATCGCGGCGCTGGCCGAGATTGCTTACAAACCGTTTATCCCCCACACGTGGTCCAACGGCATTGGCCTGGGCGCGAATCTGCACCTGGCGGCGGCGACGCCCAACTGTCCCTGGTTCGAGTTCCCCGTCGATCCTCCGGCCTGGAGCGACGAGGCGCGAGACTTTATGCTCGCCGAGCCGTACGACGTGGACGAGGCGGGCCGGATTACGGTACCCGAAGCGCCCGGCTTCGGTTTCCGGTTGAACCCCGAAGCTATCGAAAAGTACACGGTGCGCGCCTGGGAGAGCGACTGATATGGCGCTGACGACGCACGAGGTTCTGGACGAAGCGACGCGCTCTATGGCTCTGGCGCCGCCTGAGGAGCGGCAGGAGGCGGCGCGCGCCCTGCGCGATGCGTGCCTGCAATACGGCGTGACCCTGGCGTCGATTGGCGCTTACTACAGGGCGTTGGCCGATGAGGCGGTGGAACCGCTTACGGTGCCCGCGGTGAACCTGCGCGGCCTGACCTACGACCTGGCGCGCGCGGCGTGGCGCGCGGCGGCCCGCGTGCAAGCAGGCCCGCTGATGTTCGAACTGGCGCCCAGCGAAGCGGCGACCGGCGACCAGTCTTTCATGGAGTACGCGGCGATGGTGCTGGCGGCAGCGGTGCGCGAAGGATACCGTGGCCCTGTCTTTTTGCAGGGGGATCATTTCCACGTGGAATCGGAAGATCTTTCGCCGGTAGAGGCGCTGTGCCGCGAGGCGCTGGATGCGGGCATGCGACAGATCGACATCGACGCCGCGGACCTGGTGGAGGCCGGGGCTACGGGCGCGGCGCGGCATGCGGCGAATGCGCAGGCGACGGCGGCGATGACGGCCTTTATCCGCGCTGAGGGTGGTTCTGATGTCGTTGTCGGCGGTGAAGTGGGCGTGATCGGCGGGCAGAACACGACGCCTGATGACCTGCGGGCGTTTCTGTCCGCGTATCAGCAGGCGCTGCCGCCTGGCGTGACCGGTCTGGGCAAGCTCAGCGTGCAGACGGGGACGCGGCACGGCGGCGTGGTGCGCGCCGACGGCAGCGTTGGCGATATGCCTCTGGACCTGGCCCTGGTAGAACGCCTGAGTCGCCTGGCGCGTGAGGCGTACGGGCTGCCGGGCGTGGTGCAGCACGGGGCCTCTACCCTGACCCTTGAACAGTTCGAACAATTGCCTGGAGTAGGGGCTATCGAAGTGCACCTGGCGACGGCGATCCAGAACATGGTCTTTGACCACGAGGCGTTGCCCGATGAGTTGCGGCAGCGGATGATCGACGAGCTGGTCGGCGAAGCGGTGAGTTACGCGGAGCAAGGGGCGGATGAGGAACAGGGTGATACCCTGTCCGTGGCCCAACGCTTCTACCACAACCGCTGGCGCGCCTGGGGTCGCTTCAAGCGGGAGCTGTGGATGCTGCCGCAGAAACGGCGCGAGGCGCTGGGGGCAACGTGTGAAGCGTGGTTTGCTGAACTGTTTCAGGCGTTGGGGGTCGCCGGGCGGCGTGATGAGTTGCGCCGGCTATATTCTGCGCCGGAGGGTGAGACATGAGTGCTATGTTAAGTGAATTATTGAATGCTTGTAGTGGCGGCTTATTGACCTTTACAAATTAACTACTCAATGGGTTCGGGCCGGTCTCCTCAGGCCATTTCTGGCCCCTGCGCCCGCTGGTGGCTCGGTTGGGAGACCGGCCACAGCATTAGGTAATTATTTTGTAAAACACCATCCGCCGCCCGACCGCTGAAGCGGTCACTACGAGCCTGGACTGAGCGATGAGTGACGAGCGAGCTTTCGACATCGTGGGCCTGGGGCTGGCTACCATGGACATCCTGACCGTGGTGCCGCACCTGCCAGGGCCGGATGATGTGTATGCTGTGCACGATATTGTGCTGCAAGGCGGCGGGCCGGCGGCGACGGCACTGGTGGCGGCGTCCCGCCTGGGCGCGACGACCAGTTATGTGGGCGTGATCGGCGCCGGGCGCTGGGGGCGCGCCACGCGGGATGAGTTCGAGCGGTACGGCGTGGATACCTCGCAGGCCCGATTCAGCACCGAGGGCGACCAATCGCTCTCTGTGATCCTGGTTGACGAATCCAGCGGGCGACGCTCGATACTTTATAGGCCGGGCAACCTGCCCGATCTGGCTGCCGAGGAGGTACCGGCGTCGTTGATCCAGAGGGCTCGCGCGTTGCACCTGGATGGCGTGTATCCGGCGGCGGCGCGGCGGGCGGCGGAAATCGCGCGTGAGGCAGGCGTCACCGTTTCCTTTGACGGCGGCGCGGGCGAGAAGTGGCCCGGGATCGAGGAAATATTGCCGCTCGTGGATTTGCTGGTAGTCGCCCGCGATTTTGCCCAACGATATACGGGGTATGACGAACCGCTGCAGGCCGGGCCGGCGTTATTGAAAGCGTATGGGCCGCAACAGGTGGTGATCACAGACGGGGAGCGCGGCGCCTGGTTTTGGGACGAAGAGCACTACGGCAACCGCCGCCTACACCAGCCGGCGTTTACCGTGGACGTTGTGGACACGACGGGCGCGGGCGACGTTTTTCATGGCGCTTATATCTATGCTTATTTACAGGAGTGGTCGCCGCGCCGCTGTCTGGCCTTCGCCAGCGCCACGGCGGCCCTGAAGTGCCGGCGCATCGGGGGGCGTGCGGGTATCCCCACCCGTGACGAAGTAGAGCAATTTGTGGCGCAAGCCCTCGCGCCGGACAATGAGGAGGAATCCAATGACAGCAACTGACCGGCGCCCCTTGGGCGTCGTTTCTATCGGCGTGCCCTGGTTCGGTATTGAGACGGCGACGCGCCACCTGAACGAGACGCGGGCAATGTTGGCCGAGCATTATGCGCTTGCAGGCCCGGAGGCGGTGGTCACCGATGCGGGCGCGCTGGAAGAGGCCATCGACAGCCTGCGGCAGGCCAACGTGGACGCGCTGCTGCTGCAGGTGGCGACCTTTCCCGATGGCGAAGCGCCGGCGCGGCTGGCGCAGGCGCTGAACGTGCCCATTATCGTGCACTCGCTGCCGGAGCCGGCCCTGGATCGCGAGATTTCGCTGAACAGCCTCTGCGGCGCGAACATGATTACGTACACGCTAACGGCGCTGGAGGCGCCGCACACGTTTGCGCACGGCGACCCGGCCGACGAGTCAGTGCAACGGGCGTTGCTGGCGCGCATCCGGGCGGCTATGGCCCTGGGCGAGCTGCGGCGCACGCGGGTGGGACTGATCGGCTTTCGCGCGCCGGGCTTCTATCCCTGCGCCTTCGACGAGTTGCTGCTGCGCCGCGAGCTGGGCGTGGCTATCGACCATGTGGGGCTTAATGAGTTGAGCCGCGAGCTGGAGAGTGGGGCGCGGCGGGACGCTCCGCGCGAGAAGTTCCCGCTCATTGAAGGCGGCGAGCTGCCGGCGGAGGGCGTGGCGCGCATGGAGCGCTTCTACGGCGCGCTGACCAATGTGGTACGAGAGAGCGGGCATCAGGTGATAGCGATCAAGGATTGGCCCGAATTTTTTGACGCCGACGTCGTGGGCGGCTTCTGGCCCGTGCTGGGCTGGATCCAGGAAGACGGCGTGGTGCTGGCCCCGGAGGGCGACGTCAACGGCGCGGTGACCATGGCTCTGCAGCGGGCACTGACGGAGACCATTCCCACGCTGGTGGATGTCAGCGCCTGGGATGACGAGGGCTCGACGCTGACGCTGTGGCATTACGGCGGCGCGGAGAGCCTGGCGCGGGATCCCGGCGAAATCCGCTACGGGGCTTATGGGCGTGAAGTGGAGTATACGTTTGCGCAGGGTCGGGCCACGCTGGCGCGCATCGGCCTGTACGGTGGTCAACTGCGCCTGCTGACGATTGCCGTAGAGTTGCTGGACGAGCGCGTGACGCTGCGCCGCGCTGCGGGCCTGGCGCGCACGGTGAACACGCCGGCGGGCGAGGTGGTGCATCGCTTGCTGGACGACGGTTGGGAACATCACCCGTGCCTGGTCTACGGCGACCTCGGCGACGAGTTCGCGGCTTTTGCGAAGTTGAGTGGATTGTCGTATACGGCGCTGTGAGGGAACTAAGTGACACGGAGGAGCACGGAGAAGGGCGGCCATAGGCCGCGAGGAGGACCACAGAGAGCTTGATTTTTCTCTCCGTGGTTCTCCCTGCAGTTTGCTTGTGTGTTTCTCTGTGTAACGTTCGTTCCATTCTTTCGGGAACGATTTGGAAAAATCGTTCTACAATTTCAATGAGGTAGTTTATGACGACAGCATCGAATGTAGCGACGCTTAGCGCCGACGCGCAGGCGTTTATTGAGAAATCCCCGCACCAACTGTTAATTAATGGCGAGTGGACGCCGGCGGCGTCGGGGGAAACGTTTGCCACGGTGAATCCCTCTGACGGCTCGGAGCTGGCGCAGCTGGCGGTGGCGGGGCCGGAGGACGTGTACAGGGCGGTGGCTGCGGCGCGGGCGGCGCTAGATGGGCCGTGGAGCCGCATGACGCCGGCCGACCGCGAGGCGCGGCTGCGGCGCCTTGGAGATATCATCAGTGAAGCTGCCGAAGAACTGGCGCAGCTGGAATCGATTGACAACGGCAAGCCACTGAGCCACACGCGGCGCATCGACGCCCCGGCGGCAGCCAAACGGACTTACTACGCCGCAGGCCTGCCCACGAAATTGGCGGGCTACACGCCCACGCCGTCCATTCCCAACCAGTTTGTTTACACGCGGCGGGAACCGGTGGGCGTGGTGGGTATCATCATTCCCTGGAATTATCCTCTGATCCACGCCATGCAGAAGCTGGCGCCGGCGCTGGCCTGCGGCAACACGGTGGTCTTTAAGCCGGCGGAGCTGGCCTCGCTGGCCATTTTGCGCATCGGCGAGCTGGTGCAGGAGGCGGACATCCCGCCGGGCGTGGTCAATATTCTCACCGGCTACGGCGAAGGCGCGGGTGCGGCGTTGGCCGAGCACCCGGATGTGGACAAGATCGCGTTCACCGGCTCGGTGAAGACGGGCCAGTCTATCGTACACGCCTCGGCGGGCAACCTGAAGCGGCTGTCGCTGGAGCTGGGCAATAAGGCGGCCAATATCATCTTTGAAGATGCGAACCTGGAGGAGGCGATTCCGGGCGCGTTTAAGGCTGCCTTTGGCAACACGGGTCAGAGCTGCGTAGCCGGCGCGCGGCTGTTTGTGCAGCGTCCGCTCTACGACGAGGTGGTGCAGCAGCTGACGGCGATGACCGGGGACGTGACGGTCGGTCACGCTCTGGCCGGCGACACCAACCTGGGGCCCATCGTTAGCGAGGAACAGCTGGAGACGATTCTGGGCTATATCGAGAGCGGCGTGCAGGAAGGGGCCAGATTGGCCTGCGGCGGGCAACGGCTGCGACCGGATGCCTGGCGCGACGGCTACTACGTGCCGCCGACCATATTTACGGACGCGGACGACGAGATGGCCATCGCGCGCGAGGAGATTTTCGGCCCCGTGTTACCCGTTTTCGCTTTCGACGACGAGGATGAGGTGATTGCCCGCGCCAACGACACGCCCTTTGGCCTCGCCGGGGGCGTGTGGACGCGGGACGTGGGCCGCGCCCACCGCGTTGCGGCGGCGATCAAGAGCGGCGTGGTGTGGATCAATACCTACGATATGTTCGATTCTGCCGTGCCTTTCGGCGGTTACAAAGGCAGCGGCTACGGGCGCGACAATGGACAGGAGATGATTGAATCCTTGACGGAGGTCAAGGCCGTCTGGGTTTCGACGAAGAAAGCATGAGCAGTTTCACTTACTATTTACCGACGAAGATCGTATTTGGACAGGCAGCCGGGGAAGCGGTTGCCGAACAGTTGGACGCCCTCGACGCGCGGCGCGTGATGTTGATCAGCGACCCGGGCCTGGCCGAGCTGGGGATGGTGCAGGAGTTGGCCCAGACGCTGGAGGATCGCGCCAAATCCGTGCACCTCTTCACCGAGGTCAGCAGCAACCCCACCACGGACGAAGTGGCTGCGGGACTGGCCCTGGCGCGTGAGACGGAGGTGGGGGCGCTGGTGGCGCTGGGCGGCGGCAGCCCCATTGACGTGAGCAAGGGTGTGGCCCTGCTGCTGGCCAACGGCGGCAGCTATGCCGATTACCAGTGGGCTGGCAAGGCCATTACCGAACGAAGCTGGCCCCTGATCGCCGTGCCTACCACGGCGGGCACGGGCAGCGAGGTGAGCAAGGTGGCTGTGGTGGCCGACCCCGATAATCCATTCAAGAAGGGAGTGCTCAGCCCGCTGATGTTCCCCCACGTCGCTGTCCTGGACCCCGCGCTGACCTGTGGCCTGCCACCGAAACTGACGGCGGCGACGGGCATGGACGCCTTTATCCATGCTCTGGAAGCGTACGTGGGCAAGCGGGCCAACCCGCACACGGACCGGCTGGCGCTGGACGCGCTGGAAACGGCCTGGACCTACCTGCCCAGAGCCACGGCCAACGGCGACGACCGGGAGGCGCGGGAGCAGATGATGCTGGCGGCGCTATGGGCGGGTACGGCCATGGACCACTCCGGGCTAGGCCTGATTCACGCCCTATCGGGGCCGATTACGAGCCACCTGCACCTGCACCACGGTCTGACCAACGCGCTGCTCCTGCCCTACGTGCTGCGCTACAACCTGCCTTCTATCTCCGAGGAACGCCGTCGCGCCCTGAACCGCGTGGCGGACCTGCCTGAGGATGCGGACGGCGAGGCATTGGTAGCGGCGATGACGCAGTTCGTGCGCGACCTGGGCCTGCCCACGCGCCTGGACGAGCTGGACGTGGCGCTGGACGAGGTCGATTGGGACCTGGTTGCCGAGGAGACGACGCGCATGGTGCTGATCCACAACAACCCGCGCGAGGCGACGGTGGCGGATTGTCGAGGGGTGGTGGAGGAGATGTTTTGAACGTTCCGATTGCTGTAGCCGTAGAAGTAAGCGACGAACAGTTAACCATTCGCCTGGCTGACGGGCGAACGATCACCGTACCTTTGGAGTGGTATCCACGTCTGGCTCATGCGACGCCCGCAGAACGAAATCACTATGAATTGCTGGGCCATGGTTCAGCCATTGGCTGGCCTGATCTGGATGAACACCTGAGCGTTGAGAGTATCCTGGCGGGGAGGGGTAGTGGCGAAAGCCAGCGCTCGTTTCGGCGTTGGTGGGAGGGACGAGAGTAGCTGTGTGATGTGATCGGTATGTAAGAGCGGCAGACGAACTTATGAAGACCGCGAGCGGCCCAGGCGGGCGATGGGGGGACGCGGTAAATGATTTCAATCGTTTCCTCACAATCCCTGAATCATCGGGTCCGACGCTTGTGCATGACAATGTGCACGACGATCTATGACAGATGACACTGTTCCAGTCTGCTACCCTCCGTGATACTCTTAGTCTCGTAGACGCCCGAGCGGCGAGAAAGATTGAGATATCCGAGTATGCCCAGGTCCACGATCCTGTTGAACAAGCGAAATCAAGAAGGTAAGGAAGCAAAGCTTACGTCAGGATGGCGTATGCCGGGATCCCTTCCATTGACTACTATTCTTCGGCACCTGACCTGGATCGCTCCACTTTTCCTATTTGTGCTCGTGGTCGGATACCAGCTGGGTCCGGCCCGATGGATACACACCAATCTAGGGTATCAGTATCATCTTGCTGCTGAAATCATCGTGTTTGGCACCGCCGGTCCGCTTCTGGCGTCCGGGACGCTGTATCTCCTCCGTCGCTGGTTAGAAGAACGAGATACGAGCGAGTTGCAGGCGCAATTGCTGGAGATCAGCCGCGAGCAGGCCCGGCGCAACCGGAAGCTTAACGACGACACGCTACAGGTCTTGTTTGCTGCGGGAGCCATGCTTGACACGCTGAAAGCGGCCGATCCTTCTCTCGATCCCGAACTGCTTGAAAGGGTAGAGGTAACAGAGGAGGCACTGCAAGAAGCCGTGGCCGAATTACGCTCGCACTTGCTCGAGCAGTGACAAGCGCTGCGCGCTGGGCCAGACGGTGGGCGGCGCGTACTTCTTCCCGCACGTCATCTTCGGCTGCAGCCACACGCTGCTGCGCTTCCCGCCACCGGAAAAAGCCGGCGACCAGCGTCAGGAAGGTGAAGATGGACAGCCACAGCCAGCGGCGGCTTAGTGTCCGCGAAAGTTGCGCCTGCGCCGCGCCTTCGAACTGCTCCTGTTCTTCATCCGCGCGCTAATCAAAGTCGATTGTTGGCCCTCGCGTGCTCTCGCTCGTGTAACGGCATCATGCTCTCATAGGAGGTACACGCGGGAGGGCGGAATGGCGCAGTGTTGGTTCTGCCCTTTTGAGGAATGGAATCCTCGGCTACATTGCATGATAGGATGTAGTCGTCTCAGGTCACTCCGCCGCCATCGCCTCGCGCATTTGGTCCATATGGGTGTGGTGGTGGTAGGGAGTTTCAAGAAGCTGGTAGGCCAACCGCCAGTAGCTGGCTTTGCGTTCCAGGAACGTGGCAGGCAGATGTTCGACGAAGGCAACAGTTTCGGAATGGAGGCAGCGCAACTCCTCCAGGAGGTCGGCGGTGGTGGGATAGGCGGCGAGGGTGGCCTCAATGCGCGTCTGCAGGTTGCCGCCCCAGTCATCGTACCAGGGTTCGTGACCGGTAACAATGTCGGCCATCTGCGAATGCCAGCCGCGCTCGCTGTGAATCAGATGGGCCACGATCTCTCTCGCGCTCCAGCCTTCAGACGAGGATTTGCGGGAAGCCTGCGCTTCAGTCACGCCGGCGAAGAGCTCGCTCAGATCGGCGTTGATCTGAGCGTAACGCTCCTGTACGGCGTCTGTTAACCCCCCGATGGTTTGCGGAATTTCAGGGATGGGACGGCCGGAAAGGGTCATCGTCACCTGCTTGCGCTGGGGACCGCGATAGAAGACGACTTCTACCTCCTCGCCGGCGCGGTGGCCCTGGAGCGCATCAGCCAGGCTGGCCCAGTCCACCACTTCCTTGCCCGCAATGCTGACGACGACGTCCCCATCCTGCAGGCCGGCAGCTTCGGCGCCCATGCCGGGTACGATGCTGTCAAGGCAGATGCCCTCGTTTACAGGGACGCCCATACGCTCGGCAATGGCGGCGTCGAAATCGCTGACCGTGATGCCCAGCGTGGGGCGCTGTGTGAAGCGCAGGTCGGCGCCGGTGCTGAAGATCGACTCCAGGTTTTCCAGGCTGAAGGACCAGCCCCGTTCGAGGGAGGAGCGGGTCTCGGCCCAGCCGTCGCCGGTCCCCAGATCGTCGTGGACAATGTGCACTCCAGTCTCATCGCCATCGGGCGTCAACCTCACTCGCACGCTGGAGGTGCCCGGTTCGCCTCGCCCGTGCCAGGTGAAGGCCACCCGTTCGCCGGGCGCCAGCCCTTTGAATTCGCCGCTGCTGTAGTAGCCGTCGTTCCAGGCCAGATAGCAGCGCCCGCCTTCGCGGGGCGCCACGGTGGCTACGTCACATAACCACTCGCGTAGGGCGGTGGCGTTGGTGAAAGCATGATAGACGGCGTCGGGAGTGGCGGGAATGGTTTGTTCAAAGGAGAGGGTACGGGTTTCGTCAGACATGGGATCCTCCTGTCGTAAAATAGGCGAGTGTGGCGGTGTTGTGACGATGGGCCGGTTACGGTTGTGTTTACATCATAGAACAAGTGTTCCCGGAGGTCAACATCCGTTTAGAGGACTCTCGCTTCCTCGCGCCAAAGGTAGAGTTGGCCGCAGATGAACGCGGATTCACGCTGCTCGTTGAACTGAGCGAGGGGGCTCAACGGTTTTGTCGATGACGCGCGCGGGATGGATTGGGCGGGGCTGGCAGGATGCCGGCGCTCCGTTAGCGGTTCATGCGCAACACCAACACGCCCATGCTGCCATCGCCCACGACAATCGTGTCGCCGGAGATGGCCAGGTGATCGCCCCAGTTTGGTAATTGGAATCCGCCCAGGGCGCGGGGGGCGGTGGGATCGGACACGTCGATGGCCAGAAGGGTTGAGCTGGCTATCACAAAGAGCAGATCTTCTTGGAAAGCGAGTGCGTTGATGGAACGGAACTGTTCGGCGGCGAAGGGGAGAGTGACCGCGCTCAGGGCCTGGGGACGATCCGGCGCGGAGACGTCAATCAAGATGAGCTGTTCGTTGACCGCGACGGCCAGCAACGTCCCGTCGGCGGCCAGTATTCCCCAGGCGGGCTCGCCGGGTAGCGGCAGGGTGGCCAGTCGCTCCGGGTTGCCGGCGCTCACGTCGATGGTGTGTAGCCAGCCCTCTGGATGTTCGGAGGTGGTGAGGTAGAGCGTATCGCCGGCAGCAGTCACGTCGTTGATGTTATTGCCCTGCAGAGGTCGGGCCAGTTCTCCGGTCTGTTCGCTGTTGCCTGTGGCGTCGAAGGAGATAGCGGCAAGCTGGGGCGGTCGTTGCACGCTCAGGTAGAGCGTATCGCCGGCGGCGACCAGGCCGCGCGGAGAAAGGGCACCTTCTGTAAACGGATGGTGGGCGATGATCCGGGGTGCGGAATGAACGGAGATGTCTATCTGGCGTATTCCGTCCCGCGCCACGGCATAAGCCTGATTTTGATGCAGCAGCAGGTCGAACAGCGCGCCCTGGCTCAGCTGCGGCTCGTTTGTTGCCTCGATGCTCAGATATCCCAGCGGCTGCAGGTCGGGCAGGCGGAAGGTGAACAGCTCCTCGGCCCTCGAGTCATTGGAGCTGGCGCTATAGAGGTAGAGGAGTTCCTCGCCGGGCGCGGGTTCCTCGATGGCCAGCGTGCTCATCAGGGTGGGGAACGGGCCGTAGCCGCCGATCTGTACTAATTCCCCCGGTTGGCTGACGTCGTAAATCTGCAGCGAATCGCCCTCGGTGACAAAGAGGCGGTTGTTGCTGAGGGAGACCAGGGGCGAGGTGGTTGAACCGCCCTCGCCTTCTAATAGCTCGGGCGCGGGCACGGCGAGGCGTGAGGGAATGTAGGCGCCGGCGGGCACATTGCCCACGACGTAGATGGTGTCGCCCACGACGGCCATGCCCTCGACCATGGGCAGGAACAGATCGGGAGAAGCGTCGACCTGCCACCGTTTCTCCAGGCCGACCGAACCAGCGCCGGCCGGGTCGCCGGTATCCAGGGCATACAGGTGCATGTGCCCGCCGACGAGGAGCGTCTCGCCGGCCATGTGCAGGCTGTGCACCTGGTCCTGGAACGGCAGGCGCGTGGTCGCCGGCTCGCCCAACAGCGCGCCGCGGTCCAGGTCGAAGACGAAGAGCTCACCCGGGCCAGGGCCAAGCGGGTCCAACGCCACGTAGAGCAGGTCGCCGTCGCGGGCGATGCCGCTGGCGGCGGCGGGCAGCGAGGGGGCGTCTACGAACGCCAGGTCGTTGTCCTCGGTGGGTGCTACGGCTGCCAGGAAGCCGGTGGGTTGTTCTTCAGGACCGGCAGGGACGGAGCCGGCGGCGTACAGCATTCCGTCGGCCTGGATCAGGTGGGAAACATAGCCGGGGAGCCGCACCTCAGCGAGGACGTCGAGCTGACCCTGGTCATCGGCCTGCAGGACCAGCAGATGTCGCCCTGTGCCGGCATAGACCACGTCCTCGCCGATCAGCACCGGGCTCACAAGGCCGGGCAAGACCGGGCTGCGGGCGAGCGGTTGCACGTTGGCGGGGTCAGTCACGTCGAGCATGACGAGGCGCGGTCCGAGGCCCACGTAGGCCACGTTGCCCTCGGTGGCGACGCTGAAGGCGCGCCCGCCTTCGTGCGCCACCACTTCAAATGTCAGCTCCTGGGACATGGGCAGAGGCAGGGAGGACGGCGTGGGCCAGGGGGTGGGCGTTGTCGTCGGCGTGCGGCTGGGCGGGCTTGCCGTGGGGCTGGGCCGCAGGTGCGTGGGGATGACAAACGGGGTTTCCGTCGCCGTTGCCGTTTCGGCCGCGGTCGCTGTGGGCATCGTCGGTGTGGGGGCCGCCGGCGTGACGCTCGCGGCGGTTGCCTGCGCCACGCTGTCTGTTGGCGCGGGTGGCGTCGCCGTCTCCGGTTCGATTGTCTGGACGCAGGCGGCGAGGGAGAGGACCAGAGATGCGATGATGTAGCGAACGTTCTTCATTGAAGCACGCCTCCTTGCTTCATGGTCTGCTTCTTCTCCCTGATGTTGGCGAAATGCGCTCAACGGTACATATACTGTATCATTCGAGCCTCAGGGTGACACGACGGGCGGGCGACGGGGAGGCAACGCTCAGGCTACATCACCGACATAATTCTCAATAACAGCCAGATCCTGTGATGTTAAGGACCGTATCTTCAAGCACGGGGCTTTTTACTCAGGGAGCGGTCCGTAGACCCTGGCGGCTAACTCAGGACCGCGCAGCATGTCCGCGAGGCGTCGGCGTAGATCTTCCTCTGAGGCATGTGGATGGCGGCGGCGGAGCCCAGCCAAGGCCAGGAGGCGAGCGGAGTGGTTGAGCGCGGCCATCTGTTGCCACTTTTTCCAGGCTGGCGCTTCGCGCAGGAGAGAGAACAGAATCTCCTCAGCCTCAGGCGAGGTATCCAGATTCATTTCGCGCCAGGTGGGTAATCGTTTTTGGGACATGCGTTCCCTTGCTTTGTGGATGCTTCTATTAAAGAACGGAGTCTAAGGTAAATCAAGACGGTTTGTGCGGTGAGTAGGCGTATTTTATCCCTCGCCCCGCCGGTTTGGGGCAGATATGTTGGGCAGATTTGCACATTTGCCTTACGAATGCCGGCCTTGACCAAGCACCAATTAGCAAGACAAAATCGAACAAACGTGCTATCATAGAGTGGTGCGTTATCCGCCCTGACGTGTAAAATACGAGGAAGTTGCGTAACGGGTATTCCTCGTCTTTAATTGTGTGAATTTACTACGTATGCGGGGTGGGGGACCGCGCCGGTGCGGAGGGCGTCCGCACAACGGAAGAAGAACGGTACAAAAGGGATCAACCATGGCTCAGAACAACAATACCTATACGTCTGAGAGCATTACCAAGCTGAAGGGCCTGGAAGCGGTGCGCAAGTTGCCGGGCATGTATATCGGCAATAACAGCAAGTACGGCCTGCACCATATACTGAAGGAGATCTTCTCCAACGCGGCCGACGAGATCATGAACGACTACGGTTCCTGCATCCGTGTGACTCTGCACAAGGACGGCTCCGTGTCGGTGTGGGATGACGGGCGCGGCATTCCGGTGGAGTGGAAAACGGACATGGGCATGAGCGCGCTGACACAGGTGCTGACGGAGTTGCACGCCGGCGGTAAGTTCGAAGGCGGCAGCGCCTACGCGTCCAGCGGCGGCCTGCATGGCGTGGGGGCCAAGGCGGCGAACGCGATGAGCGCCTGGCTGGTGGCCAGCGTGCGCCGTGGCGGCCTCATCTTTCGCCAGTCGTTCGAGAAGGGTGGCGAGGCCAAAACCGGTGTGGAGATTGTTAACCCCGGTAGCGGCGAGGTCGTTGGAGAGATCACGGCCAAGACGAAGATCAATTATAAGAAGAACGGCACCATTTCCACGGTGAAAGAGGGACGGCGCAGCCTGGCGGTGAAGCCTGACCCCGGCATTGGCACGGGAACTGAGATATCTTTCATGCCGGAGCGCAAGTGGTTTGACGCGGAGAGCATGGAGTGGAACGGCGCGCCGCCCTGGGATCTGGATTTCATCTCGCTGCAGTACCAGCAGTTTTCCTATCTGAATCCCGGGCTATACATCGAACTGGTGGACGAACGGGGAAAGGAGCCGGTAACGTTGACGTTCCATTCGGAGAACGGGCTGCTGGATTACATCGCTTTCCTCAACGACGGGCTGGACCCGCTGCACAAGACGTTGTACTTCAAAGAGACGTCCGAGGAGCACGAGGGCATCACGGTCGAGGTGGCCATGCAGTACTCCAAGGACGGCGACGCGGCGCAGATTTATTCCTTCGTCAACGGCATTCCCACGCCGCTGGGCGGCACCCACGTATCCGGATTTCAGGCCGGGCTGACCAAGGCCATTAACCGCCTTTCGCGGGTCAAGAAGTCGATCCGCGGCGATGACCTGCTGCTGGGGCTGGCAGCCATCGTCAACGTGAAGATGAGCAAAACGCCACAATTCTCCAGCCAGACCAAAGAGAGCCTGACCACAACGGAGGCGCAGGGCGCGGTGATGTCTGTGACCTATAACGAGCTGACGCGCATCCTGGAGCAGAAGAAGTCGGTGGTCAACACCATCGCCAAGCAGGCGGAGGCGGCTGCGAAGGGGCGCGAGGCGGCCAAGAAGGCGCGCCAGTTGGTCATCCGCCGCTCGGTGCTGGACGCGCCAGACGATACGCAGATCCTGTCTAAGCTGGCGGACACCGACCCGCGCACGCCGGTCAAGGATCGCATTCTGTTCCTGGTAGAGGGCGACAGCGCGGGCGGCTCTTGCAAGATGGCGCGCGACCGCCGCTATCACGCCATTCTGGCCAACCGGGGCAAGATCATTAACTCAGAAAAGACGAACATTCTGCGCGTACTCAAAAACCGGGAAATCATGGCTTTTGTAGCCGCGCTGGGCGCCGGTGTAGGCGCTGACTTCAAACTGGAAGACCGGCGCTACGGGCGCGTGGCGTTGCTGACGGACGCCGACGTGGACGGTTTCCACATTCGGGCGCTGTGGTACACGTTCATTTTCCGGCACATGCGCCCGCTGATCGATCAGGGGTGCCTGTACATCGCCGAAGCGCCGCTGTATCGTCTGTCCAACGGGCGCAGTGAGGTTTACTGCTACACGGAAAAGGAACGGCAGCAGGCGCAAAAGCGGCTGGGCAAAGGAGCCAGTATCCAGCGGTATAAGGGTCTGGGTGAAATGAACCCGGACCAGTTGCGAAACACAACGCTGAGGCCGGGAGATGAGCGGCTGGTGCGCGTGCAGATCGAGGACGTGCACCGCGCCCAGCAGTATCTGAATCTGTTGATGGGTTCCAACTCTTCGGCGCGCAAAGAATGGATCATGGAAGCGTGGGAGCAAGAGGCATAGGCAGCTGACGCCTGACGAGCGGAGAAGGAGTAAGCGAAAGGACAGAGTATGACGACACCAACAACCAGCCGGCAACTGGCATTCTCTAAAGATCTGGAACGCAGCGTGCTGATGTACGCCATGGACACGATCCTGGACCGGGCGCTGCCCGACGTGCGCGATGGGTTGAAGCCGGTGCAGCGTCGCATCATTTTCGCCATGGGCCACGATCTGGGGCTGCGCCACAATCGCCCGCACAAGAAGAGCGCGCGCGTGGTGGGCGAGGTGCTGGGCAAGTACCATCCTCACGGGGACCAATCAGTGTACGACGCCATGGTGCGCATGGCGCAGGACTTTTCCATGCGCGATCCCCTGATCGACGGGCAGGGCAACTTTGGCAGCATCGACGGCGACAGCGCGGCGGCAATGCGTTACACCGAGGCGCGGCTGACACAGCTGGCGGAGTTGACGCTGCAGGACATCGACGACGACACGGTGCGCTGGCAGGCTAACTTCGACGACAGCCTGCAGGAACCGACCGTGCTGCCCTCGGTGGTGCCTAACCTGCTGTTGAACGGCTCCTCGGGCATTGCCGTGGCCATGGCCACCAACATCCCGCCGCACAATCTGGGCGAGCTGTGCGACGCCATTGAATTTATGGCCGGCAAGTGGGAGAAGCGAGACGCGATTACGGTCGACGACTTGCTAAAGTACGTCAAAGGGCCTGATTTCCCCACCGGCGGCCTGGCTTTTCGTTTCCGTGATAACGGGCGCAGTACGCCGGATGACATCATCCGCAAGATGTACGAATCGGGCCAGGGGCGGCTGATCACCCAGGCGCGCGTGGAAATTGAGCCGCTGGGCGGCGGCAAGCACAACATCGTGGTCACGCAGTTGCCCTACATGGTGCAAAAGACCACGGTCATGGAGCGCATCGGCACAGAGGTGCGCAACGGGCGTATTGAGGGTGTTTCCGACGTGCGTGACGAGAGCGATCATGAGGGCATGCGCCTGGTGGTGGAGACCAGCCGCGGCCACGATCCCAACAAGATCCTGGAAGGGCTTCTGCAATATTCGCAGCTGCGCGAGACGTTTGGTGCGCAGATCCTGGCCCTGGTGCCCACGGAAGACGGCATGCGGCCGGAATATCTGAGTCTGCGCGACGCGCTGGTGCACTTTATCAGCCACCGGCTGGTGGTCATCGAACGGCGCAGCCGCTACGAACGCGAGAAGCGGCGGGCGAGGCTGCACATCGTGGACGGGTTGCTCATTGCCATGGACGCCATCGACGAGGTGATCGCCACGATTAAGAAGAGCCGCACGCGGGACACGGCCAAGACCAACCTGCAGCGGCAGTTCAAGCTGTCCGAAGCGCAGTCGGCGGCGATTGTGGCCATGCCGCTGGGCAATCTGGCCAGCCTGGAAGTGAAGAAGCTCAAAGACGAGCAGCGCGATCTGAAGGCGCGCATTAAAGAGCTAAACAAACTGATCAAGAGCGAAGCGGCGCGGCTGAAGGTGGTCGTGGCGGAGACGTCGGAGTTGAAAGAGAAGTTCGCCACGCCGCGGCGCACGCTGATTCTGGACAAAGAAGAACACGTGGGCGAGACGGTGACGGCAACGGATCTGACCGAATCGCAGATTGTGACGCTGAATGAAACGGACGCCGAGCGGCGCGACTGCCCGGGCTACGCTGACCGCGGTATGACGGGCCTGACCAGCCGCCGCACCTCGGTGCCCGTGGGGCGCTGGTACGCGGAGCCGAGCGAGCGCGTGTTCATGGTCGCCGCCGATGGCGATGGCTGGCACGCGCCGGTGACGCAGATTAATGACACGGTGGCTCAGGGCAAGCGCATCGTGGGCGGCGGCATCTTGCACGAGGACGTGCAGCACGTGGTGCTGGTCACGCGCCAGGGGCAGGTGAAACGTGTAAAAGTGGAAGATTTGCCGACGTCGTTCGCCAACTGGGCGCGCGTCATCGGCCTGAAGAAGGGCGATGAGGTGTTGGGCGCAGGTGTGGACACGGGCGACGATACGGAGGTGATGATCTTCACGCGCAAAGGACAGGCGATTCGTTTTAAGATCGGCGACGTGAATCCACAGCAGTCGGCTTCGGCCCGTGGTGTGACGGCGATCAAGATCGGAAAGGGCGACGAGCTGATCGCGGCGGAGATATTTGAGCCGGAGACGGCGGGTCACGTGGTGGTTGTCAGCGAGAAGGGCTGGATCAAGCGCGTGCCGATGGACGAATGGCCGGTGCAGGGCCGCGCGGGCAAGGGCGTGCAGTCGCTGGCTATTACGACGAAGACGGGCGAGGTGGCGGCGGCGACGGTGACCCGCGCCGACGACAACTATGTGGATATGGTCAACGAAGATGGCTACCGCGTGCGCCTCAAGTACGAGCTGCTGCCGGAAGCGAACCGCCGCAACCGTGGCGACGAACTGCCGGACGTGCTGAAGAAGCACGACAAGAAAGACAAGACGAAGATGAAGGACGTGGGCCGCCTGGTGCGCGCGGTGGCGCTGTCGGCGACGTATGCCTATCGCGGGCGGTAGACAGAGCTAGAGATAGAAGGTGGGCGTTGGGGAGTTATGACGCTTTTGCCGCCTGGTGCGAAAGATTAATGGAAGATGAGTGTGGCTTCATAGCTCGAGAGAAAGGTGTTTGACGTTTCTTCAGGCCTCCCTATACTTGGCATCGCTCCCCGCCCAGAGGTGGCACGGACAACGCCCGTTGCACCGGCCACCTCACTTTTTTCACCACACGAAGAATCCCTCGTCAATTACGGCCGCGTTTGACGTCACCTGGTCCGCCTGGTGATCGTTCATGATTGCCTCCCGATTTTACAGTACGTCTGTTGCGTGGAGTGATTCAGCTTCTTGCTATGATCAGGTGCGACCTGAACGGGATGTGTGCACGCCCATTCAGCTGATAGGGACTTAGCCGTTCAGCAACTTCGCGCACAATCGTGACCTTCAGCGTTTCAGAGGCGCGATCAAACCCATCAGCCATCGGCGTGGCGCTAATATGGCGCGGGACAAATTCCATGAGATTCGGCAATTGTAGGTCAACGCGCCGGACGACCATTTCTATCTGTGTAAAGCCTGCCTCTTTGAGCAGAGTGTGAATTTCATCTGCTGCGCTGAGGGCAAATGCGGCCCGCAAACCGGCGGCTGTTTGCAGGCCAATATGCCGCGCTATTGTTTCAGTTAGGCAGAAAAAATAGGGATTGTCCTTTATGTCGCACCACAGACTGAGGGCAGCCCGACCGCCAGGTTTGAGCACCCGCCGCATCTCCCACAAGGCCGCCTGTTTGTCCGGCAAGAATTGCAGGGTTTGGGCGCATAACACGCCGTCGATGCTGCGGTCATCCACAGGCAAGAGGTCTGCAGAGGCAACGCGCCACTCCATCGGAGCTCCGTTAACGGCCGGTAGCGAGCGCGCCACCTCAATCATGCTGGCGTTCACATCTACTCCTACAACACGACCCCAGCTTCCCACAACTTCAGCCGCATACCTTGCGGCAGCGCCGGTGCCACAGCCAACGTCGAGAACCGACTCACCCTTTCTTAGCGTTGCAACGTCCACCAGTTCCCTGGCGAATGGGCCTAGGATGGCGGGCGTTAGAATCGTCTGGTAACGCTCGGCTGAAGTTCGCGCTAATTGCCACTCTGTCGAAGCTGACATAGCCTGTGCACTCCTTGTTATGCTCATGCCACGAGGATTGCGTATTGGCCTGACCCATAGCGGAAAGTGGGTTCAGCATAACAAGGCGCGAGCATGATGAATAGTTCTAATATTGAACTGGACTCTGTTTTTGCTTAGACTGTATGCTACTGTTAAGAGGAGCGACTGATGTACAAGTATGGCCAATACTGCCCTGTATCGAAAGCGCTCGAAATTGTCGGGGATCGCTGGACGTTGCTGATAGTACGCGACCTGCTTACCGGTACGTCTCATATGCAGAGATGGTCGCGTACAAATAGAGGCGATACCGGCTCTGACAGAAGCGTTTCCATCCTGGTTTACGTACAGCGCCGCTGCGCCAGCCGTGCGCGCTGCTGCTGACGCACGGCGCAATCGACCGGCGTAACCACTACCAGAGGCCTAAGCGGGCGCGACCTTCGTCTGAGATCATCTCCGGCGTCCACGGGGGGGAC
>DATHSI010000207.1:0-2353 GCA_035464315.1 Candidatus Sulfomarinibacteraceae bacterium
CAACTTGCGCGCCTCGGTTTGCGGATCCAGACCGAGCACCGAGACGCTTCCACCATCCGGTTTGCGCAACCCGATGACTGACTCAATCGTCGTCGTCTTGCCGGCCCCATTTGGCCCGATGATGCCAAAGATCTCGCCTTCGTCGACGTTAAAGGAAACATCATCCACGGCCGTGACTTCGTCGTAAGCCTTGTGTAGATTTCGTACTTTAATAACCTGTGTCATGGTACCCTCCTTTCAAGCTCTAGCTCTATTTTCTGCCGCCAAATAAGATGAATGAAACGCCAACGACAATGATGCCTAGGGGCCACAGGCCTGAGACACTGTAGCCCAGCGCCATCGCGGCGATGTAGGCGAAGGGCAGCACGGCGAAAACGGCGATGCTGAAGACACGGCGGGTGAGGCGGCCGTCTTCCTTGTAGCGCCTATAAGCCGACACGCCGATCCAATAAATGGGCAACAGGGCCACCAGCATCGAGGGACTGTGCCCCGCGAAGGTAATCCCGGACGTCCCCATGAGGAAGATGGCGCCCGCGAGGACCATAAACGGTCCCATCCACTTTCCAACTTCGTGTTCCCCTTTGACCTGTTCTGAATTGTCAAGTGTTTCCTGTTTCATGACATCTCCTGTCTAATTCTGACTGTTAAGTTTGTGTTCAATGGCTACAGAATAGCAGCCGGCCCGGAGAGAGTAACCAGCCGAGAGATTGAATTTGGGCTATCGAGGGATGGATTATGCGGTCAACCGACTGGGAGCGACCGCATCAACCGATCGGTTGATGCGCTGTTTGGCCTTTTGGGAGCATTTGGTCAAAAATTTACTAACAATCGATATTGACTCTTGACAAACTAATATAATTAGTTTATAAACTAAAGCTATTAGTTTTTAGGGAGAAAGGAAATGAAAATTAGAACATTCGGCGATAACCTCTGGCAGCTTACGCGCCTTGCTGTATTCAACGCCTATCTGGTCCGTGAAGACGACGGTCTGACGGTTATTGACACCAGCCTTGCCGGCAGCGGCAAGGACATTCTGCAGGCAGCAGAAGCAATTGGCCTGCCCATCACGCGCCTTGGGCTTACACACGCGCATACCGATCACGTGGGAGCGCTTGACGAACTCAGTAGTGCACTTCCTGAGGCAGAAATATCTTTCGGCGAGCGCACAGCGCAATTCCTACAGGGCGAGCTGGCGCTGCAACCGGACGAGCCTCAGGCAGAGCTTCGCGGCGGCTTTGTGCGGCGTGAGACCGAACCCACGCGACTTCTGGCACAGGGCGACATGCTCGGTTCCTTGCGCGTTGTGCAGTCGCCGGGACACTCGCCGGATCACATTGCCTTCTTTGATGAGCGAGACGGCACGTTAATCGCCGGCGACGCCTTTCAGACCCAGGGTGGAATCGCCGTCGCCGGTGTGCGCCGCTGGCTTTTCCCCCTGCCCGCCTCGGCTACCTGGCACCTGCCCACGGCCCTGGAATCGGCGCAGGATTTGCGAGCGTTGAACCCCACCCGGCTGGCTGTGGGGCACGGAAGGCTGCTGGAGAATCCGGCCGAGGCCATGGACCGTGCCCTGGCAGCCGCGGAGGCGGCGCTCCGTGGCTAAGCGCAGACGCCTGAGCAGGCAACGGCTCATTGAACAGGCGGCGCAGATGATGGACGCAGCCGGCGATGCAGAGGCGCTTACGCTGACGGCCCTGGCCCGCGCGCTGAATGTGCGCACGCCCTCGCTCTACAACCACATCGACAGCCTGCAGGATCTCAACCAGGCGCTGGCGACCTTTGCCGCGCAGCGGTTGCTCGACCGTCTGCGCCAGGCGGCTACGGGCAAAGTGGGAAGCGAGGCGCTGTTGTCCGTCGCCCGCGCCTACCGCCGCTTCGCCCACGAGCATCCGGGCATCTACCCGCTGACAACGCGCGCGCCCGAGCCACAGGACGAGGCCCTCTCTGCTGTGGCTCAGGAACTACTGCAGATGTTGCTGCTGGTATTGGCGAGCTGTGGTCTGCAGGGCGATGAAGCGCTGCATGCGATTCGCGGTTTCCGCGCCCTGCTGCACGGCTTTGTGGCGCTTGAGGCCGGCGAAGGATACAAGATGGACCTCGACCGCGATGAAAGCTTCGAGCGGGCGGTACTGGCCTATGTCAATGGACTGCCCTGAGTAATCCGTCCCCTCTCCTTCGCGATTTGAAGCAGGCCGAGCCATCCCTGGTGAACCATTGGCGCGAAGAACCCGTGAGGCATACAATCTGCCAGTTCAACTTCGTGGAATAATTCGCTATGTCTCCCCTGCTGGAAATCATCCTGCCCATCTTTCTCGTCGTCTTCATCGGCTTCGCCGTTGCCCGTGCAGGCATG